>NZ_VJZC01000261.1 GCF_009377185.1 Streptomyces spongiae
GGTAGGGGCGGCGGGGGCGGAGAAAACGTGGTCACACCCCGCCGCGCTCACAACGCAGACGGATCCTGCGGCCCCCGCCCCGAGAGAACCTCCCCATACGCCTGCATCAGATCCGGCAGCCGAAGCGTCGACAGGTCGTCACGGGTCGGCGTACTCGGATACAGCGACAGACGAAGATCGCGGTACGCACAGCTCTTCTCGTACAGCGTGCGCAGGAACCGCCCGTTGCCGAGCTCGTCGATCCACCCCTGGTCCACCACATGCCCGCTGATGGAGCGCAGCTCATCGAGCGCCTCCTCGTCCCACACGTCCCCGTTCTCCGCGGCGAGCACCTCACCGATGGACGTGAGCTCCAGCGGCCGGTACGAGGGGAAGTCGACGCGGCTGGTGAAGCGGGAGGACAGACCGGGATTGGCGGCGAGCAGGCGGTCCATGCCCTCCGGGTAGCCCGCGAGGATCACGACGAGGTGGTCGCGGTTGTCCTCCGCGCGCTTCAGCAGCACCTGCAGCGCCTCGTCCCCGTACGCGTCACCCTTGCCGTACCCGGAGTTGGACAGCGAGTACGCCTCGTCCACGAACAGGACGCCACCGATCGCCGAGTCGATGAGCTCGTTGGCCTTCACCGCGGTCTGGCCCAGATACTCGCCCACCAGATCGGCGCGCTGTGCCTCCACGAGGTGGTCGCCCCCGAGCAGACCGAGGGCGTAGAAGACCCGGCCCAGGATGCGCGCGACCGTCGTCTTGCCCGTGCCCGAGGGCCCGGAGAAGACGAAGTGGCGCTTGGGGGGTTGTACCGGCAAGCCCTGCCCCGCCCGCAGCCGCGCCATGTTCAGCTGCGCCGAGAGGGCCTTGACCTGGCGCTTCACCGGCTCCAGACCCACCATGCGCTCCAGTTCGGCGAGCGCCTCCTCCAGCAGCCCCGGATCGGTCGGCCCGGCCGGCAGCGGCTGCACGGGCACCACGGCCTTCTCCCGCACCACCGTGTCCACCGTCTCGGGCGGCAGCCCACCCGGCGGCGGCAGATCCGGCTCCGAGAGCTTCACGTCCCGGCCCTCGACACCGAAGAGCGGGTCCACCCCGTCCGGCCCGTCCAACACGTCGCCGCCCCCGGTCAGCGCCATCGCCGCGAAGTCCGCCGCGTCGTCGTACCCGTCCCCCTCCGCGATCGCCGCGAGCCGCGCGGAGGTGTCCATGAACGCGGGGTCCACCCGGTGCACGGCCCGGTACAGGGGGAGCGCGGCGGCGGACCGGCCCGTCCCCTCGTGCGCCCGCGCCAGCCAGTACCGCAGTTCCTTGCGCTGCGGCTGCTCGCTGCGACATCGCATGAGAGCCGTGGACAGCAGCGGTTCGGCCTGTCCGTACATCTCCAGGCGAACCCGGGCCATGCCACCGAAGAGTCCCGCCTCGATGCCCAGCATGGAGTCGTTGATCAAGGGGTCCGTGTGCCGGACCAGTTGTTCCCAGTCCTTGACCAGATAAGCGCGGCACGCGTGCAGGAAGCGGACCTGGGGATCGGTGTCCACGGGCGGCAGCCCGGCCAGCGCCCGGTCCAGCTCCGGGACGTGGCGGCCGTCGAGCCAGTGCGAGGCGTGGGCCAGCAGCAGATCGCGCGGGCTCTCCAGGACGGGCTGTACCCACCAGCCCAGCCAGTACCAGGAGTTGAGGGTGCGCCGGTGGCGGGCGCGCTGTTCCCCGAAGCGCTCCCGGTGCCGGAACATCCTCAGCAGCGCCGTCGTCGTGTCCACCCGCAGCGCGTGCAGCCCGAGCCAGCCGTCGGCCATCCCGGGATCCATCCGCACCGCGGCGCGGAACTCCTCCTCGGCCTGCGGATAGGCGCCCATCGTGTAGGCGTCCACGCCTCGCAGCCAGGCGAGGTCGGCCGGGGCCTTGGGGCCCCGCGTGCCGAAATCCATCACGTCCCCCACAAACCGTGCCCCCGTCGGTATGCCGCCGGGCCGGTGCCCGTGGCAGCCTTCGTCGAACCGCTGTGCCGCGGACGGGAGTTGCATCGGTGCGTTTCTGCAGCCGTCCGAAAGTCGCACCGAGGGCATCGTACCTGCGGGTCGGTCGCCCATCGAAGGGTGCCGCACGGCCCGTCTTACGAGGTGGGAGCAGACGGCGCAGACTGCACTCGGTGACCGAGGGTGAACGAATTGTGTCCTGGAGGGCCCGAAGACGGGGGCCGCGGACAGAACGAAGCCCCCGATCACGGGGGAACAACCGGGGGCTTCGCGTCTGAGGCGGTCTCGAATGACCGCACATTGAGAACGTAAGTCCTGTACGGGCCCCGGGTCAAGCCGAGTTGAAGCACTGGGGGAAGTTCCTCCGCAAGGGTCTTCACGAGTTCAGCACACCGCGGACGGGCCGTTACCGTGCGTGAGGAACAGGGTCGATTCCGCAGTCCCGGCAGGTCCCGACAGCACCTCGTACCCCTCTGGCCTCTGCTGAACCAGAAGATCGGCATGAGGCCGGGAGGGATCCTCGGCGAAATGCCGGCGTTCCGCCGCGACCCACCCTGCCCAGAACTCCCGCTGCTCCTCCCCGTCCCGCGAGCGCCCCCGTGTCCATGCCTCCTCGTTCGACATCTCCAGCCACAGCAGCCGCGCCAGGTACGGCCGGAGCGCACGGCGGCCCGCGCCCACACCCTCGACCAGGACGACCGGTGCGGGGGGCAGCGAGCGGGGCGCGCCGAAGTTCCGCGCGCGCCAGTCGTAGGGGAGGTAGTGCGCCGTCTCGCCGCGGTCGAGCGGTTCGATCACCTGGCTCAGCAGCCGCCCGGTCCAGCCGAACAGTTCCTCGTGCGTGGCGATGTCGTCCAGATGCAGCACGGGAGCGTCGTCGAGCGCGGCGGCCAGCCGCCCGGCGAAGGTCGTCTTTCCGGAGCCCGCATGCCCGTCGATCCCGATCAGACGGACCGGCCCGCAGGAGGGCGGCAGCCGGCGCAGGCGGGTGGCGAGGGCGTGGATGGCGGTTCCCTGGTGTGGTGCGAGGACGGCGTGAAGTGGGGACGAGGGCGGCGCGGGTCGGCGTGCCGCGGTCGCCGACTCTACTGCGGACGGGCGGCGACGCCCTGTCGTGGCGCATACCGCCGGGCGGGTGATGTCAGTGGTCCCGACCAATATTGAAGGGTTCGGCGGGGCGCGTGATGCTGGCAGAAGTCGGCGTCCTGTGTCCATAGTTGGGCCACGGTCGTCGTCTCCACCGCGCTTCGGACCACTGGGGGTCACCCGCTCATGACCAGAGCCTCACAGCCGTCCCGCAGAACCGTCCTGTCTGCCGCAGTCGCGGCGGCCGCGGTGGGAGCCGTCGGCCCCGCCGCCGCTGCGCACCGCCCCGAGCAGGGCGGCGCCCTTCCCGGAAAGGCATCCGACCTCCCCGCGAAAGCACGGGCATCCCTCGTGGACAACCGCTCCTGGACGTCATACACCGACTGGCAGGGTGGCGGCGCGAAGGGCACGCGCGTGGTGGCGGGGAAGCGGCCCGGCCTGGTGATCGCCACGTCGGCCGGCCGGACCGACTACACCGACCCGCACACCGGCACCACCTCCACCTGGGAGTACGCGACCTGGACGTCCCCCGTCCACAAGCTCGCCGTCCCGTCGACCGAGGCCATCGCCTCCTGGAACGCCCGCACCCCGGCCGGCACGTGGCTCCAGATCGAACTGAAGGGCACGTACTCCGACGGCACGGACACGCCCTGGTACGTGATGGGGCGGTGGGCGGCCGGTGACCAGGACATCCGGCGCACCTCCGTCGACGATCAGAGCGACGGCAGGAGCAGTGTCTGGACGGACACCTTCACCGTGGACGATCCGGCCTCGGGCCTGCGGCTGGCCTCGTACCGCCTGCGGCTCACCCTCTACCGCAAGCCCGGCACCAAGCTGACCCCCACGGTGTGGCGGCTCGGCGCGATGGGCTCCGACGTCCCCGACCGCTTCACCGTCCCCGAGTCCACCCCCGGGCTCGTGAAGGAACTGGTCGTCCCGCGCTACTCGCAGGAGACCCACAAGGGCCAGTACCCCGAGTACGACAACGGTGGCGAGGCCTGGTGCAGCCCCACCTCCTCACAAATGATCATCGAGTACTGGGGTCGGAAGCCCACCGCCGAGGACGTCTCCTGGGTCAACCCCGACTACGCCGACCCGCAGGTGTGCCACGCGGCCCGCTTCACCTACGACTACCAGTACGAGGGCTGCGGCAACTGGCCCTTCAACGCCGCGTACGCCGCCACGTACAAGGACTTCCAGGGTGTGGTGACCCGGCTCGGGTCGCTCACCGACCTGGAGACGCTGATCGCGGCGGGCATCCCGGCCATAACGTCACAGTCGTTCCTCGCCACCGAACTGACGGGGGCGGGCTACGGCACGGCGGGCCACCTGATGACCGTGATCGGCTTCACCTCCGACGGCGACGTGATCGCCAACGACCCCAACTCCCCGACCAACGAGGAGGTACGGCGGGTCTACAAGCGGCGTGAGTGGGAAAATATCTGGCTCCGGACGAAGCGGTACAACGCCTCCGGGAAGGTCGTCTCCGGCACCGGCGGCGTCTGCTACCTGTACTTCCCGGCCCACCCGACCGCCCGGCAGCGCAGGGCGCTGGCCGCGGTGGGGGTGCGCTGAGCGGGTCCCGCATCGATGTGCCACGGCCCCCGGCCCGCCGGGGGCCGTGGTGTGTGAGCAACGTCTCGGCGGCGGCCGTCGCCTCCCCTGGCAAGGTGGTGGACAGAAGGACGGGGGACGCCCACCGATCACACCGACACCAGCGAGAAGCCATGACAGCCACAGCAACGACCGCCGCCCGCGTCCGCACCGGCGGCCCCAAGGACGACGGCCCGAAGATCGTCGAGCACATCGCGGGCTGGATCCTCGTCGTGGCCCTGGCGATGCTGGTCACCAGCCTCGGCCTGCTCTGAACTGATCCACTGCGGCCCCGAGCCCGTCGATCGGAGTCGAACAGCCAGGTGGCGCCGGTCTGCAATACTGCGCATGTCCCGCTGCCGGCTGGAGACTTGGGCCGAAATTGAATAGTAGTCACACACGCGTGGTCGGACCCCCGAGGACCCGCGGTACCGACCGCTCCCTCGCCCGCCGCGCCGAACTCATAGCCATCGGGCGGAAGTTGTTCGCCGACACCTCCTACGACGCGCTGTCGATGGACGACATAGCGCGACAGGCGCATGTCGCCAAGGGGCTGATCTACTACTACTTCAAGTCCAAGCGCGGCTACTACCTCGCGATCGTCGAGGACTCGGTGACCGATCTGGTCTCCTTCGCGGCGAGCGGTCTCGAACTCCCGCCGGAGGAGCGGGTGCACCGCACCCTCGACGGCTATCTCCGCTACGCCGAGGACAACCAGGCCGCGTACCGCACCATCGTCAGCGGCGGCGTCGGCTTCGACACGCAGGTGCACGCCATCCGGGACGGCGTGCGCGAGGCGATCGTCGAGACCATCGCCGAGGGAGCGTACGGCCGGCGCGAGATCGCGCCGCTCGCCCGTATGGGCCTCCTCGGCTGGGTGTGCAGCGTCGAGGGCGCCACCCTCGACTGGATCGACCGCCCGGACCTGCCCCGGGACGCCATGCGCGAGCTGCTGGTGAGGACGCTGGGTGGCACCTTGCGCGCCATCGAGGAGCTGGATCCCGCGTACCTGGCCCCGGATCCTGCCCGCCGCGCTCCCTGAACGCCGACGGGGTGGGACCGGTCCGCCGACCGGTCCCACCCCGAGTGCCGTGCCCCTGTGGCTAGTTGATCGACCTGATCAGCTCGCCGTCCGGGGTGTCACCGCTCAGCTCCCAGAAGAAGGTGCCGCCCAGTCGCTGGGCGTCCTTGTACTTCATCTTGCCCTTGATGGTCTGCGGGGTGTCGTAGCTCCACCACTCGTCACCGCACTTGGCGTAGGCGGTGCCGCCCACCGTGCCGGTCGGCGGGCACTTCGCCTTCAGCACCTTGTAGTCCTCGTTGCCGTCCTCCCACGTGGCCGGCGCCGGGCCGGTGGCGGTGCCGCCGGGCTCCGTCTGGGTGACTCCGGTCCAGCCGCGCCCGTAGAAGCCGATACCGAGCAGCAGCTTGGAGGACGGGATGCCCATGCTCTTGAGCTTCGCGATGGTGGCCGCGGTGTTGAACGCCTTGTTCGCGATGCCGGGGTACGCGGTCAGCGGCGAGTGCGGGGCCGTCGTGGCGTCCCAGGCGCCGAAGTAGTCGTACGTCATCGGGTTGTACCAGTTGACGAACTTCGCGGCGCCCGCGTAGTCCGCCGCGTCGATCCTGCCGCCGCTGGAGGCGTCGGCTGTGATCGCCGCGGTGACCAGCTCGTTCTTGCCGAACCGGCCGCGCAGCGCCGCCATCAGGTCCCTGAACGAGTCCCTGCCGCTGGTGTCGCAGGTGAGGCCGCAGGCGTTGGGGTACTCCCAGTCGATGTCGATGCCGTCGAAGACGTCCGCCCACTTGGAGTTCTCGACGAGGTCGTAGCAGGACTTCGCGAAGGCTCCCGGGTCCTTCGCCGCCTCACCGAAGCCGCCGGACCAGCTCCAGCCGCCGAACGACCAGATGACCTTGAGGTTCGGGTGGAGCTTCTTGAGCTTGCGCAGCTGGTTGAAATTGCCGCTCAGCGGCTGGTCGGCGCTGTCGGCCACGCCGTCCACGGACTCGTCCGCGCTGAACGGTTTGTCGGTGTCCGCCCAGGGGTCGCCGATCGCGCACTTGCCGTCCACGACGTTGCCGAAGGCGTAGTTGATGTGCGTGAGCTTGTCCGCCGAGCCGGACGTCTCGATGTTCTTGACGTAGTACTGGCGGCCGTAGATGCCCCAGTCGGTGAAGTAGCCGACCACCTTCGAGCCGGCGGCGCCGGCCGTGGCGGTCGTGGGATCGGGCTTCGCCGGAGTGGCGGTCGCGGTGCCCGTGGCGACGAGGAGCCCGGCGCCGAGGGCGGCGCAACACGCGGCGACGAGGGGCGTCCGGAGACGGACACGGGAGCGGTGCGGTCTGTGCATCGTTACTCCGTGGAGACGGGAGCTGAGGGAGAGGGTGGTGCCTGGACCCGCAGAGCCGATTGGCATGAACGCGGGGTCGCGTTGTGGGGGGAACCGTAGGAGGACTAGACCACTGCGGTCAATGGTTTGGACCAATCTCGTGGAGTGCGGTGGCCGCCCGAGGAGTGAGGGTGATCACTCGAACGTGTTGTAATGAACGACCGTTAACAGGTGTCGGGCATACTCCAAGCGCCGCAGCCGCTGGTCAGAGGCTTCCGTGACCCGGCAGGGGACGATCGGCTGTGGCCAGTGAGACTCGGTGGCGTCCACCCCATCCCTGGTGCGTCCGCCGCAGTGCCCGACAGGGAGGAGAGCGTCACCATGCCCGACCGCGCCCCGCAGCCGGTGGACCGTCAACTGCCCACGGACGAGGCCCGGGATCTGATCTCGCTCGTCCGCGAGATCGCCCAGCGGGAGATCGCCCCGCACGCGGCCGAGGAGGAGGACGCCGGCCGCTTCCCCCGCGGGCTCTTCACCCTGCTCTCGGAGTCGGGCCTGCTCGGCCTGCCGTACGACGACAAGTACGGTGGCGGCGACCAGCCGTACGAGGTCTACCTCCAGGTCCTCGAAGAGCTAGCCGCGGCCCGGCTCACGGTCGGCCTCGGCGTCAGCGTCCACTCCCTGTCCTGTCATGCGCTCGCCCGGTACGGCACCAAGGAACAGCAGGCCGAGTACCTGCCGGCGATGCTCGGTGGCGGGCTGCTCGGCGCGTACGGCCTCTCCGAGCCGTCCTCGGGTTCGGACGCGGCGTCCTTGCGGACCAGGGCAGTGGCCGAGAGCGGGGGAGACTGGGTGATCACCGGCACCAAGGCATGGACCACCCACGGCGGGATCGCCGACTTCTACACGGTCATGGCGCGCACCGGAGGTGAGGGCGCCCGGGGCATCACGGCCTTCCTGGTCCCCGGCGACGCCGAGGGGCTGAGTGCCGCCGCGCCCGAGAAGAAGATGGGCATGAAGGGGTCACCCACCGCGCAGGTCCACTTCGACGGGGTGCGGATCTCCGACAGTCGGCGCATCGGGGACGAGGGCCAGGGCTTCGCCATCGCCCTGTCCGCGCTCGACTCCGGTCGGCTCGGTATCGCGGCCTGCGCGATCGGCCTGGCCCAGGCGGCGCTCGACGAGGCGATCGCGTACGCCACCGAGCGGCAGCAGTTCGGCCGGCCGATCGCGGACTTCCAGGGACTGCGCTTCATGCTGGCGGACATGGCGACGCAGGTCGAAGCGGGCCGGGCGCTCTACCTGGCGGCGGCCCGGCTGCGCGACGCCGGCCGTCCGTTCTCCAAGCTGGCGGCCATGGCGAAGCTGCACTGCACCGACGCCGCGATGAAGGTCACCACGGACGCCGTCCAGATCCTCGGCGGGTACGGCTACACGGCGGACTTCCCGGTCGAGCGGTACATGCGCGAGGCCAAGGTGCTCCAGATCGTCGAGGGCACCAATCAGATCCAGCGGATGGTCATCGCCCGTCACCTCGCGGGTCCGGAATCGCGCTGAGCGGATCGCGTGTCGCGCGGAACGGCTCGCCTCCGCCCGGCGTTCCCGTGCCGAACGGGTCCGCGTACCGGGCGAACTGGCCGAGGCCGCCCGGGGGCGCTGCCAGCCGGACCCACTCCGGGTCGCGGCGCCCCGGCAGTGTGCGGCCCCGGTCCGCCCACATCCGCATCAGGGCGCTGTAGATGGGCGGATCCTGCGGCTGTGGAAGGCGCCGGGGAACCGATTCTCCCGAGGACGGCGGGACGGCGTGGTGACGGTGACGCCCGGTCGTGGAAGAGGTGGGGGTCATACCGGGGCAACGCGGATGAGGGCGGGCCGGTCACCGCTGCCGGGAATCGGGTGTGTGTGCAAGTCGGCCCCGTACGGGGGGCGCTGACGAGGCCTCCAGCACGATGCCCGACCGTTGAGTGTCATCTCGAAGCCCAGCGCGCGTACTGCTCAAGAGTGATTGACGGGCTGTCACATGGGGCCCCGGGACGCACTGATCCTGCACCACGGCAGTCCGCGCGCCATGGTGCAGGGCAGTCACTGGGAAGAGGCGGGCTGAACAGCCCTTGAGGCAGTGCTCGCGACAGCGCTCGCGCTCAGGCGGCCTGGCGGTGGTCCACCTGCCGGCGCACCACCGGCATCCGGATCGGGCGCGACCCCGGGCCCCCGACGTGCGAGAAGGGCTGTGTCCGCCAGTCGAGCCCCTGAGGGAGCGTCAACAGGAGGGCGGTGCCCTGCTCCTGGGGCTCCGTGGACTCGTCGGCGGACCGGGCCTCGGCCGCCGCGCGGCCCGTACCGGCACAGACCGTGAGCCCGAACGGGTTCCACGGTGAGGCGCACAGCGCGTGCTCCGGCAGGACCTCCTCGTCCGCGAGGAGCGCGATTGGCTGAGCGCAGTCCGGGCAGACGACCCGGTACATCTCGAAGGTGTCGTACGCGTCGAACTCGTCGTCCGGTTCGACGCCCTCCGGCTCGGGCTCGACGACCGGCTGCGGGCGCTTGGGCGCGGTACGACCAGGGCGCTTAAGACTCTGCATGGGTTACTCCCCCTCGGGCTGGGCCGGGACGGCACTGCGACCTCGACCACAGCAAGCACTTCCCGTCCCGTCTCGGCGGTAATCACGAGAACATCACGAAGCCTGTTCGCGCACTGTGGCGTTCGTCACATGCCAATCGCAGGTGCCCGATGCGCCGGGCTCGTCCCCCCTGACGGCTCACAGAGAGTTCTCAGCAACATCACAAACCGGGTATGACCTGCGCCGCTCAGGTATCCGTGGAGATCGGCCGCACTGTAGGTTCTTGCGCCATGGAGGAGCTGGACCGACAGATCGTGCAGCTGCTCGTCGAGGACGGGCGGATGAGTTACACCGACCTGGGCAAGGCCACGGGCCTGTCCACGTCCGCCGTGCACCAGCGTGTGCGCCGGCTCGAGCAGCGCGGCGTCATCCGCGGGTACGCCGCGGTCGTCGACCCGGAGGCCGTGGGGCTGCCCCTGACCGCGTTCATCTCGGTCAAACCGTTCGACCCCAGTGCCCCCGACGACATCGCCGAACGCCTCGCCGGCGTCCCGGAGATCGAGGCGTGCCACAGCGTCGCGGGCGACGAGAACTACATCCTCAAGGTCCGCGTGGCCACCCCGCACGAACTGGAGGAACTGCTGGCGCGGCTGCGCTCGCTGGCGGGGGTGTCGACCCGGACGACGGTGGTGCTGTCGACGCCGTACGAGGCGCGGCCGCCGCGCATTTGAGGAGCGCGCGGCGCGTCCGTGGGGGCGTGTTGCCGACGCTCGGACGCCCCGTGCACCGGGCGGTGAGCCCGAGGCGCGAGACTGTTCCCCATGAGTGAGAGCACCGCCTCGTCGGACACCGTGCTGCTGCGCGGTGGAGAAGTCCACAGCCCCGCCGACCCGTTCGCCACCGCGATGGTCGTGGAACGCGGGCAGATCGCCTGGGTCGGCTCCGAGGGAGCGGCCGACGCCTTCGCGGAGGGGGTCGAGGAGGTCATCGATCTCGACGGCGCCCTGGTCACCCCGGCGTTCACCGACGCACACGTGCACACCACGTCCACCGGCCTCGCGCTGACCGGGCTCGACCTGTCCGGCGCGCCCTCCCTGGAGGCCGCCCTCGCCCTCGTACGCGAGTTCGCGTCCGCCCGCCCCGGCGACCGCGTTCTCCTCGGCCACGGCTGGGACGCGTCCCGCTGGCCCGGAGGCAGGCCCCCGACACGCGCCGAACTCGACGAGGCGACGGGCGGGCGCCCGCTGTACCTCTCCCGGATCGACGTGCACTCGGCGGTCGTCACGACGGCACTGCTCGACCTGGTTCCCGGAAGCAACGGTTTCGTGGACGGCCCGCTCACCCGCGATGCCCACCACGCCGTACGCGCCACCGCGCTGGGCGCCGTCGGTCCCGCCCAGCGCACCGAGGCACAGCGCGCGGCGCTCGCCCACGCCGCCTCGCTCGGCATCGGTTCCGTCCACGAGTGCGCGGGCCCGGAGATCTCTTCCGAGGACGACTTCACGGGTCTGCTGCGACTGGCCGCCGAGGAGCCGGGGCCCCGGGTGGTGGGTTACTGGGCGGAACGAGGCGATGAGGGCGTGGCGAAGGCGCGCGCCCTGGGAGCCGTGGGTGCCGCGGGCGACCTCTTCGTCGACGGTTCCCTCGGCTCGCACACCGCGTGCCTGCACGAGCCGTACGCCGACGCCGGCCACACCGGCACCGCGTACCTGGATGCCGCCGCTGTGGCCGCCCACGTCGTCGCGTGCACCGAGGCCGGCCTGCAGGCGGGCTTCCACGCCATCGGGGACGCCGCGATGACCGCCGTCGTCGAGGGCGTGCGCGCAGCCGCCGAGAAGGCCGGCCTCGCCCGCGTCCGCGCCGCCCGGCACCGCGTCGAGCACGCCGAGATGCTCACCCCCGACACCGTCGCGGCCCTCGCCGAGCTCGGTCTCACCGCCTCCGTGCAGCCCGCCTTCGACGCGCTGTGGGGCGGCGAGGACGGTATGTACGCCCAGCGCCTGGGCGCCGAACGCGCCCGTACGCTCAACCCGTTCGCGGCCCTGCTGCGGGCCGGGGTCCCCCTTGCCTTCGGCTCCGACAGTCCGGTCACACCGCTCGACCCGTGGGGCACGGTCCGTGCGGCGGCCTTCCACCGTACGCCGGAGCACCGGGTGTCCGTACGCGCCGCTTTCACGGCGCACACGCGGGGCGGCTGGCGGGCCGTCGGACGGGACGACGCGGGGGTCCTGGTACCCGGCGCGCCCGCGGACTACGCCGTCTGGCGCACAGAGGAACTCGTCGTCCAGGCCCCCGACGACCGGGTCGCCCGCTGGTCCACCGACCCCCGCTCCGGCACCCCCGGGCTGCCCGATCTGAGCCCCGGCGCGGACCTGCCCGTCTGCCTGCGCACCGTGGTGGGCGGACGGACCGTGTTCGTACGGCCGGGCGAGTGATCTCCTGGTGGCGCGGCTCCGATCGGGGGCCCCGCCACCCTGTCTCGCCGCCTGGGCGTCCTGCCCGCTGACCAGGGGTTTCAGTGAAACACCGCAGGTCGAACGGCTGTTGACAGCTGGCGGCCGGAGACGGGTAGGTTCGGCCGAGTCCACCACCGGACGTCCGACCGGGGAACTTCCGCGCGGTCGTCGGGACGCTGCTGGGTCAGGGGTGGTGTGCCGCACCGGCGCACCATCACTCGGAGCCAGGCCCAGCGCAGCCGCCCCGGCGAAGGAATGTTCAGTGAAATGGGGGTCCCTCCCTGCTCATGAGGTCTGTTCCGCTCGAGCGAAGCCGAGAGTGGGAGAGACGCCGAGAGCCTGGGGGCTTGGTGTGACCCGGGTGGGGCCCGGACGCTCAGTAGACAACGGCCTTCGGTCGACCCGCAGCCAGCGGGCCCCAGGTCGGCCCGAAGGGTGCCGGGCCCCGATCCGTAGCGCGCGTCGTTCCGTAGCGCGCAGTCCGTGGCGTGGATTCCATGCCCTGCGTTCCCTGCCGCGCATTCCATAGCACGGCGGCGCATCCCGGACAGTACACAGGAGACTCAGGGAGCGGTCTCACCCGGCTCTTGTGGAATCGACACCCCCCGTCGCACGCGCCGACACGTCGGTGCAGGCGGGGGACACTATGGTGGACCCCTGCGTACGGACATTGAAGGGGCAGGCAGTGAACGACGGCGACGGGACCCTCGCGGCAGGAGCCCAGGAGAGGCAGTTCGGTCCGCTCGGCACGGCCTTGGTGATCATCCCGACCTACAACGAGGCGGAGAACATCAAGGCGATCGTCGGCCGGGTGCGGAAGGCCGTCCCGGAGGCGCACGTTCTCGTGGCCGACGACAACAGCCCCGACGGCACGGGCAAGCTCGCGGACGAGCTGGCCGCCGAGGACGACCGCGTCCAGGTGCTGCACCGCAAGGGCAAGGAGGGGCTCGGCGCCGCCTACCTCGCGGGCTTCCGCTGGGGCATCGAGCACGGCTACGGCGTACTGATCGAGATGGACGCCGACGGCTCCCACCAGCCCGAGGAGCTTCCTCGTCTGCTCACCGCCCTCAAGGGCGCCGACCTGGTCCTCGGCTCCCGCTGGGTGCCCGGCGGGCGCGTGGTGAACTGGCCGAAGTCCCGTGAGTACATCTCCCGCGGCGGCAGTCTCTACTCGCGGCTCGCCCTCGATCTGCCGCTGCGCGACATCACCGGCGGCTACCGCGCCTTCCGCGCCGAGACCATCGAAGGTCTCGGCCTCGACGAGGTCGCCTCCCAGGGCTACTGCTTCCAGGTCGACCTCGCCCGCCGTGCGATCAAGGCGGGGTACCACGTCGTCGAGGTGCCCATCACCTTCGTCGAGCGGGAGCTCGGTGACTCCAAGATGAGCCGGGACATCCTGGTGGAGGCGCTGTGGCGGGTTACGGCGTGGGGTGTGGGGGAGCG
>NZ_VJZC01000262.1 GCF_009377185.1 Streptomyces spongiae
GGGTCGGGCAGGGGCACGAGGTCGCTGCGGCCGGAGAGCACGGAACGGTAGATCTGGGATGCCTTCGGGTTGGCCCCGCACTGCCACACACCGTGCGGGCAGTAGTCGGTGATCGTGTGGTACAGCGGCTTGTGCCGGTCCATCCAGGCGAGCATGCCCTTCATGAACTCCGCGTTGTCGCCGTTGCGGAAGAGTCCCCATTCGGGATACGAGACGGGCTTGCCGTGGGCCTTCGCGAAGTCCACGTGGTCCTGCAGCCCGTAGGGCTCCGTCACCTGTCCGTCGAACGACAGCCCGTGCGGCTGGTCGTAGGAGTCCATGCCGATGATGTCGACCGTGTCGTCCCCCGGGTAGCACTGGGTCCAGGGAATGGCGTCCCGGCCGCGGTTCGGCGTCCAGTCGAACGTGAACTGCTGTCCCGGCACGGCCCGCATCGTTCTGACGATCCGCTTCCAGTACCGCTTCCAGTCCGTGGGGTTCGGCCCGCAGCGATGGGTGTACGTCATGCCGTTCATTTCCCAGCCGAGCACGATGACGGTGTCCGGCACCCCCAGCCCGACGAGCCGCTCGGCCAGCCGGCGGAAGTGGTGGTCGAACGCGCCGGACGCGCCGTGCCGCAGCAGCCCGCGGACCTCGTCGTCGGGAACGCCCTCCTCGTTGCGCTCCATCATGGGCACGTTGAGGACGAACATCCGGTCGGCCTTCTGCCGGCGCCACTCGGCCCACGCCTCCAGGAAGCCCTGCGGCCCCTCGATGTTGCTCCACCGGTCGCCCGGCAGGTACGTGTGCGCCACGCGCAGCTCTCTCCCGCCCAGCCACTCGCCGAGCCGGGCGATACGGTCCACTCCCTGCGGGCCGTAGTCGAGGTAGGCGCCGAAGGCCGGGGCCCGCTGGTCGGGGATGTCCGGCCCTTTGAGGACGCCCGGTGTGGGTGACAACGGCGCCCGGGGCGCCACCACGCCCGGTTTCTTCTTGTTCTTCGGTTTGTCCTTCGGCTTGTTCTTCGGGGTCGTCGACACGGTCGGGGCGGGAACCGGAAGGTCACCGCCCGGCGCCGGGCCGGCGCCGACGGCGCTCCCCGGTCCCGAGACGAACACGACCGATGCGGCCACACCGGCGACGCACGCCAGCCGTCCGCCTCGGGGTCGCCGTCGCTGTGGGCCCATGCACGCTCCTCTCCGCAGCTCCTGCGTTGTCGCCCGCTGCTCTTCGCTTCAGCCGCGTCGTCCTCACAGCTCTCCTCCTGACACCCAGTCATATGAATACGCACTCCGCCACCGAGGCTCCGGCCTTCGGGTGGTCCGCTCGCCCGCCCGGGTGATCCCTCCCGAACGCCCCGAAAGGAAGTCGCCCATGTCACTGCTCGACGCCCGCGTCCCAGCCGTTCTGCTGAGAATCGACCGGAACCCCTTCCACCACGGAACACTCGGAGCCGTGCGCTCCCTCGGCCGGGCCGGTGTGGAGGTGCACGTGGTCGCGGATTCCGCGGGCCCGCACTCCCGGTCGCGCTTCGTGTCCGCCACGCACTCCCCGCCGCCACCGGGCGCGTCCCTGGTCGAGTTCGCCGCCGTCCTGCGCCGGGCCGCCGCCCGGATCGGCCGGCCCGCCGTCCTGATCCCCATGGACGACGCGAGCGCCCTCGCCGTGTGCCGGCTGCGCGCGGAGCTCGCGGGCGACTATCTGCTCCCCGACCAGCCCGTCGACCTCGCCGAGCGGGTGGCCGACAAGGCGGAGCTCGCCGCCGTGTGCGCGCGCCTGGGCCTTCCGCATCCGGTGACGCTGATCCCGGAGAACGCGGCCCAGGCAGCCGACTTCGCCTGGCAGCTGGGGCTGCCGTTGGTGGCGAAGTGGAGCCGTCCGTGGCGGGTGCCCACCGGGTCGGGACTGCGCAGCACGCAGGTGGTGCGCTCGGCGGGCGAGGCGCAGGCGCTGTTCCGGCGGACGGAGGAGGCGGGGAGCCGGCTGCTGCTCCAGGCGTTCCTGCCGCCCGGGCAGGACCGTGACTGGTTCTTCCACGGGTACGCCGACCGTGACGGCGTGGTGCGCGGTGGCGGCCCCGGCCGCAAACAGCGGGCCTGGCCGCAGGGCGCGGGCCTGACCACGGTGGGCCGCTGGACGCCGAACCCCGAGGTGCAGGCGCTGGCCGAACGGCTGGTGAGCACGCTCGGCTACCGGGGGGTGTTCGACCTGGACTTCCGCCGGGACGGCACGGGCGCGTACCACCTGCTCGACTTCAATCCGCGCCCCGGCGCCCAGTTCCGGCTCTTCGCCGACACGGCGGGAGTGGACGTCGTCCGCGCCCTGCACCTGGATCTGACCCACCGCGCGGTCCCCGACGGAAACCCCTTGCCCGGCCGGGACTTCGTCGTGGAGAACTACGCGCCGCTGACCGCGCTGCTGCCGCGTCGACGGCGCGAACTGGCCTGGCACGCCCGGGACGACCTCGTGCCGGGCATCGCGCTGTGGGCCCTGTGGTGCCGGCACGCGGTCCGTCGCCTGTCGGAACGCAGACCCGCTCCCGAGGTGCGGATCGTACGCCAGACGGGCGCCCCGGCTTACCTGAACGATGACGAGAGAGCGAGCAACTTCTGATGTACGACCTTTTGGTGGTGGGCGCCGGCCCCTACGGACTGTCCATCGCGGCCCATGCCGCGGCCGCGGGGCTGAACCTGCGCGTCGTCGGGCGGCCCATGGCGTCCTGGCGGGACCACATGCCCCGCGGCATGTTCCTGAAGTCGGAGCCGTGGGCGTCCAACCTCTCGGACCCGGAGGGCAAGTGGCGCCTGGACGTGTACTGCGAGGAGCAGGGCATGACGGCCCGGCACGGCGAGCCGATTCCGGTCGAGGCGTTCGCGTCGTACGGGCTGTGGTTCGCCCGGCACGCCGTACCGCTCGTCGACGAACGGATGGTGAAGGGCCTTCAGTTCTGCCCCGGCGGCTTCGAAGCCGTCCTGGACGACGGGGAGACGCTGCGTGCGAGGACGGTGGCGCTGGCTGTCGGCGTCATGCCGTTCATCGAAGTGCCGTCCGCGCTGAGGTCCTTGTCGCCGTCGTATGTCTCGCACAGCAGTGAGCACAGTGACCTCGACCGCTTCCGGGACCGGGACGTCACGGTGGTCGGCGGCGGCCAGGCGGCTCTGGAGACGGCCGCGTTGCTCGCCGAACAGGGCACGCGGGCCCGGGTGTTGGTGCGCGCCCCGCGGCTGTACTGGAACGGGCTTCCCGCGCCCCTGGAGCGCTCGCCCTGGAAGTCGGTCCGCTCACCGCAGAGCGGTCTGGGCGTCGGCTGGCGCAACTGGTTCTACTCGGAGCGGCCGGGCTGGTTCCACCGCCTCCCGGAGGCGAAGCGGACGCACATCGCGGCGACCGCCCTCGGCCCGGCGGGCGCCTGGTGGGTGCGCGACCGGGTGGAGCCGGTGGTCGAGGTGCGGCTCGGACAGCGGATCACGTCCGCGCTCGAATCGGGCGGGCGTGTACGGCTGGAGACGGTGGGCCGCGGCGGTGAGGCGTCGGCGCTGGAGACCGAGCACGTCATCGCGGCCACCGGGTTCAAGGCCACCTGCGACCGGCTCGGTCTGCTGGCGGAGGACGTACGCGGAGGGCTGGCGGCCGTGGCGGACGGTTCGCCCGCGGTCGGGCGGGACTTCGAGTCGTCGGTGCCCGGGCTGTTCCTCGCGGGCCTGACGACGGCCTCCGGCTTCGGTCCCGCGATGCGCTTCGTGCAGGGCGCGACGTTCACGGCGGGGACGCTGGTACGAGGCGTACGGCGACGGCTGTACTCCGGGGTGCCGGGCCGGGGGATTCCGAGGCCCGGGGCAGGGTCCCGGGCGGCCGGGACCGGGTCCGCCATCCGGAGCCGGTGACGGACCGGACATGACGAAGGGGCCGGACGCCCAGCGTCCGGCCCCCTCGGGCGTCAGCGGCGGGAGGCCGCCCGGCTCCGCCGGTACAGAAGGGCCCCGCCCGCGATCAGCGCGGCACCGGCGGCCGAGGCCGCGGCCACACCCTCAGCGCCGGTCTCCGCCATGGCCGGCGTAGTGACGGACGGCTTGCCCGGCTCCGTGGACGGCTTGGCCGGGGGAGTCACCCGAGGGGACTTGGGCGGCTGGTGCCGGGGCGTGTCGGGCGTGTCGGGGGTGTCCGGGTGCTCGGGGGTGTCCGGGTGCTCCTCGGGTGCGTCCTCGTGCTCCTTCGGGGACTCGGCGTTGACACACTTGTTGCCGAACACCTCGTTGAACACGGCGACCACGTCCACCGCGTTGCCGCACGCGTTGACCGGGATGTCCAATGGCAACTGGACGACGTTGCCGGAGCCGACGCCGGGCGAGTCCTTCGCCACCGCGTGCGCCGAGGCACCGGAGGAACGGTGCTCCTTCGCGGAACCGTGCGTTCCCGAGGAATCGTGCGTTCCCGAGGAATCGTGCGTTCCCGAGGAATCGTGGGAGGAGCCCGACGCTTGCGAACCGTCCGCGCCGTTCCCGTCGTCGTGCCGGGAGGCACCGTGGCGGTCGCCGTCGTCGGACTTGTGCGAAGTCGACTCGTTGGCGCAGGCGTTGCGCAAGGCCGAGTTGGCGACGCCGACGACATTGACGGTGTTGCCGCACAGGTTGATGGGAACGTGCACGGGAGCCTGGACGGCGTTGCCCGACAGGACGCCGGGCGAGTCCTTGGCGACGCCTTCCGCACTCGAGTCCGCGAGTGCCGAGGGGTTGTACAGGGACAGAATGCCCGTCGCGGCAGCAGCCGCAACCATTCCCTTGCTCAGGGTCTGTCGCACAATCGTGTTGTCTTCCTGCTCGTCGAAGGGGGAAAGGCCGACCCTGGCGCCGTAAAGGCCACGGCCTGCGGAATGTGAACGAGAGAAAGACGAACGAAGAAACCACGGAACGCGGGGGCTCTCGGGGATTCACCCGTTTGCCGCGCCGGAATCAACTGGCCGGATCAGCCTTCAGCCTCCGTACAGCTCCTCGATCTCGGTGGCGTACGTCGTCGTCACGGCGTGGCGGCGGATCTTGAGGGACGGGGTGAGCAGGCCGTTGGCCTCGGTGAACTCCCCCTCCACGATCCGGAACTCCCGGATGGACTCGGCGCGGGAGACGGCCTGGTTGGCGTAGTCCACGGCCTTCTGGACGTCGGCGCGCATCCGGGGGTCGGAGGCCAGTTCGGACAGCGGGGTGTCGGCGGGCATCCCGCGGACGTAGAGCCAGTGGGTGACGTCCTCGGGGTCGAGGGTGATCAGGGCGGCGACGTACGGGCGGTTGTCACCGACGACGACGCACTGGCCCACGGGCGGGCGGCTGCGGAGCCGGTCCTCCAGGACGGCCGGGGAGACGTTCTTGCCGCCGGAGGTGATGAGGACGTCCTTCTTGCGGCCGGTGATGGTGAGGTAGCCGTCCTCGTCGAGGGAGCCCAGGTCACCGGTGGCGAACCAGTCGTCGGTGAGCACGGCGTCGGCGGCGGCCTCGTCGCCCCAGTAGGTGCCGAAGACGATGCCGCCCTTGATGAGCACCTCGCCGTCGTCGGCGATGCGGACGGCGGTGCCGGGGACCGGCTGGCCGACCGTGCCCGGGCGGGGGCGCAGGGGCGGGACGATGGTGGCGGCGGCGGTGGTCTCCGTGAGGCCGTAGCCCTCGTAGATGATGATCCCGGCGGCGTAGAAGAACAGGTTGAGGTCGCGGTCGAGCGGGGAGCCGCCGCTGATGGCGTAGCGCATACGGCCGCCGAGTTCGCGCCGGACGCGGCGGTAGACCAGCAGGTCGTACAGGGCCCAGGCGGCGTACAGCGCCGGGCCCGGGCCCTTGCCCCGGTCGAGGAACCTGTTCATGTACGCCTCCCCGAAGCGCACCCCGACGCGGTGCGCGCGGTCGAAGGAGGAGCCGCGGCCGATGCGCTCGGCGGTGGCGCGGCCGGTGTTGTGGATCTTCTCGAAGAGGTACGGCACCCCGACCAGGAACGTGGGGCGGAACTCCTTGAGGGCGGGCCGGAGTTCGTCGGGCTTGATGCTCGGGCAGTGGCCCAGCTCGATACGGGCCATGACGCAGGCGATCTGGATCGTCCGGCCGAGGATGTGGGCGAGCGGGAGGAACAGGAGGGTGGAGGCGACCTGGCCGGAGACCTCCTTGAAGACGGGGTGGAGCAGCTCGACCGTGTTGGCGGCCTCCGCGTGCAGGTTGGCGTGGGTGAGCACGCAGCCCTTCGGGCGGCCGGTGGTGCCGGAGGTGTAGCAGACGGTCGCGACGGAGTCGGGGGTGAGGGCCGCGCGGCGCTTGGTGACCTCCTCGTCGGGGACGTCCCGGCCGAGGCCAGCGAGTTCGGCCATCGCGCCTTCGTCGATCTTCCAGGTGCGCGGGGGCTCGGGGTGCTCGGCGGTGCCGGTACACACGGCCTCCGCGTTCTCGGCGGTCTCCGCGATCACCATGCGCGCGCCCGAGTCCCGTACGATCCACTCGATCTGCTCGGGCGACGACGTGGCGTAGACGGGGACGGTCTGGCCGCCGGCCGCCCAGATCGCGAAGTCGAGGACCGTCCACTCGTAGCGGGTGCGGGACATCACCGCGACACGGTCGCCCGGTCCCAGGCCGGCCGCGATCAGTCCCTTCGCGGTCACGGTGACCTCGCGGGCGAACTCGGCGGCCGAGACCCAGCGCCAGATGCCTGCCTCCTTGTGGCGCAGGACGACGGCGTCGGGCGCCTCGGCCGCGTTGGTGAAGGGGAGGTCGGCGATGCTGCCGGTCGCCGGCGGCCGGGCGAGGGCCGGGGTGCTCGCCTCACGGACGGTGCCGTGCTCGTCCCGGACCACCTCGACCCTGACGCGGTCCGCCAGGTCACCGCGCTTCTTCGCCTGATTCAAGTCCTTGCGTACGCCCATGACGGCTCCCGGTCGCGGCTGCGCCGATGTGCTGCCGCGCGTACTCGCTCCGTACCCTCTGTGCTTACCGGGGAGTCAACTTACCGGCGCGTAGGGGAAATTCAATGGGTTTCGCTCATTCTTCCCAAACGATGATCACATGGGTGCGGGCTGTGCTGCCGGTTCCGGTTCCAGCACCGGGCGGGTGACGCACCCGGCGGCCGGGACCGGGGCCGCGGGAGCCGCGGGTCCCGCAGGAGCCGACAGTGATCGGGGAGGCGTTGCAGGACGCGCGCGGGCGGGACCCGGAGTCACTGGCCACTTTCGTGGTCGATACGTTGCTGCACGGCGTGGGGCGAGGGCCCGGCGCCTGACCCTCCCCCACTGAAGGGAACCCCCCGTGCGCCCCCAACGCCTCCGGTTCGCTCTCGTCGCCGTCTGCGCCACGGCGGCCGTCACCCTCGCCGGCGCCGCGCCGGCCGCCGCGGTGCCGTCAACTCCCGTACGCGCGTCCTCCGTCGCACCCGGGCTCGCCCCGCTCACCGACCTGTTCGCCGAGCGGCTGCTGCTGGCCGACAAGGTGGCCGCCGCCAAGTACGGCACCGACACGCCCATCGACGACCCGGTGCGCGAGCGGCAGATCCTGGACGACGTCGCCGCGCGAGCCGTGGCTCTCGGCCTCGATCCGGACGCCGTGGCCGCGGTCTTCCGCGACCAGATCGAGGCCAACAAGCTGGTCCAGCGCGGCCTGTACGCCCGCTGGGACGCCCATCCCGAGCAGCGGCCGACGGAGCGTCCGGACCTCGTCAAGGAGGTCCGTCCGCAGCTCGACCGCATCACCACGGAACTGCTGGCCGCGCTGCGGGACACCCAGGCGCTGCGGAACGGGCCGTCGTGCGAGCCGCGCCTGAGGGTGTCCGCGGTGCGGTCGGCCTACGGGCACCGGCTGGACGTGCTCCATGTGGAGGGGCTGGTGCGGGCGTTGCCGTCGGTGTGCCAGGGCTGAGCCCCCGGCCGGCCTCACTCCGGCTCCGGCCCCTTCATCGGTGCGCCGCGGTCCGCCGTCTCGATCGCCTCCGCGAGGCCGTACAGGTCCTTGTCCTCCCGGTCCCTCGCCAACTCCTCGGCGCGCTCGGAGAGTTGCCCCAGTGACGGACGGCCGGGGAGCGTGGACCAGCGGTCGTCGCCGCCGCGGAGGGCGTCGGCGAAGTACGCGGCGACGGCGGCCACCTGGAGGCCCCGGGGTGAGGTCCACAGGTCGTCGTGGAAGGACCGGGCCTCCAGGGAGCCCGACTCCTCGTGCGGGGTGCGGGTGTCCGGGTCGAGCCAGCGGACGGTCGCCGTCGCCAGGTGGCCCGAGGCGCCCGGCCGGGTGCGGACGGCGTAGAGAGCGGTGACCGTGTGGCCGGGGCCGACCTCGCCGCCGTCGACACGGTCGTCGCGGAAGTCCTCGTCGGCGACCTGGCGGTTGTCGTAGCCGATGAGGCGGAACTCCTCGACGGTCTCCGGGTCGAAGGACACCTGGGCCTTGGCGTCGCGGGCCGTGAGGTCGACGTGGCGCGGGAGTTCCTCGCAGAAGAGGGTGCGGGCCTCGGCCTCGGTGGAGACGTACGTGGTGTGGCCGTCGCCCTTGTCGGCGAGGCGCTCCATCAGGGCGTCGCCGTAGTCGCTGCCCACGCCGACACCGAAGAGCGTGATGCCGTGCTCGCGGCGGGAGTCGGCGATGCGTTCGAGGATCGTGTCGGCGTCGGTGTCGCCGGTGTTGGCGAGCGCGTCGGAGAGGAGGACGACCCGGTTGGTCGCGCCCTCGCGCAGGCCCTCCACGGCCGTGGCGTACCCGGTCTCGACGCCCGCGCCGAGGTTGGTCGAGTCGGTGGGCTCCAGTTCGTCGACCGCGTCGTGGACCCGGTCGCGGTTCCCGTCGAGGCGGGTCATCGGCAGCACGGTCTCGGCCTCGTCGCTGAACGTCACGATGGCCACCGAGTCGTCGTCGCGCAGCCGCTCCGTCATCACGTCGAGGGCGTCGCGGACCAGGTCGAGGCGGCCCGGTTCGGCCATGGAGCCGGAGACGTCGATGACGAACGTGAGCGCGGCCGGCGGGCGTTCGTCCTCGTCCTCCTTCGGCCGGGTGGCGAGGCCGACCCGCAGGAGGGACCAGTCCCGGTTGCCGGGGCCGGCCGTGCGGGCGCCGTCCACGGTCACGGAGAAGCCGTTGCCGTCGGGGCGCCGGTAGTCCTGGCGGAAGCTGTTGACGAACTCCTCGGGGCGGATCGTCGACGGGTCGGGCCTGTTGCCCTCGGCGAGGGTGCGGCGCGCGTAGCCGTACGAGGCGGTGTCGACGTCGAGCGCGAACGTGGAGAGGTAGTCGGGGGGCGGGGCGAGGAGGTCGCGGGAGCGGTCGTCCTGGTCCTGGCTCTCGTCCTCGCTGTCGCCCTGTTCTCCCGTGCCCTGGCTGTAGGCGGGGGCGGGGGCGGGGCCGCCACCCCTGCTCGCCTTGTCCGACAAGCCGCTCTGGTCGCCGCTGCCGCCCCCGCTGCACCCCGTGAGCAGCAGGCCGCCCGCCGCGGTGAGCGCCAGCAGCCCGGCGCGCAGTCGTCGTGCTCGGCACCGCTTCAGCATCCGTGCCCCCTTGGTCCGTTGACGTCGACGTCTGTGACTGTGACGTGGGAGGGGGCCGGAACGTGCGGCACGGGGTGTTGCGGATGGATTGCGAAGCGGCCACGGCGGGGGCCCGCCGAGACCGGTGGGTGATCCTCCGTTGACCTAGGAGACGACGTCCTTCCGGGCAAAACCGCGGAAGGCCAGGGCGAACAGCACGAGGGCGTACGTTATGGAGATGGACAGGCCCGGGATCATCTCGTCCCACTGGAGCTGCGGCTGAACGGCGTCGGTCCAGGCGTACTGCCAGTGCGCGGGGACGAAGTGACGCCAGTCGCCCAGGGCCGTCACCTCGTCGAGGACGTTGCCGATGATGGTCAGACCCACCGCGCCGCCGACCGCGCCCAGCGGCGCGTCCGTGCGGGTGGAGAGCCAGAACGCGAGCGCTGCGGTGACCAGTTGGGACACGAAGATGTACGCCACGACGATCAGCAGGCGCTGGGCGGCCGTGCCCGTGGGCATCGTGCCGCCGACGGGGAGCTGCAGGGGGCCCCAGCCGTACGCCACGGAGCCGACGACGAGCGCGACCACCGGCAGCAGCAGCATCGCGGCCAGGGTGAGAGTGAGCCCGACCACGAGCTTGGACCACAGCAGCCGGGCGCGGGGCACGGGTGCCGCGAGCAGATAGCGCAGCGACGACCAGCTGGCCTCCGAGGCGACCGTGTCCCCGAAGAACAGCGCCACGGGGATGACGAGGAGGAAGCCCGCGGAGACGAAGAGGTTCACCGCGGCGAAGTTCGCGCCCGACGCCGTGGCCGTGTCCATCAGGTTCACCCGGTTGCCGCCCTCGCCCGGCTGGCCGCCGACCTGGAAGGCGACCAGCAGGACGACCGGCAGGGCGGCCAGGATGCCGAACATGACCATCGTGCGGCGCCGCTTCAGCTGCCGTACGAGCTCGACGCGCAGCGGCAGGGTCCGCCCCGCCCGGTAGCCGGAGGCCACCTCACGCGGCTGGGTGAGCGTGCTCATCCGGAACCTCCGATCAGGGTGAGGAAGGCGTCCTCCAGGCGGCGGTGGGGGCCGAGGGAGGCGACGGGGACTTCCAGCCGTACGAGTTCGACGAGGAGGGATGCGCTCCGCCCGGACACGCCGTCGGGTGCGCCCTCGGAGACCGAGGTGCTGGATTTGGCAGCCGTACCCTCGGCGCGGCCCTCCGCACCGGCGGCGCGGTCGGCCGCCGGGGAACCCACGGCGGAACCCACGGCCGGTGCCGACGACGGGGTCAGCTGGATCAGCAGTCCGCCCTCCGTCCGCACCGCCGACTCCACGTCCGGCAGGTCCGCCACCTTCTCCACCACCGGGTCGGCGATGTCGGCGGCCAGGCCGACGAGCAGGGTGTCGCCGCCGCCGATGATGTCGGCGACGAGGCCCGACCGGACCAGCCGGCCCTTGTCCATGACCACCAGGTGCGTGCAGGACTGCTCGACCTCGGCCAGCAGGTGGCTGGAGACGATGACCGTGCGGCCGGCCGCCGCGTAGCGGATGACGACCTCGCGCATCTCACGGATCTGTGGCGGGTCGAGGCCGTTGGTCGGCTCGTCCAGGATCAGCAGGTCGGGCAGGCCGAGCATCGCCTGGGCGATGGCGAGCCGCTGGCGCATGCCCTGGGAGTAGGTGCGGACCGCGCGGGCCAGGGCGTCGCCGAGACCCGCGATCTCCAGTGCCTCGTCCAGGTGGGCGTCCTCGGGCGGGCGGCCCGTGGCCCGCCAGTACAGCTCCAGGTTCTCGCGGCCGGAGAGGTGCGGCAGGAAGCCCGCTCCCTCCACGAAGGAGCCGACGCGGGACAGCACCGGGGAGCCCGGCCGGATCGCGTGACCGAAGACGCGGATCTCGCCGCCGTCCGGCTTGATCAGGCCCATCAGCATGCGCAGGGTCGTCGTCTTGCCCGCGCCGTTCGGACCGAGGAGGCCGAGCACCTGGCCCTTCTCCACGCGGAAGGAGAGGTCCTTGACCGCGTACCGGTCCGCCGACTTCGCGTACCGCTTGCTCAGGCCGGTGATCTGGAGCGGGACGTCGGCCAGCTCCGGGTCGGGCGCGGACGCGACGATCCGTCGGCGGCCCGTCAGCAGCAGCGCGAGCGCCACCGCCGCTCCGGCGAGGGGCAGCCACCAGACCCACGAGGGCAGCGGCGCCGCGGCGGTGTCCTCGCCCAGGGGCGCCGGAACCCGCAGGTCGCCCTTCAGGGACACCGTGTACTTCGCCGGAGTGGTCGGGGAGGCGTAGCCGAGGTCCGTGGAGGCGAGGACGAGGCGCAGCCGGTGGCCGTCGTCCAGTTCGTGGTCGATCGCCGGCAGCGTGATCGTCACGTCCTTGCCGGCCTTGGCGCCCTCCACCCGGAGGGGCGTGACCAGCTGGGAGGGCAGCTCCTGCTGGCGGCCGTCCGGTCCTACGTCGTAGACCTTCGCGAAGAGCACGGCGTCCTCGCTGGTCGACTTCACATGGACCGTCGCCGATGGCGAGCCGGTGATCTGCAGGTCCTCCGCGAAGGGCTTCGAGTCGAACGCGGCGAACTGGCCCGGGAAGTCGAAGGAGATGCCGAGCCCCAGCGCGGAGAGCTGGGCGAGGCCACCGGCGTCGCCGAGGCCGGGCAGGGCCGAGATGGCGGGCGGGTTGGCTCCGGCGGGGTTGTCGAAGGTCTGCTCGCGGCCGGCCAGCGCGACCGGGCGCATCGCACTCCCCAGGCCGGGGTACGTGTCCGAGTTCGCGCCGGTCAGCCGCACCGTGCCGTCGTTGTCCGCCTGGCCGGCCTGGCGCGAGACGCGGAAGGCGGGACCGGTGTCGACTCCGGACTCGTCCTTCAGATAGCGGTCGAACCACGACTCGACCCGGGCGTTCACCCGGTCGACCTCCATGTCGCCGCCGTCGTGCCCGCCCGCGATCCAGTCGACGTCCACGGGGGCGCCGTTGGCGCGGATCGCCTTGGCCGCGGCGTCCGCCTGGCCGAGCGGGAAGAGCGAGTCGGTCTGGCCCTGCATCAGCAGGGTGGGCACCTTGATGCGGTCGCCGACGGCGGCGGGGCTGCGCTCCTTCAGGAGCTTCTCCGCCTCGGCGTCCGGCTTGCCCGTCTCGGCGACCCGGTCGTACATCGCGCAGAGCTGGGCCTCGAACCTGTCGCAGCCGCCGCCGGTGTTGACGAAGATGCCGGCCCAGAGCTTCTTGAACACGCCGTTCGGGAACAGGGCGTCCGCCAGGTTCCAGTACGTGATCGCCGGGGCGATCGCGTCAACCCGCTGGTCGTACCCGGCGGTCAGCAGCGAGATCGCGCCGCCGTACGAGGGGCCGGCGAGGCCCACGCGCGGGTCGCCGCTCTTGTCGAGCTCGACCTCGGGCCGCTCGGCCAGCCAGTCGATGAGCCGGGTGACGTCTTTGACCTCGCCCTTCGGGTCGTTGAGCCCGATCTTGCCGGTCGACTTGCCGAAGCCGCGTGCCGACCATGTCATGACCGCGTACCCGTCGCGGGCGAGGTCCTCCGCCTGCTGGCGCAGGGAGTCCTTGCTGTCGCCGAAGCCGTGTGCGAGCAGTACGGCGGGGCGGCGGCCGCCGTCGCCGGAGTCCGCGGTGAAGTACGAGGTGTCGATCCTCACTCCGCCGCCCATGTTCATGATTTTGTCGGCCCGGTGCACCTGGGGTGCGTCGTCCGAGGCGGCGGCCGTCCACACGCCGGTGCCGGCGAGCACGGCGACGGCGGCGGCCGCAGCCGTCGCCGCCCAGCGCCTCTTGCCTCGCAAGGCGGGTAGTCGAAGATCCATGCGTCAACGGTAAGGGCAGCGGGGAGTGCCCGAGGCCGACCCCGGGCGGAAGTGGGGTACCTCCCAGAGGGGTACGG
>NZ_VJZC01000263.1 GCF_009377185.1 Streptomyces spongiae
CCCCCTCCCTGCAGCAGCCGGACTGACTCGTACCGCCCTTCCGGCAAGCAGTGTCAGAGGTTCCGGAAAGCGTCGGATGCCGCCCGGCCCGAGGCGAACTGCTGCGTCACGCCGTGCCCTGGCCATCGGGCGGCACGTTGTCTTACGGACTGGTGACGTGCTGGGCGCGGTCCCCTGGTCCGGCGGGTTCGCCGCTCTAGCGTGGGCGCATGCGTGTACTGGTCACCGGCGGTGCCGGGTTCATCGGGTCCCATGTCGTCGAGGTGCTTCAAGCGCGCGGGCACGAGCCTGTGGTGTTCGACGTGCGCGAGGAGGCGGGCGCGGACGTGCGGGACCGGGAGGCGGTCAGCCGTGCCCTGTCAGGTGTGGACGCCGTGTGCCATCAGGCTGCGATGGTCGGTCTTGGCACCGGATTCGCCGACGCGGCGGAGTACGTCTCCCGCAACGACCTCGGCACCGCCGTACTGCTCACCGCCATGGCTGAGAAGGGCGTCCGACGGCTGGTGCTGGCCGGATCGATGGTGGTCTACGGGGAGGGCCGGTACACCTGCGCGCGGCACGGGGTGGTGCGGCCGGGGCCGCGGGCCGTCACCGATCTGGAGGCCGGGCGCTTCGAGCCGCGCTGTCCGGTGTGCGGGCTGGAGTTGTCGCCGGGGCTGGTTGCCGAGGATGCCCCGGCCGATCCGCGGAATGTGTACGCGACGACCAAGCTCGCCCAGGAGCATCTCGCCGCCGCCTGGGCGCGGTCGACGGGCGGGACGGCGGTGTCGTTGCGCTACCACAACGTGTACGGACCCAGGATGCCCCGGGACACTCCCTACGCCGGGGTCGCCTCGTTCTTCCGTTCGGCGCTCGCCCGGGGTGAGGCCCCGCGTGTGTTCGAGGACGGCCGGCAACGGCGGGACTTCGTGCACGTGCGGGATGTGGCGGCCGCCAACGCGGTGGCGCTGGAGGCGGATACGGCCGTCGGCGCGCTCACGGCGTACAACACCGGCAGCGGAGAGCCGCACACCGTCGGGGAGATGGCGCGGGCGCTGGCCGTCGCGTTCGGCGGCCCGACGCCGGTCGTGACCGGCGAGTACCGGCTGGGCGACGTGCGGCACATCACGGCGGACTCGTCGCGGCTGCGGGCCGAGCTGGGGTGGAAGCCGGAGGTCGGCTTCGAGGAGGGCGTACGGGAGTTCGCACGGGCCGGGATGCGCGCGTAGGGCCCTTGGTGGACCGGTGGTGCTGCCCGTTTCAGGAAGCGGCCGCGGGCAGCACCACCTCGAAGCGACAGCCGCCGGGGATGTTGCGTACGGTGGCGCTGCCCTGGTGGGCCTCCACGATGCCGCGGACGATGGCCAGGCCCAGCCCGGCGCCCGCCGGAGGCGTGCGGGCATGCGTGCCGCGCCAGCCGGTGTCGAACACGCGGGGCAGGTCCTCCTCCGGAATGCCGCCGCAGCCGTCCGTCACGGACAACACCACACCGTCGGGCAGGCGTTCGGCGGCCACCATGACCGTGCCGTCCGCGGGGGTTCGCCGGATCGCGTTGACCAGGAGATTGCCCAGGACACGGCTCATCTCCTTGCCGTCCACCTCCACCGGTACCGGCTCGATACTGTCCCCGACAAG
Source organism: Streptomyces spongiae (assembly GCF_009377185.1). Lineage (GTDB taxonomy): Bacteria > Actinomycetota > Actinomycetes > Streptomycetales > Streptomycetaceae > Streptomyces > Streptomyces spongiae. The sequence goes on from NZ_VJZC01000263.1 coordinate 1,615, forward strand.
TCGCACCCCGTGTTCGTGGGCCAGCGGATACACACCGGCGAGGGCATCGCCGACCAGGTCGTAGACGGACATCCGGGAGGTCGACAGGGCCAGCGTGCCGGCGTGGATGCGGGAGAGTTCGAAGAGGTCGCCGACCATGTCGTTGAGGCGTTCGACCTCGGTGCGGATCTGCTTCAGGTAGCGGGCGGGGTCGGTGGCGACGCCGTCCTCCAGCGCCTCGGACATCGCGCGCAGGCCCGCGAGCGGGGTGCGCAGGTCGTGCGAGATCCAGGCGACGAGTTCCCGGCGGGAGGACTCCAGCAGGCGTTCACGTTCCCGGGACTCGGCGAGCTTCGCGCTGGTGGCCTCCAGTTCGCGGCTGAGCGCGGTGAGTTCGGCGGTGGCCGGACCGTGGGGTGCGGTGAAGTCGCCGCCGTCGCCGAAGGAGCGGGCGGCGAGGGTGAGTGCGCGGCTGCGGGCGACCACCCAGCGGCCCAGCAGCAGCGCGGTGGCCAGGGAGACGACGGCCGCCATCGCGACCACCGTCGTGACCACCGACAGGTCGTGCGCGGACAGGAACATCGCCCATGCCACGACCAGTGTGCCCGCGAGCATCGAGGTCACGGCGACAGCCGCCACCACGGTCAGTGACGTGGTCAGTGAGCGGCGGCGCAGCAGCCACAGTGTTCCGGCGCCGAGCAGTCCGGCCGCGCCGGCGCCGAGGAGGGCGTACACGGCGATGAGCAGGGTGGCGCTCATGATCACTCCTCGCCCTGGACAGAAGGGCCAGAAGGGCCGGCGGGATCGAAGCGGTAGCCGACGCCCCACACCGTCTGGATCAGCCGGGGCCGGGCCGGGTCGTCCTCGACCTTGTTGCGCAGCCGTCGGACGTGGACCGTGACGGTCGACAGGTCGCCGAAGTCCCAGCCCCACACCTCCCGCATCAGGTCCTCGCGGCTGTACGCCCGGCCCGGATGCCGGAGGAAGTACGCGAGCAGGTCGAACTCGCGCAGGGTGAGGGCGAGTTCGGCGCCGTTCTTGGTGGCGCGGCGGGCGGCCGGGTCGACGGTGAGGCCGGCCGTGTCCAGGGGGCGCGCGCTCGCGAGGGGCCGCGTGCGGCGCAGGACGGACTCCACCCTCAGCACCAGTTCTCTGGGGCTGAACGGCTTGGTGACGTAGTCGTCGGCGCCCACCTCCAGGCCCGTGATGCGGTCGTCCTCGTCGCCACGGGCGGTGAGCATGATGACCGGCACGGGGCCGCGCTCACGCATCCGGCGGCACACCTCCAGGCCGTCCATGCCGGGCAGCATCAGATCGAGCACCACCAGGTCCGGCCAGTGCGCAGCAGCGGCGGCGAGGGCGGTCGGCCCGTCCTCTGCCCGGTCCACGACGTATCCCGCGCGGTCCAGGTAGCCCGAGACGACCTCCGCGACCGTGGGGTCGTCATCGACCACCAGGACGCGGGCGGCCCCGCCCCCACGACCGGTTCTGTCGCCACCGGCGGATCTGGCCGCCGCGGGCTCGTACGGCTGCTGTTGCATACGGCCAGCCTCGCATCGCGGGCTCGTCCGCGTCGCCCTCCAGCGGCCGGCAGGCACGGACGTCCGTGTTTCGTAAGGAGCCGATGTCCGTTATGCACTGTTCGCGTTCGTAGGGTGAGAGCCGTGATGACCTCTTCCGAACCCGAGGACGTCGATGTCGTCCTCCCCTGCCTGAACGAGGCCGAAGCCCTGCCGTGGGTGCTCGACCGCATCCCTGCTGGCTGGCGCGCCCTCGTCGTGGACAACGGGTCCACCGACGGCTCGGCCGACATCGCCCGCCGCCTCGGCGCGACCGTCGTCCACGAAGCGCGCCGCGGCTTCGGCGCCGCCTGTCATGCGGGGCTGACCGCCGCGAGTGCCGAGATCGTGTGTTTCTGTGACTGTGACGCCTCGCTGGATCCGGCGCTGCTCGTGCCGTTCGTGCGCGAGGTGCGAGGCGGCGAGGCCGACCTGGTGCTGGGGCGTCGCCGACCGCAGGGCCGGGGCGCCTGGCCCGCGCACGCCAGGGCCGGCAATCTCGCGCTCGCGCTGATGCTGCGCCGCCGCACCGGCCTGCGCCTGCACGACCTCGGTCCGCTGCGTGCCGCCCGCCGCGAGGCGCTGCTCGGTCTCGGTCTGACCGACCGGCGCAGTGGCTACCCGCTGCAGATGGTGGTGCGCGCCGCCGACGCGGGCTGGCGCGTCACCGAGCACGATGTCCCGTACCTGCCTCGGTCCGGTGCCTCGAAGGTGACCGGGACCTGGCGCGGCACCTGGCAGGCGGTACGGGACATGAGCCGCGTCCTGGCCGAGGAACCGGCCGTACCCACGGCGGCCACAGCGCGGGAGCGGGGAGGAAGCCGTCGATGACCACCCTGCTCGTCATCGCCAAGGAACCCCGGCCTGGTCGGGTGAAGACCCGGCTCACCCCGCCATTCACGCCCGAGGAAGCAGCAGTGCTCGCCGAAGCGGCCCTCACGGACACCCTGCGCGCGGTGGCCGCGGCACCCGCCCGGCGCCGGATCCTGGTCCTCGACGGGACGGCCGGGTCCTGGCTGCCGCCCGGCTTCGATGTCGTACCGCAATGCGCGGGCGGTCTCGACGAGCGGCTGGCGGCGGCTTTCGCCGGCTGCGACGGTCCGGCCCTGCTGATCGGGATGGACACTCCGCAGGTGACACCGGAACTACTCACCGTGGACTTCGACGGGTATGGGTATGACGCCTGCCTCGGTCCGGCCGAGGACGGCGGTTTCTGGGCGCTCGGGCTGGCGGAGCCGGACCCTGAGCTGCTGCGTGGGGTCCCGATGTCGACGCCCGTCACCGGCGCCGTTCAGCGCGCCCGGCTCGTGGACGCGGGTCTGCGGGTGCGTGACCTGCCGCGTCTGCGGGACGTCGACACCGCCGCGGACGCCGAAGCCGTCGCCGCCCTGGCGCCCCACGGCCACTTCGCCGCGGAACTCAACCGGCTCCGGGCGGTCGGCAGCCGATGAGCACGGCACACGAGGTGATGGCGGCGGACACCGCGGAGCACAACTGGTCCGCCGACCCCTACGCCGACGCCCTCCAGGCCGGCCACGGACCGCTCTTCCTGCGCCGCGGCGACGGCTGGCTGCTGCCCCTGGACGTGGAGCGGTGGTGCGCGCCCGCCGACGCCGTGGACCTGCGGATCCTGGACCGGTGTGAGGGTGCCGTGCTCGACGTCGGGTGCGGGCCGGGGCGGCTGGTCGCGGAACTCGCCGCCCGCGGCCGGACCGCACTCGGCATCGACATCAGCGAGGCCGCCATCGCCCACACCCTCAGGCTCGGAGGGCAGGCCCTGTGGCGGTCGGTCTTCGAACCCCTGCCCGGCGAGGGCCGGTGGAACACCGCCCTGCTCCTGGACGAGAACCTCGGCATCGGCGGCGACCCGCACGCCCTGCTCCGCAGACTGGCCGAACTGCTGCTGCCGGGTGGCCTGTTGATCGCCGAGACGGTCCCGGTCGACGTGGACGAGCGAATCGACGTCCACATCGTGCGCGGAGCCGATGCCCCGGGGACCGCCGGCGCCCCGTTGTTCCCCTGGGCCCGGCTCGGCACCCCGGCCCTGCTCCGGTACGCCCGCCCGCTGGGCTGGTGTGCCGTCGATCAGTGGGCGGCCGGCGGTCGCTGCTTCGTCGCCCTGCGCAGCCGCAGCACCAGCAGCAGCGCCGAGCCGCCGAAGAGCACGGCCGTGATCAGCAGCCAGCGGGCGAGGAAGCCCTCCCCGGACAGGCCGGTCGCCGAGGGGTAGTGGTCCGCCACCCGGCCGCTGATGAGCGGGAACCATACGAGCAGAAGCAGCGCGGACAGAGCGGCCGGCACCCGGACATACAGGGCCCGTTCCCGGTGGCCGGCCGCGCCGAGTGACTCCACGACCGCGCGGTCCGCCACCGCGTACAGCGGCAGCAGCACCAGGTCGTGGAGGAGTGCCGCCCCCACGAACCACAGCGCCACCTGGAACCAGTCGTCCGCCAGCAGCCGTACACCCGCGTAGCCGACCAGCGTGAACGAGCAGGCCAGGAGCAGCAGCTGCAGCGGGCTGCCCACCTTCACACGGATGCGCATCACAGGTCTCATCGCAGGTCCTCTCAGAGGTCGCCGAATGTCATCCGGGCCACCCACTTGGTGTTCAGGACGCCGGGCACAGCCGGCGCGATCACCCGCGCCGGGTAACCGTGGTCGGGGCTCAGCGGCTCACCGTTGACGTCCAGCGCCAGCAGGGAGCGCGGGTCGCGCACCTGGTTGGCGCGCAGGGCCGCGGAGCGGAACGCCCCTCGGCGCTGGAGGGACTCCACCAGGACGTCGGGCGCCGCGTCCGCGTCGTATCCCACCAAGGCAGCGAGATCCCGCAGCCGTACGCCCCGCCACCACTGGTCCGAGGTCGACCAGCCCTCCACGCAGGCGATGGGCAGCGCCGAACTGTACAGGGGCAGATCCAGCAGCTCGGCTCGGCTCAACCGGACCGTTCCGGAGCGCCCCCTGACGACCAGGCGCCACGCCTCCTCACTCGTCTCCGCCGCGCTGATCCCTCTGGACGCGGCCGTCTTGTTGATCTGGAAGCCGTTCGGGCCACTGCCCGGATCGGCACCTCCGTGCGGTGCGAGGAGAGCCGTCCGCCGCAGCGGACCGTCGAAGTTCTGCCCCACGGTCGTCCCGAACAGCAGCAGCGAACCGCCCCCGACCAGCCACAGCCCGCCACGCCGCGACACCGTGGGCTCGGCCGGCCGCGGGGAGACCAGCGGGAACTCCGGCTGCGCACCGGACTCTTCCTCCGGTTCCTGCCCCTCCCGCATGCGACGCAGATTGCGGACGGCAGCCGGCGCCCGCAGCACCACGTGCACGACGAACGCGGCGAAGAACACCCACGCCCCGTAGAAATGCAACGGGTAGAAGGAGCCGGGAAAGACGTAGTCCAGCTGGATGTTGAGCACCCCCGTCACGAACTCGAAGAGCACGCCGCCGACCAGCAGGAGCAGCGAGATCCGCTCCAGGGCGTGGGCGAGCGACCGGGCCGGGGGCAGGGCGAACAGCTTCGGCACCACCGACCACAGCTTGGCCAGCAGGACAGGGATGAGCGTGATGCCCAGCGTGACGTGGACGCCCTGGTTGAGCCGGTAGAGCCAGTGCGGATCGGTCGGCCAGGCAAAGAGGTAGAAGCCGAGGAGCCCCTTGTCCGGGGTCTTGTCGTTCACCGGCGACAGATCAGGGTTGTACGCGGCGTAAGACAGCAGTCCCGTCACGAACAGCACGGTGATCCCGCCGAGCAGCACGACACCGAGCACCGAGGTGAACCACGGACCGCGCAGGGGACTGCGCCAGAAACCGGGGGAGGAAGGCAGGCGTTCGTCGGGCATGTCCCGACGTTAGGCAAGAACATGCCTGTACAGGGGTGCGCGACCCATGACGAAACTCTGACGTCAGCACCGCGGGCGACCCTGTTCGGCCCCTTCCGCCCTAGCGTTCCGTGTGTGATCCGCACCCCCTTCCGCGACCTGGCCGCTGTCCTGGCCGCCGTCCTCCTCGTCGTGGTGGCCGTCCTGGTCGGCCGGCACCTCCACTTCACCTACGACAACCTGCACGTGGGCTGGCCTCCCCTGTACGCCAACTGGGGCCCCCACGTGGGCCCCGGCACCCCGGCGGCGCTGGTCGTCGCGGTCGCCGTCGTGCCGTACGGCCCGCGCGTGGCCGCCCGGCTGCCGTGGCGCGCGCTGCTCGCCGCCGCCTGGGGTACGGCGATGGCGTGGACGTGGTCACTGGCGCTGATCGACGGCTGGCAGCGCGGGATCGCGACGCGGCTCACGACCAGGTACGAGTACCTGCAGGTCATCGACCGCTTCCAGGACATCCCCGCGACGCTGCGGGACTTCACCGGGCACATCCTGCTGCACTCCCCCGACCACTGGCCCCCGCATGTGGCGGGCCACCCGCCGGCGGCGACGCTCACGTTCGTCCTGCTCGACCGGGTAGGGCTCGGCGGAGGGGGCTGGGCCGGAGTCTGGTGCATCACCGTCGGCGCGTCGGCGTGCGTGGCGGTACTGATCGCCATGCGGGCGCTCGCGGACGAGGCCCTCGCGCGCCGGGCAGCACCGTTCCTGGTACTGACACCGGCCGCGGTGTGGATGGGGACGTCCGCGGACGGCTACTTCGCCGCGGTCGCCGCCTGGAGCATCGCGTTCCTCGCCCTCGCGGTCACCGGACACCGGCCGCGGCTCAACGGTTTCGCCTCCGGGCTCCTCTTCGGCCTCACCTGCTACCTCTCCTACGGCCTCACCCTCTTCGCCGTGATCGCGGGCGCCGTCCTGCTGCTCGGCTCCCGACGAGCCCGGCCCCTGCCCTACGCCCTCGCCGGAATCACCGTCGTCCCGCTCGTCCTCACCCTCGCGGGCTTCAACTGGTGGGAGGCGTATCACCTCCTGGTCGAGCGCTACTACCAAGGGGCAGGCGGCATCCGGCCCTACGGCTACTGGGTGTGGGCCAATCTCGCCTGCACGGTCCTGGTCGTCGGCCCGGCGACAGTGGCCGGCCTACGACGAACCGGCGCCACGCTCCTTGGTCCTCTGACACGCCTCAAGGCACGTTCTCCCCTCAACCCTCCAGAGACGGAGGTGCGGACAGACGACCGCCACGGCACTGCCGTACGTGTCGGCTCTTCCCTCCGCCGGCGTGTCGTGCCCCGGACGGGCTGGTCCATCACCTCCCCCGACGTCCGCCTCGCCCTGCTGGTCGCCGCCGCGTTCGCTGCTCTGCTCATCGCCGACCTGTCCGGGATGAGCAAGGCGGAGACCGAGCGCATCTGGCTGCCGTTCGCCATGTGGCTACTGGCCGCATGCGCGTTCCTGCCCCGGCCCCGCGCCTGGCTCACCGCGCAGGCCGTCCTCGCCCTGCTTCTCAATCACCTGCTGATGACCGGCTGGTGACGGGAGATACAGGCCCCGGCAGCCCCAGCCCGTAGATCTTCACCACTCGCTCAGCTTGTTCTTTTTCTTCCGGGCTCGAACGGCGTCTCGAACTGCGAGATCCCTTGCGCGCACGGCCACCCTCCTTCAGCTGGTGCCGTCGGTGTTGTCCCGGCCGGGGGCGGTGTGCTGGTAGATGTCGGGGATGCCGTCGGCGTCCTCGTCCCGGGTCTCGGCCTCCCACAGGCGGCGGTAGATCCTGTTGCGGCGTTTGACCAGCAGGGCCGCGACCGTCGCGGCGATCAGCGAGCCGAGCAGGACGGCGGCCTTGATGTGCTCGGCGTCGGCCGGGTCGGGGAAGGCGAGTTCGCCGATCAGCAGGGCGACCGTGAAGCCGATCCCGGCCAGGACCGCCAGCGCGAAGACATCCGCCCAGGCCAGATCGGGGTTGAGCCGGGCCCGGGTGAACCGGGCCGCCAGGTAGGTGCCCGCGAAGATCCCCACCGTCTTGCCCACCACCAGCCCGAGCACCACTCCCAGCGGTTCCGGGCTCGTGAACACCTCACCCACCGCGCCGCTCGACACACTCACCCCTGCGGCGAACAGGGCGAACAGCGGCACCGCCACGCCGGCCGAGACCGGCCGCAGCAGATGCTCGGTCCGCTCACCGGGCGAGGCGTCCTCGCCCTCGTCCCGTGTGGTCCGCAGGATCAGACCCATCGCCACGCCGGCGACCGTGGCGTGCACCCCGCCGTTGTACATCAGCGCCCAGATCGCCACCCCGAGCGGCATGTACCACCACCAGCCGCGCACCCGGAACCGCTGCAGCACATAGAACACGACCAGCCCGGCCACGGCCCCGGCGAGCGCGATCGGGTTGAGATCGCTGGTGAAGAAGACGGCGATCACCAGGATCGCGCCCAGGTCGTCGACCACGGCCAGGGTGAGCAGGAAGGCACGCAGGGCGGACGGCAGGTGGGTGGAGAGCACCGCGAGGACCGCGAGCGCGAAGGCGATGTCGGTGGCCATCGGCACGGCCCAGCCCTGACCGCTGCCCCCTCCGAGTCCGGTGGTGGCCAGGTAGACGGCGGCGGGGACCGCCATGCCGCACAGAGCGGCGACCACGGGCAGGGCGGCGGTGGCCGGGGTCCGCAGCTCGCCGACGACAAGTTCGCGTTTCAGCTCGATCCCGGCGACCAGGAAGAAGACGGTCAGCAGCCCGTCCGCGGTCCAGTGCCCCACCGACAGGTCCAGGCCGAGCGCGGGTATCCCGAAGTGGGCGTCGCGCAGGTCCTCGTACGCGCCGCTCCATGGGGTGTTCGCCCACACCAGCGCCACCACGGCCGCCGCCAGCAGCACCAGCCCGCCGACCGTCTCCGTACGCAGGGCACGCGCCACCTGCACGCGCTCCGGCCAGGGCAGCAGGCCGAGGAAGACAGAACGCTCACGCCGGCCGTCACGCATCCGGGAGGACCTCCACAGCATCGAGTTGCGGGCACACGTGCCCCTTCGACGCCGACCAGACTTCCCGGCACACCCCGCGCCTCTTGACGCGTTCTTTACACACTATCCGTCGCAGCCACGTGTATGCGCCCCGGGCGCTCCCCGGGGCGCACAGCTTTCTGTGACTGCCATCACGGTCAACGTCCGCGGCCCCCGAGTTCCGCAGAGCTGTGAGTGGCCCAGCAACAGAGCACAGCGCGTTGTCCCCGGCCACCGCGGGCGGGCCGACGGGCCCCTCCCGAGGGACTTCAGAAGGGCTTCGTCGGCCAGTCCAGCAGCCGGGCCCCGATCACCGCGGTCTGCAGGGTGTAGCGGTGCACCGGGTCGGACGGGTCGGCACCGGTGAGCTTGTGAATGCGCTCCAGGCGATAGGTGAAAGCGCGCACACTCAGCGAGAGCCGCCGCGCCGCCTCCGCGGACACACAGCCGGAGTCGAAATAGGCGGTGAGGGTGTCCAGGAGCGGCTGCGCGCCGCCGCGGGCTTGGCGCAGCGAGCCGAGGGCGCTTTCGACCAGATCGGCCATGGCCTGCCGGTCGCGGGTGAGGACGGGGTAGACGAGGAGGTCCGCCGCGCGCAGCACGGGTTCGTCGAGTTCGAGGCGGTCGGCCAGGTCGAGGGCGTTCAGGGCCTCCTCGTAGGACTGGACGACGCCGGCCGCGCCGGGCTGCGGGCGGCCGATCGCCACCTGCCCGCCCCCGGTGGCAGAGGACGCCTGCTTGGCGAAGTACGCGAGTACCTCGCCCTGATCACCCGGGGCGATGCACACCAGCCGTCCGTCCTTGGTGGTCAGCAGGATGCTCCGGTCACCGAACCGGCCGATCAGCGCATGCTCCACCTCCCGGAGGACCGCATCGCCTTCCTCGTAGGCGACCGTGCCGCGCGCCACGGCGACCGCGTGCTCGTACGACAGCCGCAGCCCGTAGCGTTCCGCGCGCTGGGCCAGCCGGCCCAGGTCGCTGCGGCCGTACAGCAGATCGTCGATGAATTCGCGGCGAGCGGCTTCTTCCCGGCGTACGGCGAGCCGCTGCGCCCGCTCGTAGCCCTCGGCGAAGGCATCGACGGCCTGTTCCACGGCGGCCAGCACGTCGTCCACGGACGCGCCGTTCCCTGCCGGCCAGTACGCCCGGGTGGCGGCCAGGTGGGCGCCGACCAGGGCGCGCAACCCGAGGCCGGCCTCCGCCGCCTGCACGCCCAGCGCACGGCGCGAATCCAGGTCTTCCCGGGTCAGTCGGCGGCCGGTCACCGAGGCGTCCGCGAGGATACGGGCGTACCCCTCCACGTACTCCTCGTTCTCTTCGGACACGTCCCGCCCCACCATGTAGGTCCCCCCGAACTGAATGCGCCGTCGACGTCTTTTTAGCGCATGCCCGCACGAACGGGCCCGCCCGGGCGGTGCCAGGACCGCCCGGGCTCGCTCCTCGACCGACTGGCGGCGTCAGCCGGTGATTTCGACCTTCCCGTTGGCCCCAGTGGGCCCCGTCGTCGCGGGCTGCGAACCGCCGGCCCGCTGGGTGATGCCCTTCAGCAACTCGGCGAGGTCGACTCCGGTGGTGGAGCCGAGCAGTTCCAGGCCCTGTGCGACGTTGTCGGCGACGGTACGTGACAGCTGAGTGGCGCCGTCGGTGGAGATGATCGTCATCTTGTCGATCGCGCTGAGCGGCTCGGATGCCTTGGCGACGACCTGCGGCAGCACCTCCACGAGCATCTGCAGCACGGCCGCGTCGCCGTACCGAGCGAAGGCGTCGGCCTTCTTCTGCATCGCCTCGGCCTCGGCCGTGCCCTTCGCGGTGATCGCCGCGGCATCGGCCTCACCCTCGATACGGACGGCCTCGGCGAGCGCGGCCCGCTGTGCCTTCTCGCCCTCACCGGTCAACCGGGCCCGCTCGGCGGCGGCTTCGGCTTCCTTGACCAGCGCGATGCGGCGGGCCTCGGCCTCCTGCTCGGCCTGGTAGCGGGCGGCGTCGGCGGGCTTGCGGACCTTGGTGTCCAGCTCGCGGTCGGTCAGCGCGGCCTGCCGTTCGGCGACCTTCTCCTGCTCCGCAAGCACCTCCTGCCTCCGCGCGGCCTCGGCGAGCGGGCCGGCAGCCGCGGCACGCGCGGCGGCCTCGTCGGTCTCGGCCTTGATCTCGGCCTGCTTGAGGGCGAAGGTCCGCTGGGCGATCGCGATCTCTTCCTCGGCCTTCAGCCGGGCCTGCTCGGCCGCGCGGCGGGCGACGGCCTCGGCGATGTCGGCCTCCTGCCTGGCGCGGGCCGCCTCGGGTCGGCCGAGGTCCTCCAGGTACGAGCCCTCGGTCGTGATGTCCTGGATCTGGAAGGCGTCCAGGACCAGGCCCTGCCCGGACAGGCTCGCCTCGGCCTCCTCGGCGACCTGGCCGGCGAACGCGGCCCGGTCACGGATGATGTCCTCCACCGACATGCGGCCCACGATCGCGCGCAGCGCACCGGAGAGCACCTCCTGGGTGAAGCCGACGATGCCGTCCTGCTGCATCAGGAACCGCTGAGCAGAGGCGCGGATGGAGTCCTCGGTGCCGCCGACCTTGACGATCGCGACCCCCTCCAGGTGGGCCTTCACCCCGCGCAGGGTGACCGCGCCGCGCACCGCGACGGGGATGTGCCGGGAGGACAGGTCGAGGGTGAATTTCTGCTGCACGAACGGCACGACGAACACCCCACCACCGACCACGACCTTCTGCCCGCTGTTGTCGGTGAAGATCCGGCCTGTCTCCGGATCGGTGGCCTTCTTGCCACGCCGACCGGTGACGATGAACGCCTCACTCGGGCCCGCGACCTTGTAGCGGGTGATCACGACGAGTGCCAGCAGGACGAGGAGTACGACGACTCCCACGACCGCGACGACGACAGAACTCATGGCAGTGCCCCCGATTCGCATACGAGAAAAGAACTGAGAAAAACTGAGGAAAGAGGAAGGATCAGAGGTCCACCGGGCGGACCACGACCGACGTGGCGGTCGGCGCCGCCTCCACCCACACCTCTGCGCCCCGCGCCACCGGTCCAGCACTGCGGGCGGCAAATTTCACGGGCTGGCCGGCAAGTCGGAGCAGCACCTCACCGAAGCCGTCGGCCGGGATGGGGGTCACCACGTTGCCCGAGGTGCCCACGAGATCGCTCCCGGTGGGGGTGACGGCCGTCTGATCGCGCATCAGCGCACAGCTCAAGCGGTACGTCAGCCAGGCCGCGCCCAGCCCGCAGACGGCGCCCACCGCGGTGGCGACCACGGGGTCGGCATTCGCCGCACCGGTGGCGATGGCCCCGCCGAAGCC
>NZ_VJZC01000264.1 GCF_009377185.1 Streptomyces spongiae
GACCCGTGTTCGGGCCCCAGGGCTCGCCATGGCATGCCCTGGATGCAGATGACCTGCGCGGAGCCGACGGCAGCTCAAGCGGCCCGAACCGAAGGACAGCGGCCTGCAGACCGAAAACGTCCTGACCAGCGGCATGCCCTAGGACCTCGTCGCCGCGATCCATTTCCAGGTCGACCAACGACGAGCCGGAAGCGGCTCCTTGATGCTGGCATCGACCTCCGCGGTCCACTTCGCGGCCGCCGGCCAGGAAGCCACCATGAACGCGGCCACCGCATGGCTGCCCTCACCCACGGTGACCGCGCAGCTTGGGAAGGCACCGCGATCTTCCACGAACTCATCCGCCTCACTCGTTCGAGGACACCGACCCCCTCACCGTGCACCCGGACATCCTGGCTCTCGTCCACTCCGACCACCGCGGTCGCCACGCCACCGTCCTCGCGCCCGACTGGCACCCCGGTCAGGTGAACGAGTTCAACGGTGCGGTGCTGTCTGGCCCTGCCTGGGCTCCGCCGTCTGGACCCCTGCGCAACACCACCAGCTTCGAAGCTGCGATACGCGCGCTTGGCCGCCCTTGCTTCCTGGCGGTAGGGGCCTCTTGCCATGCATGAAGGACCGGAGCTCGCAGTTCGCCGTCGTGGTAGCCAGACAGGCGTACCAGGAGAAAAATGAGCAAAGTGGGCAAAAGAGACTATGTAGGGAAGATCAGCCGACGACTCCGGCTCGTCGTCCGCTCATGGCCTTTCCCGTGTCGCGCCCTACGTTTCTCGAATCCTTCTCGGATCAGTGGGCGTAGCCACTTGCCATTGGCTGACGATCATTATATAGTCGTACGAACGTAAGACATACGAGCGTAAGAAGATGCGGGAGCGCGTCAAAACCAAGGGAGCTCGTGATGGTGGCAACTCGACCGGTGGTGCTCGTGACGGGTGCCTCATCGGGGGTGGGCAAGGAGACGGCCCGCGCCTTCGCCGCGGCGGGTTTCGAGGTGATCGGAACCGCTCGCAACACCGCGCGGGTCACCGCGCCCGCCGGGGTGAGCTACCTCGATCTCGACGTGACCAGCGACGAGTCGGTCGCCGCCGTGGTCAAGCAGGTGATCGACCGGTTCGGGCGCATCGACGTCCTGGTCAACAACGCCGGCGTCGGCGCCAACGGCGCCGCCGAGGAGTTCTCCGTGGCCCGGACGCAGGACGTCTTCGACGTCAACGTCTACGGCGTCATGCGGATGACCAAGGCGGTGCTGCCGCACATGCGCGCGCAGCGGAGCGGACGCGTCATCAACATCTCCTCGCTCAGCGGGTTCGTCCCCAGCCCGTTCATGGCCATCTACACCTCGACAAAGCACGCGGTCGAGGGCTACTCCGGGTCGCTGGACCACGAGGTCCGCGAGCACGGCGTGCGGATCCTGCTCGTGGAGCCCGGCCCGATCAACACCCCGTTCGGGGACCACAGCGTGCAGGGCGACACCCCATTGCCGCTTTACGCGTCGAGGCGACGCACCTTTGACGAGGTGCTGGCGAAGAACACCAGCGGCGGCGACGATCCCGCTACCGTCGCCAAGGTGATCGTCGCGGCGGCCACCGACAAGAACCCGAAACTGCGGCGCACCGCAGGCACGACCGCCGCCGGCATCAGCGTGTTCCACCGCGTCCTACCGGCCCGGATCTTCGACCGCATCGTCCGCCGGTTCAATCGGATGCCGAACTGACGCCCACTTCGCGAGCCCGAAGCCGCCCGGAAATGTCGGCGCGTCTTCGACGAGGTGGCAGCGGATGCGGTGGTCGAACAAGGTCGGCGGCTACTTCGAAACCGCATCCGCCCGCCGCCGAGGGCGCCACCGCAGTGGCAGACGAGATCGGCCACACCGACTACCCCACCCACACCGCCTGACAAACCCCGGCGATACCGGTCCGGGCGGACCGATATGCCAAATGGCCCCCATGGAGTTACCAAATGTCTGAGCAGACTGCAGTCGAACTGAGCCCGGAAGCAATCCACTTCGCGGAATGGCTGGCCACAGGGGCGAATCCCCCGTCCGAGTTGGAGGCTGCGCGCATCCAGGCGGAGCAAGTCCATCTCGCGGCCCGGGAGCCGGAAGGCGTCACCTATCGGGAGGTGGACGCGGGCGGTGTGCCGGGAATCTGGTGCGAACCCGTCGACGCCAACACCGACCACGTCCTCCTGCACAGCCACGCCGGGGGCTCCGTGCTGGCGTCGGCGCCCGTCGACCGGAAGCTCGCCGGCCACATCGCGAAGGCCGCAGGCGCCCCCGTACTGGTTCTGGACTTCCGGCGCGCACCGGAACACAAGTACCCGGCCCAGGTGGACGACGCGGAGGCGGCCTTCAACTGGCTGCTCTCCGAAGGGTACGAGCCCGGAAACATCATCACGATCGGCCACTCGATCGGCGGGTTCATCGCCGTCGCCCTGGCGCTGCGCCTCCGCGACAAGAAGCAGCCCCTGCCCGGCGCCATCGTGTCGATCTCCCCCTGGTGCGACCTCGAGATCGCCAACGAGACGATCACGACCAACGCCGGGACGGACAAGATCCTCAGCAAGGAACTGCTGGAGTTCTTCCGGGAATCCTGGATCGGCGGCACCGGCATCGAGTTCACGGACACCCGGATCAACCTCAACCGGGCGGACCTGAGCGGTCTGCCTCCGACCCTGGTCTCCTGGGGCACGTACGAGGTCTTGGCCGGCGAGGACGAGGAGTTCGCCGCCCGCGTCAAGGACGCCGGAATCGACACCACGACCGTCGTGGTCCCCGGAGGTCAGCACTCCTACGTCTACGGTGCCGGCCGCATTCCGGAGACCGACGCCGCCATCGCACAGATCGGCGCCTGGGTCCGGGAGAAGACCAAGATCTGACCTGGCGGACGGGCGCGGCAGCACAGGACTCGCGCGCCTGCCGGATCGGGACGGGGGAACGGACGCGAGCATGGCCTGCAGTGGCGCGCAGGTCCGCGACGCACGCGAACTCGTCCCGGTCCGGCAGGCGACGGCCGGGATGGCTGACCACGACGGCGGCTTCAGCTACGTGCACCGCCGCGCGACCAAGCTCGCTGCGGGGGGTCGGAGATCGGCTGGCCAAGTCGCCCGGAGGTTCGGGACCAGCCTCGCCGACCACATCACGGTCGGAAGGCGACGCCAGAGTTCGGCGCGTGCCGCGGCAGTTCACCGAACTCGTCGCCGAGCGCACCGACGCCGAACGCGACACGCACCCGCGTCGAATAGCCCACCTGGCATCCGCCGCGCTACGGACGCCCGCCGAACCGTCCCCCCTCTCGACGCCGAACACCCGCCACCGGGTGGCCAGACGATTCCGTACCCCCTCGATGAGGACCCGATGAGTACCTTCCACCCCGACCTCAAACGAGGTCGTTTCATCCCCAATGTGTCCTACGGCCGTCTGTCGTCGCGCCTCGTGCGGAGCGTGAAGTGGCGCGCGACCGATCCAGGACCGGACGTCACGGTTCAGGAGATCGTCGTGCCCGGCCCCAAGGGCGCACCGTCCGTCTCGCTTCGCGTCTTCCAGCCGACCGGCCTGAAGACAGCGGCTCCGGCGCTGCTCTGGATCCACGGAGGCGGCCTGATCTTCGGCGCTCCCGAGCAGGACGACCGTACGAACATCGCCTTCGCCCGCGAGCTCGGCATCACCGTCGCCGCGGTCCGTTACCGACTGGGGCCGGACCATCCCGCGCCCGCCGCGGTCGAGGACGCCTACGCCGCGCTGCGCGGACTGGCCGAGCGAGCCGACGACCTGCACATCGACGTCGACCGCATCGCGATCGGCGGTGCCAGCGCGGGCGGCGGAATCGCCGCGGCCCTCGCGCTGCTCGCCCATGACCGGGCCGAGATCCGCCCGGCGTTCCAGCTGCTCCTCTACCCCATGCTGGACGACCGCACGACGACGAGAACCGACCTGGACACCCTCAAGGTGCGTGTCTGGACGCCCAAGAGCAACCGGTACGGCTGGTCGTCCTACCTCGGCGACGCCGTCGCGGGCCCCGACGTCTCCCCCTACGCGGCCGCCGCCCGCCGCGAGGATCTCACCGGCCTCCCCCCGGCCTGGATCGGCGTCGGCACCCTCGACCTCTTCCACGACGAAGACGTCGAGTACGCGCGCCGGCTCAGCGACAGCGGCGTCCCCTGCGACCTCGACGTCATCCCCGGCGCTTTCCACGGCTTCGACCTCGTGTTTCCCAAGGCCGAAATCTCGCGGGAGTTCTGGCGCCGGCAGGCGCGCGCGCTGAAGCGCGCACTGTGAGGCCGAAGACCGAATGTCGGCGGTCTCTGAACGGTTCATGGAAACGGCGACACCGAAACTGAAGGCAGAGGACATGCAGATCGCGGAGAAGGGTTCCGTCCTCACGGCGCCACCAGCGGGATCGAGGACATCTCGGGCGGTGAGCGCGTAGCTGCCGTCGACCTCAGTGAGAGCGGGCCGACCGAAACGGCCCGGCTCCCGGCCGTGGCGGAGGGCCAGCTCACTACCCACGCCACCGCCGAGGGACACCGCGACACCCTCGGCCTGTGGGTCGGCGACGGCGGCGAAGGCGCACCGGCTTCGCGTGCTCTCCGAACTCACGCGGAAATCGAAGAGCGACTTCGTCACCGGGGCGGAGCCCCTTCGACGCCAGGAGGTTTGCGAATCGGTCCGCGTCGCCATTCACCTGCCGGTACGTCAGGCGAGAATCCACGGTTACGATCGCGTCCCTCTCGGCGAAGGCGCCGGTGGACAGCGCGAGAACGGTGGCAAGGCTGTACATGGTGACTCTTCCCGTACGCCGAGCGAAGGGTTACCCCGACACGCGACAAAACTGCGTGCCCAAAGAGCTCAGGAGAGGGGGACGGACTAGCGCTCGGTTGCAGAAGGGCCGGATGCTGCCCGGATGCCGTCAGCTGCCAAGGCGGCACTGAACTGCAAGATGTCTGAAGGACTTGCGAGAGAGAGTCCTGTCAGCTTCTCGATGCGCCGAAGCCGCTGGGAGATCGTGTTCTTGTGAACGAAGAGCTCTTGAGCGGACACATCGGCGCGGCAATCATGGGCCAAGTAGGTTCGCAGGGTGAGGATCAGGTCTGTCGAGCGCTCGAGATCGCTCTGGCGCAGTGCACCCAGCACGCGATCACTGAAGCTCGCGACGGCCGTTTGGTCCTCCAGCTGGAGCAACAGGCCCACCACCCCCAGGTCCTCGATGGTGCGCACCAGCGGAGCCTGGGAGCCGCCGAGTTCAAGCGCGCCTCGTGCCATCCGGAATGCCCTGGCCAGGTCTCCTGAACCGCTGGCAGAGGCCACTACTGCGTGTACCTGAGAGCCGATCGCGCTGTGCCTGAGGGTGGCAGCTATGTCCCCTGCGCCTTCCTCGGCCGGCCAGAGAGCGACCCAGTAGTCGCCGAGCCGGCCGCACACAAGGCGGGGCCGTCGGCTCGAAATGGATCGCATCCGGCGCCCGAGCGGCGAGTTGTCGGCTTTCGCGGCACTGCCTTCGCTCTGATCCTTCATCACGACTACCTGAACCTCATCGACCAGCAGGTTCGCTCGCAGCGCACGCTGCCGGGCCGCAGTGCGGCGCTCAGGGTCGCCGGAACACAGGTCCCCGATCAGATCGTCTCTGAAGCGTGCTTCGGCCTCGGCCGCGGTCCGGTCGCGCAGGAGGAGAAGCGCGCAGACGGTCGCCGCATGCTCCAGTGCGCGAGCCGCCATGTCGGGGTCGAGGGTCACGCCGAAAGCTTCGATGCGTGCAGCTGCCTCCCCGTGCAGGAGAACCACTGCAGAGTTCGAGTCCTCCGGCGCCGGGTCTTCGACCGAGTCGGAGCCTGCCTGGGCCAGCACGAAACCCGATTCGTCGACGATCCTCAGGAAGCCGGCACCCACCATCTGCGCGGACTCCTGTGCGAGGTGGGCGAGATCCGAGTTGGTGAGCGCCACGTCGGTAAGGCGACGATGCAACTCCTGAGACCGCTCGTCCCGCACCTGCCGGTCGCGCAGTTCCTGGTTGAGATCCTCGAGCTGATTCATCCGGCCGGTCTCCGCCTGGCGGAGCCGCGTGATTTCGAGAGCAGCGCTCGCAAAATCCGTCAGGGCCTCCACCAAGTGACGAAGCTGGGGATCCGGGGCGATGACCTCTCTGTTGTAACAGTTGAAGGTCCCGACGATCTGATCGCCCGCTCGCAGCGGCACAGCCAACAGCGTCCTGTAACCCTGCGCCCGCGCAGGACCGGACCACTGCGTGAAGTCAGCGTGCTGCGTGATGTCAGATACCCAGACGGAGACTCCGGAGGTATAGGCCCTGCTGGAGGGAGACTGTCTCGCCGTGCTACCGAGCGTCAACGGGTTACGGGAGTTGATCTGCTCGACGTAGAAGGTGTCCAGACCCGCCCAGGCGCGGATGAGCAGCTGAGTTCTTGACTCGTCGGGGAGAAGAACTGCGCAGAAGTCGAACCCGGTGAGCTGGCGCCCCACCGCGACCAGTCTCTGGTGCAGGTCTTCGGAAGAACTCCCTGCCCCGGCCTGACGGGCCAGCAACTCAAGCGCCGCGATCCACACGGTGGTCGGCGTCACTTCGTGGGGCATCGGCTCGCTCAAGAGGTGCCTCCAACCCGACGACTCGCAGGTGATGGTCGCCCGTGATCCCGGCTCAAGGGTATGACAGGAGCACTCCTGGAGGCTGTGCCCTCAAGGCTCGATCGGAAGGGGTGAGTTCTCGCTGTCGAGATGTTCGACAGTCGTGAATACGAGATCGGCTTCACCCACGTTTTCGATGTCATGAAGCAGAAACTCGCCGCGCTCGAATTCAAAATGGCGTGTTTCGCCTGCTTTGTAGTGTACTGCGCGAGTCGTTCCGTCGTGCGTATGCTGAATGCTGTGGCCGGACGTGATGGCTGTCCAGAAGTAGTCGAGCACGTGACGATGAGCGTGCCATCGTTCGCCAGGTGCCAGCCGAATTTCCCAGACCCGGACACGGGGGTCTTCGCTGAGCAGACGCGAACCCACATGCCCGTCCTGCGCGTGAACGCGGAACTCTTCGACCAGCTCATCGGTCCAGCCGGCAAAGTCGCTGGCGGTCAGTTCGCCTGCCAGAGGCAGATCAAGGCTGCTCGCGACGGGCCTTTGTCCGTTGTCCCGGGATCTCTCACTCATCATGCTCCCTCCGTTTCCGTCAGGTTCCGGGCCCGTAGAGACCGAACCGCAGTTCGGGATCCTCCGGGCGCCAGGAGTTGTCGAACTGTGCACGCTCACCCATGGCCTGCACGCGCGACTCAAGTTGAGCGCTCAGGGCGAGTTGAACCGGCTCCCAGACCTGAAGGGCCTGGTCCAGGTTGCCGCCCGCCTTTTCGATCGCCGTGGCCAGACTCCACGCGTCGGCAGCGGCCTTGGCCGTGCCGGCCGCCGCGTGCGGGCGAGCGGCGCATGCGGCGTCACCGAGTATCGCGACCCGGCCCCGGACCATCTGCGCGGCGCGAATGTCGCTGACGACCTGGACGTAAGGAGCGACGCAGCGTGAAGCAACCTCGGCCGCTGCGGGCGGTAGGTCGCGAGCTGCGTCAGTCTGCATCCGTTCGACCTCGATGCGCGGAACCTGCTCTGGATGCAACGACAGAACCCCATCGGATGCGCCGCCGACGAACTGATCGAGTCGGCGTCCCGCCGGAACGTTGCGATACCAGACGAAGTTCATAAGCCTTTCGGTTCTGCCGTCCGTGATTGGGCTGGGCACGGGATACATCACGATGTGTGAGTCCGGCACAACCGCGTAGGTCACGGAACTGCCAAGAACCGCACTCGTTTCGCTGCTCAACAGACGCTCCGGCACGAGGCCGCGCCAACCGATGTAGCCGGAATACCGGATGGATGTGTTAGGCGAGACGTAATGCCGGCCCACTGAGTTCACCCCGTCGGCGAATACCACGAGGTCGCCGGTGGCAAAGCTGCCATTGTCGAACTCGACGGTCGCAGTCGACGCGTCCTGAGTGACTGCCACGGCGCGGTGTCCGCGCCTATAACGTTCGACCCCGAAGTCCCGCAGCAGCGCCGAGTGGAGGGTCGCCCACGAGCTGTAGGACCACTGCGCGTACTCGCGGTGGGTTACGTTGTTGTCGCCGCCCAGGTACTGGACGAGATTTGTAGAGGTAGTGAGGCTCTCCAGCGCCTGCGTACTGCGTTCGGTGAACCAGCGGATCGTGTCCGGCTGCAGCACGATGCCGCCGCCGCGGGCGTCATTGCGAGTCGATCGCTCGAAGACGTCGACATCCCAGCCGAGGTCACGCAGCAGCAGCGCAGTGGTGAGACCACCGATCGAACCTCCGACGACGACCGCCCGACGGGACTTCGGTTCGCGCATGCGTCGACCTCCCCGGTTGCGGGAGGCATCGGCGCACCTGCTCGATGCCTCGGGCATTCAGTCTCGGAGGGCGGTGGAACCGTGGCTATGTTCGGGGCCACATTGCAGGCGACGGGTAATGTGCGTGAGCACATGCCGCCGGGCCGTTCCACCGCGGCATTCTGGACTGACCTCGATATGGCGCGGCCAATCGAGCGGATGTAGATCGCCGTGGTCTTTGGTCGAGCGCGTCGACGGTTGAATTCGTCGAGTCCGCATCGCCCGTTCTCGCGAACCAGAGCCGTCGATGTGGACGAGTGTTCCCGGTGGCAGGCGCAAGAGTGGAGGCTGACGTGGATACGCAGGAACAAGTGGCGAAGATGATGCTTGTCGAACGAGACGTGCCGATCGAGATGGACGACGGCATCGTTCTGCGAGCTGACGTCTTCCGCCCGAATGACGGACTGGCACATCCGACGCTCATGACCTACGGGCCCTACGGGAAAGGTCTGGCGTTCGCCGACGGGTACCCGACGGCATGGCGCAAGATGGCTGAGGAACATCTGGACACAGTGACTGGGTCGACCAACGTTCACCAGTGCTGGGAGGTGGCGGACCCGGAGAAGTGGGTTCCCCATGGCTACGCCCTCGTTCGCGTGGATTCTCGTGGGGCCGGCCGGTCTCCTGGCTTTCTGGACCCGTTTTCCGCGCGAGAGACCGAGGATTTTCGTGAATGCATCGAATGGGCGGGCCGACAGGCGTGGAGTAACGGAAAGGTCGGCCTGAGCGGAATATCATATTACGGGATGAATCAGTGGCGGGTGGCCGCGCTGAAGCCAGGGCCGCTCGCAGCGATCTGCGTATGGGAGGGCGCCTCCGACTTCTACCGAGAGGGTGCACGCCATGGCGGAATTCTGAGCACGATGCTGCTGAACTGGTACGAGATGCAAGTGCTGCCGGTCCAGCACGGACGAGGGGAGGCGGGACCCCGGAGCGCGGCAACCGGTGAACTGGTCTGTGGCGATCAGACGCTGAGTGAATCCGAACTCGCTGCCAACCGGGCCGACCTGCCGAGGTTTCACCGCGACAACGAGTTCGTCGACGCCTACCGCGAGCGCCAGGCTGATCTGTCCCAAGTTGATGTGCCGCTGCTGTCCGCCGGCAACTGGGGTGGGCAGGGACTGCACCTTCGCGGCAACATCGAAGGCTTTTGCAGGGCATCGTCGACGCAGAAATGGCTTGAGATCCATGACGGTGAACACTGGGTGGAGTTCTACACCGACTATGGCGTGGACCTCCAGCGCCGGTTTTTCGATCACTTCCTCAAGGGTGCAGACAACCGCTGGGGCGAACAGCCCCGCATCCAGATGAAGGTTCGGCACGTCGACGGCACGACGGAGGTGCGACACGAAGACGCGTGGCCACTTCCCGGGACGACTTGGACCGATCTGCAACTGGACATCGACAGACTGCACCCTGGTGCCGCCACCGAATCGGTCGTTTCCTTTGACGTCAACGGCGAGGGCGTCTCCTGGACCACCGAACCGATGGAGGAGACCACCGAGATCACGGGACCGGTTGCCTGCCGTCTCTTCGTATCCACCACCTCCACGGACGCGGACATCTTCGCAGTGCTGCGCGCCTTTGACCCGGCCGGGAACGAGCAGGTCTTCCAGGGCGCCATCGACCCCTTCAGCGCAGTGACGAAGGGGTGGTTGCGAATGTCGCACCGGGAGCTCGATGAGCGTTTCAGCACACCGTACCGGCCGTTCCATTCGCATGAGCGGAAATCCGAGGTCATTCCCTACGAGATCTACCAACTCGATGTCGAGCTGTGGCCCACCAGCGTGGTCCTCCCACCGGGCTGGCGTCTCAGTTTGACCCTGCGGGGCTCCGACTGGGTTTACGACTCGGCACCGGATAGCCGACTCTCGAACTTCAAAAACCCAATGCAGGGTTCAGGACCTTTCCTGCACAACGATCCGTCGGATCGTTCAGCGTCCGTCTTCAGCGGACGCACTTCGATTCATCTGGGGGGCAAGCACACATCCTTTCTCCGCCTCCCGATCGTCCCGGCAACAAGGACTTAGAAAAGGAGTGATGAAGATCAGAGCCGCAGGTTACGCAACCACAGGAGGTCGCGATGTGCTCCGCATCGTCGACCTCCCCGTACGAGATCCGGGCCCGGGTGAGGTTCGGGTGAGGATCCGCTACTCAGGCGTCAACCCGACCGACTGGAAGACCCGCATCGGCGGCATCCACATGCCGATCCCCGACGGGCAGGTTCAGGTTCCGCACCTCGACGGCTCGGGGATCGTGGACGCCGTCGGCCCGGGGGTCGAGGACCTCGTGCCGGGGGACAGGGTGTGGTTGTGGCTCGTCGCCTTCAAGCGCTTGGAGGGGACCGCGCAGGAGTACGCCACGGTGCCGGCCCGACTGGTCCGCCCGCTGCCCGACACGGCCTCTCTGGAGCTGGGCGCCGGCCTCGGGGTCCCCTTCATCACCGCTCATCACGCGCTGACACTCCGTGCCCAAGGCCCGACTCAGCTCGGACCGGGGGTGCTCGCAGGGGTGACCGTGCTGGTCGCGGGGGGAGCCGGCGCCGTCGGCAATGCCGCGATCCAGCTGGCGACGTGGGCCGGCGCGCGGGTGATCACGACCGTCAGCAGCGAAGCCAAGGCCCGCCTTGCGAGGGCCGCCGGTGCCCGGATGGTGGTGAACTACCGCACGCAGGACGCCGCCGCCGAGATACGGCGACTCGCGCCGGGCGGGGTGGACATCGTCGTTGAGGTCTCGCCGTCCACCAACGTCGGTCTGGACCTCGCGGTCATCGCGCCGCACGGCCTGATCGTGGTCTATGCCAACAACGGCGGCGACGACATCCTCATGCCGGTCCGATCCCAGATGACTCTGAGCGTCACCTGGCACTTCGTACTGCTGTACAAGATGACCGACGCCGTTCTCGATAACGCCGTCGCATCCATCGACAGGGCGCTGGCAGCCGGGGTGATCGGCGGGGGTGAAGCCTGCGGGCTGCCCGTCCACCTCTATCCGCTGGAGCGCATCGCGGATGCCCACAGGGCGGTCGAGTCCGGAATCGTCGGAAAAGTTCTCCTTGACCTGTCCGCATGACGTCCCTGCCCGAACCGGCCGGGACTGCCCGCCCCACACATCGGCGCTGCCCGAGCAGCCGTCAACCGTCATACCGGAGGTATAGAGAAATGAGCCTGAAGAACCAGGATGTGGCTGCGGCCACGTCGGTGAAGGAAGACATCGAGTTTCGCGCCGACAACGGGGTCATCCTGCGTGGCTGGGTGATGACCCCGGCCTCCGAGGGCCCGCATCCCACCATCGTGATGACCCCTGGATTCTCTTCGTCGATCACCCGCCTCGAATTCGTCGCCGACGCCTTCGTCGCCCGGGGGTTCGGAGTCCTGCTGTACGACCAGCAGACGTGCGGCAACAGCGACGGGGAACCGCGCCAGGACATCGATCCTGTCGCACAGGAGCGGGACTTGCAGATGGCCCTGTCCTTCGTGGAGCAACATCCAGCGCTCGACAGCGACCGCATCGGCCTGTGGGGCTCAAGCTACAGCGGGGCGATGGTGCTCGTCGTGGCCGCCATGGACCGCCGGGTGAAAGCTGTCGTCAGCCAAGTGCCCTTCATCTCCGGTTACGACCAATTCGTACTGGGAAACGGCCAAGGCGCGCTCGCCGCGATCAACGACAACATGGACCAGGACAGGCAAGGAAGGCTCAAGGGTGAGGAGCCCGGCCGTATCCAGCTGGTGCGGATGCCGACCGATCCGGCTGACCACCCGGTCCTCTTCGAGGACGCGGCGGACTACGAGTACCTCGTGGGTGGTCCCCAAGGCCCCGCCGAAGGATGGATCAACAGCGTGACCATCCGATCGACCGGACGGGCGCTGGCGTACGACGTGCGTCCGTTCATGCGCCGCATCAGCCCGACGCCTCTGCTGATGGTCGTCGCCAGCGACGACCAGACCACTCCGCCCTCGCTCGCTCTGGAAGCCTATGATGCGGCGCTTGAGCCCAAGGAGCTCGTGATGATCTCCGGGGGACACTACGGGGTGTACTGGCCCCACCTTTCCCGGGACCTTGTCACCGACGCCGCAGCCCGTTGGTTCGAGACCCATCTGGGCAAGGCCACTCCCTGAGGGGCGGCGGGTCGGAGACCGGAAGGCGAAGTCGCCCGGAGGTTCGGGGTCGGCCTCGCCGGCGACCTCGCGGTCTGAGGGCGACAGCAGCGTTCGGCGTGTGATTCGGCAGCTCACCGAGCTCGTCGCCGAGCGCGCAGCCGCCGAACGCGACACGCTTCCGTGCCTGATGGTCAAGGCGGTATGCGCCCCGCTGCTTTCGCACGTCACTGACCGCACGGCAGCCGAGAAGCTGTCGGCGCGCACGTCGACGTCCAGATTCGCTGCGAACGGGGCCACCGCGATCCGGGGCTGGGCCGGTGCAGATCAAGGACATCGAGAGCGTCCCCGGCCCAGCCTTTCGCATGAGGTTGCCCGAGTGAGCTGAGGACTCCTCCGTCAGTGTTCCGTCAGCCGGCCGCTCTGTCGTGTCGCCGCCGAAGGCCGCCGTCTCACTATGCCGATGCTGGCGCTGTGCGGTTCCACGGGGCTGCCTGACCGCCTACCGACACTGGAGATCTCGCAGGCCTGTGCCGACGACGTGACCGGGCCGAGATCCCGGAGTGCGGCCACTTCATCCCCGAGGAGCGGCCGGAGGCCCTGCTGGCGCATTTGCGGCCCTTCCTGGCCGGCAAGGCGAGCCGGTGAGGGAAGCGGTGCGTCTGCCCGGTCGAGCGCCGACCCGAGGGGGCGTACTGTCCGACCTCGGCCACGGTGTGATGCCCCCGCGCGGGGAACGAGCCTGGGGAGCAGGACAGGCTGCTGAGGGGTGGCCCCGCCGAAACCCGGCGGGGC
>NZ_VJZC01000265.1 GCF_009377185.1 Streptomyces spongiae
GGCGGTCAGGTCGCGGGGGCGGGGCAGGTCGACGGTGAGCTCGTGGGCGATACGGCCCTCGTCCATCACCAGGACACGGTCGGCGAGCAGCAGCGCCTCCTCCACGTCATGGGTGACCAGGAGGATCGCGCAGCCGTGCCGCTGCCACAGCTCGGCGACCAGCTGCTGCACCTTGCCGCGGGTCAGCGCGTCCAGAGCGCCGAACGGCTCGTCCAGCAGCAGGAGTTCGGGCTCGCGGACGAGCGCGCGGGCCAGCGAGACGCGCTGGGCCTGGCCGCCCGAGAGGGTCTTGGGCCACACCGTGGCGCGCTCCGCGATACCGACCTCGTCGAGGGCCTTGAGCGCCAGTGCCCTGTCGGGCCGGCCGGGCAGTCCGAGGACGACGTTGCGCCACACCTTCAGCCAGGGCAGCAGCCGCGGCGACTGGAAGGCCGCGCTGCGCCGGACGGGCACGGTCACCTCGCCGCCGATCTCGTCGTCGAGCCCGGCGAGGATCCGCAGCAACGTCGACTTGCCGCAGCCGCTGTGACCGAGGAGGGCCACGAACTCGCCCTCACGGATGTCGAGATCGAGGTCATGGAGCACGGTGTTGCCGTCGAAGGCCCGCGAAAGCCCTCGGATCTCCACGCTGTTGAGTACGGTCGTGTTCGTCGTCGTGGTCGTCATCGTCACGCCTCACCCTCGAAGTTGGCCCGCCACCGCAGAAGGCGGCGCGACAGCACTCGTACAGCGAAGTCGCAGGTCAGCCCGAGCAGCGCGTACACGGTGAGGCAGAGCACGATGATGTCCGTGCGGAAGTACTGCTGGGCGTTGCTCATCAGATAGCCGAGCCCCGCGTCGGCGTTGACCTGCTCGGCGAACACGAGCGCCAGCCAGGCCGTCGACAGCGCGTACCGAAGCCCCACGAGTGCCCCCGGGAGCGCGCTCGGCAGGATGACGTACCGGATGAGACCGAGCCTGCCGAGCCCCATCATTCGTGCAGCCTCGACGAGTTGGGCGTCGGTGGAGCGGATGCCGCCGTAGATGTTGAAGTACAGGGGGTACGTCACACCGAGCGCGACCAGGGCGATCTTCGGGGTCTCCTCGATGCCGAACCACACGATGAACAACGGGATCAGCCCCACCCAGGGGATCGCGCGGAACATGCCCATCGAGGAGTCGATGACGTCCTCGCCGAGCCGGAACAGCCCGGCGAGCAGGGACAGGCTCAGTGCGACCGTCGCGCCGATGAGGAACCCGGTGGCGGCCCGGCGGCCGGACGCGGCGATGGCACCGGGCAGTTCGCCGCTCCGGGTCAGCTCGACGGCCTGCCTCACCACGTCCACGGGGGAGGCGAGCACGGTTTCGGGCAGTACACCGGTGGTCGAGGCCAGGAACCAGGCGAGCACGAGGCCCAGCGGACCGGAGGCCCGGCGCACGGAACGGGGGACGGTGAGGCGGCGCGCGGACTTCGCGGTTCCGCGGATGGTGACGCGGGGAGCGGCGGGCTCTTCCTCGGCCGGGCGGGGCGGTGACGGGGCGGCGTCGTCCGGCGGTGCCGCGTGTGCGGGCACGTCGATCGGTTTCGTCGTCATGGCGGGGGTGAGTTCCTCTCAGGAAGGCAGGGGGCCCGTGGCGGCAGGGCGTGTGGGATCGGCGGACCAGGCGGACCAGGAACCGGGGAAGAGGGCGGCCTCGAATCCGGCGATCTCCAGCGCGGCGATCTCGTGGGCGGCGGTGACACCCGAGCCGCAGTACACCCCGACGCGTTCCGCCGCTCCGGCACCCCGTTCCGCGAACCGCTCGCGCAGCACGTCGGCCGGCAGGAAGGTCCCGTCAGCGGCGAGGTTCTCCCCGGTGGGAGCGGAGACCGCGCCCGGGATGTGCCCCGCGCGGGGGTCGACCGACTCCACCTCACCGCGGTACCGCTCGGCGGCGCGCGCGTCCAACAGCAGTCCTGTGGAGGCGAGTTCGGCGGCGCCGTCGTCGTCCGTGACGGGGAGGGCGCCCGCCCGCAGGACGACGTCGCCGGGCGGCGGGTCGGCGGGAAGCCCCGCGTCCAGGGGCAGCCCGGCCGAACGCCAGGCACCGAGCGCACCGTCCAGGAGCGTCACCTGTCCGAGCCCCGCGTACCGCAGCAGCCACCAGGCCCGCGCCGCGGCTGTGTTGCCCAAGTCGTCGTAGACGACGACCGGTTGGCCCTGACGGATGCCCCACCTGCGCGCCGCGTCCTGCAGATCCGCGATCGCGGGCAGCGGATGCCGGCCGCCCTCCCGGCTCGGCGGCGCGGCCAGCTCCGTGTCCAGGTCGACGTACACCGCACCCGGGATGTGGCCCTCGGCGTAGTGCTCGCGGCCGTGCGGATCGCCCAGCGCCCAGCGGACGTCGAGCAGGGCGGGAGCCCGGTCGGAGGCGAGCAGCCCGCGGAGCTCGGAGACAGTGGTCGTGACGGTCATGCCAGGCCCTCCGCGATCAGCGGCAGCTCGGGGGACAGGCGCAGTCGCTCCAGGAAGAGGACGATCGTGGCGGCGACGGTCCGGTGCAGGGCGTCGTTCAGGACGTCGTGCCGGCCGCCTTTGAACGTCACCGTCCGTACACCCGGGTGGTCCGCGTACGCGTCCAGCGCCCGGGCGAGCGGGCTCACCGTGTCCTCCTCGCCGTGCAGGGCCAGGACAGGGACACGCACGCGGTCGAGGCGCGGTTCGGGCAGCTCGGTGGCCTCGTCGAGTACGCCGCGCCGGAAGTCCGGGTCGTTGGTCAGGCGGGCCTGGTGGGTGGGGCAGGCGGTGCGCGCCTCGACCTCGGCCGCCCAACCGTCCGAGTGCCAGCGGCCGGTGGGCAGCCCGGCCAGGACCAGCGCGTCGACACCCGCGGTCTGTTCGGCGGCCAGTTGGGCGGCGAACCGGGCGCCCGTGTCCGAACCGACCAGCACCTTCGGGCCCGGCAGCGCCTCGTCGGCCAGCAGCTTGGCCGCCTCGTCGAGCACGGAAGGATCAGCGACGGGGTCGCCGAGAGCGCGGACCCGGTAGGCGTCGAAGGCGAGACGGCGACCGAACCGCTCGTACACACCGCCGTGTTCACCCCGCCCGGCCAGCACGATCAGCGTGCCGCGCGCGGCCAGACCTTCGGGTTCGTCCCAGGAGAAGGATGAGGGCATGAGGGGGCAACTCCCGTTTCAGGGCAGAGGACATGCAGGAAAAAGGGCAGACGGGACCGACTGTCACGCGTCCGGCACGGAACGGGACGACGTGATCAGCTGAGACGGTGGCGAGGCACCGGGCGGGAGATCAGCGACAGCGCGCGCTGCACGCCACGCCGAAGTCGATGACTCGGCGCTGCGTCAGAAAGGCAGCGGAAGAACGCGTCGGAACCATGCGCTCATCATGACCGGCCGCGCCGTACCGCGTCCAACGACGATTCCGCATCGAAACCGATCAGGAATCGCGATCGATGCCCGGCAGCGGTTACGGTCACCGCATGCTCCGACCCGTCCTCGACATCGTGGCCCTGCGCAGCCTGATCGCGATAGCCGACTGCGGCGGCTTCCACCGCGCGGCCCGCTCCCTCGCCCTGAGCCAGTCCGCGGTCAGCCAGCACGTACGCAGGCTGGAGAAGACCCTCGGTCACCCCGTGGTCGAACGAGAGGGTCGGGGCACCCGCTTCACCCACGAGGGCCGGCTGCTCGTCGAACAGGCCCGGCGCATCCTCGCGGTCCACGACGAGGCCGTACGCGCCCTGCTCGACGTGGACGGCGACACCGTCACCATCGGGTCCACCGAGCACGCCGCCGACCAGTTCCTGCCCCGGCTCACGGCGGCCGTCCAGGAGGTGCGCCCCGGCTGCCGGGTGCGCTTCCGCATCGACCGCTCGGCACGGCTCGTCGAGGCGGTGGAGAGGGGGAGCGTCGATGTCGCCGTCTACGTCACGGAGGCGGCCGCCACCGAGGGCACGCCCGTCGGCGGGCTTCCCCTGACTTGGCACGCCACGCCCGGCTGGGTGCCGCCCGCCGCCCCGGCCCCCGTTCCGCTGGTCGCCGTGGAGGACCCGTGCGCGATCCGCCGCCGGGCCATCGCGACCCTGGCGGCGCACGGGGTCGCGGCCTCCGTCGTCGGCGACGCCGGGTACCTCGCGGGCGTCCTGGACCTCGCCCGCACGGGGCAGGGCGTGGCCCTGCTCGCCTCGGTGGGGTCGCCACCGGACGGCCTGACCCCGTACGACGGGCTGCCCCCGGTCACCCCGATCCCGATGAGCGCGCTGGCCAGGCCCGGAGCGGATCCGGCGACGGTGGAGGCGGCCTTCGAGGCCGTCAGGACATTGCTGCGCTGAAGTCGCCGTGCGGGAGCTGTCGCGCGCGGAGCCTCACGCGGTCGGCTGGGCCCGCAGCATGCGGGACAGCACGGCCCGTTGCAGGGGCAGCACCTCCGCGTGCAGGTCACGGCCCTTCTGGGTGAGGACGACATACACTCCGCGCCGGTCCTCCTGGCAGACCGACCGCTTCACCAGGCCGTCCTTCTCCAGGCGGCCGATGAGACGGGACAGCGCGCTCTGGCTGAGGTGGACCTGGTCGGCGATGTTCTGCACACGGCACTGCTCACCGGTGTGCGTGACCGTGCCCGAGGTGAGGATGTCCAGCACCTCGAAGTCACTGGCGCCGAGGCCGTGCGGATGCAGTGCGCGGTCGATCTCGCACATCGTGCGCGCGTGCACCGACAGGATGTCCCGCCACTGGTCCTCCAGCCGGACATCGGCCATGTTGGCTGCCATACCTGCACGGTAACAGACATGTGAACGCTCGATGAGCATGCAATTAGTGCAGGCACATACAGATGCCGCGCGTTATTCGGCGGGAGCGTTCTGCATCAGCCCGATCAGGTTTCCGTCCACGTCCTTCACCGAGGCGATCAGCTTGCCGCCGCCCACGTCGTGCACGTCTTGCAGGGTCTCGGCCCCGGCACCCAGAAGGGCCGCCAGGGTGGACCTGATGTCGGAGACGTGCCAGTACGGCACCGGCCCCGTCATGCCCTTGGCGTGCCCGTGCGGGTCCAGGCCGACGTCCTGCCCGGCGTCCTTGAAGCCGACGTAGTACGCCGAGTCCGCGTACGGCTCCGTGCCGAGCAACTCGCTGAACAGGGCCTTCGCCCGATCGAGGTCCTTGACGGGGTAGATGATGGTCGTGAGGCCACGGGTCATGGTCACTCCCTCGCGTGGTCCTTCCGTGCCGACGGGATTCCGTCCGCACTTCCACGCTAGGGCGGGGGAGTGGTGCCCGCTTCTTTGATCCTGACCGGTCTCCGCCCTCCGTAAGCCGCAGCCCCCGGAGGGCCGCGGCTCCGGCCGCCCGCCGCGGGGCGAGCAGCCGGAACCGACCGTCACAACCGCGTCAGAGCTGCTCGAGAATGCCCTTGAGCTGCTTGATCTCGGCGGACTGGGTGGTGACGACGGCCTCGGCCAGCTTCTTGGCGTCGGCGTTCTTGCCCTCCGCCCGCTCCGCCTTGGCCGTGCTGATCGCGCCCTCGTGGTGCTCGATCATCATCTCCGCGAACATCTTGTCGAAGTCCGCGCCCTTCATGGCCTTGAGGCCGGTCATGTCCGCCTCGGACATCATCCCGTCGCCGCCGTGCTCCATGCCGGGCATGGACTCCACCGCGGTCGGCTGCTTCCAGGACGTCAGCCAGCCCGTCATCGTCCTGATCTCCGGGTCCTGGGCCTGCTCGACCTTCGCGGCGATGTCCTTGATCGTCTCGTCCGAGGCGCGGCCGTCGGCGAGCCGGGCCATCTCGAGGGCCTGCTCGTGGTGGGGGATCATCATCTGGGCGAAGGCCACGTCCGCGTCGTTGAAGCTCGCGGAACCGGCCCCGGACCCGGACCCGGCCTCGGCGGACGCCGAGCTCTTGCCGCCGCCGTGGTCCATGCCGCCCATGTCGTCACCGCCGCCGCAGGCGGTGAGGAGCAAGGCTCCGGCGGACAGGGCGCAGACGGCCGCCAGACGTCGAGCGGGCTTGGCGTTCGGGCGCAGGGCGCGCGTGAACATGGTCATGCTGAAGTCACCTCGTGCTGTGGGTTCCTGGGTGTGTTCGGGCGTACGTCGATGTCGCGGGGCCGCGCGTGCGTGCGCGCCCGCGGGAGACGTACGGCCTACGTCCGCAGAACCGACAGCTGGGTGAGATCAGGGCCGCGTGGAGGTGGATCGGTGTGCCGGCCCACGGGTGTCCGCGCGAGGAGAGCCACCGTCCGGGCCACGTCACGAGTGAGGGCCGCTCGTACGAGTGAGGCGAGCATCCAGAGACCGAGGAACACGGCCACGCACACCGAAGCCATGTCCATGCTCATGGCGGGCTGTTCGGTCGTGGGCGACGAGTCCGTGGTGTGACTCGGCCGCTCATGGGCGGCGGCCATGGCGGCCATGCCCGCGCCGGGTACGTCCACGGCCGAGTGGGAGCTGGTCGCGGCCCCGGAGTGTTCCTCCGGATGCCCGACCGTGTGCATCACGAAGACCCCGAGCGCGAGCACGACGACGAGCAGCAGATGCCCGAGGGCACCTCCTGCTCGTGCGAGACGGCTCGCGTTCACCCGTCGATCCTCCGTGCGCTGGGGAAGCCGGACCTGTGCGGCTTCTTCGCGGCGATCCTACGTGAAGGACTACGAGCGTACCCCCGGGGGGTGTTCAGTCGGGGCGTGTTCAGTCAGCGAGGAAGCGGAGTTCCTCAGGTCGAGTCTCGGCGCACCAGCTCCGTCGGCAGGATCACGGCCGCGGGATCGTCGCCGCCGATCTGCGCCAGCAGCACCCGCACCATCTCGGCGCTGATGCGGTCGTAGGGCTGGCGGATCGTGGTGAGGGCGGGGGTGGACTCCGTCGCCGCGACGGAGTCGTCGAAGCCGCCCACGGACACGTCCTCGGGGACCCGGCGGCCCGCCCGGCGCAGTGCCGTCAGGGCGCCCTGCGCCATCAGGTCGGAGGCCACGAACACGGCGTCCATGTCCGGGGCCCGGGCCAGCAGTCGTTCGGCGCCGGCCTCGCCGCTGGCCCGGCTGTAGTCGCCGGAGACGATGAGGCGCTCGTCGATCTCGACGCCCGCCTCGCCCAGCACCTCCTTGTAGCCGGCGAGGCGGTCGACACCGCCCGGGGTGTCCAGCGGGCCGCTCACCACGCCGATACGGCGGCGGCCCAGTGACAGCAGATGGCGCACCATGTCACGGGCGCCGCCCCGGTCGTCCGCGGCCACGTAACTCACCTTGGAGCCTAGGCCCATGGGCTTGCCGCACTGGACGACGGGCACCCCGGCCTCGTGCAGTTCATCGGCGACCGGGTCGCAGGAGTGGCTGGACACCAGCAGCACTCCGTCGACGTGGCCCGCCGTGATGTACCGCGTGATCCGGCGCCGCTCGTCCTCCGTGCCCGCCAGCATCAGCAGCAGGGGGATGTCGTGCGCGGCCAGCGCCTGGGTGCAACAACGCAGCAGGACGTTGAAGTTGGGGTCCTCGAACAGCTTCTCCTGCGGTTCGGTCAGCAGGAAGCCGATCGAGTCGGAGCGGCCCGTGATCAGCGAGCGGGCGTGCCGGTTCACGACGTACCCCGTCTTGCGGATCGCGGCGTTGACCGCTTCCTGGGCGGCCGGGCTCACGTAGTGACCACCGTTGAGCACGCGGGACACGGTGCCGCGGGAGACCCCCGCGACGCGCGCCACGTCGTGAATGGTCGGCGGCTTGCGCCGGCCCCCGGTGTTGCTCATGGTCATGACTTTACGGCTCCGGACAGCAGATCGAGGCTCCAGAACCGCTGGATGACCAGGAACAAGGCGATGAGGGGGACGATCGCGAGCAGCGAGCCCGTGATCACCAGGGTGTAGAGCGCGGGCTGGCTGTTGCCCTGGGCGAGCAGCGTGAAGAGGCCGAGCGTCATGGGGAACTTCTCGTCGTCGCTCAGCATGATGTAGGGCAGCAGGAAGTTGTTCCAGATCGCCACGAACTGGAACAGGAAGATCGTCACCAGTCCGGGCACCATCATCGGCAGCCCGATCCGCGCGAAGATCCGCCACTCACCGGCCCCGTCCATCCGGCCCGCCTCCACCACGTCGGCCGGCACGGCCGCGGTGGCGTAGATCCGGCCCAGGTAGACCCCGTACGGGGAGAGGACCAGCGGCAGCAGCACGGAGGCGTAGGAGTCCGTCAGGTCGGCCTTCGCCAGCAGCAGGTACTGCGGTATCGCGAGGATGACCGGCGGCATCAGCACACCCGCGAGCAGGATGTTGAAGACGGTCTCGCGCCCGCGGAAGCGGTAGACGGCGAGGGCGTAGCCGGAGACGGCGGAGACCGCGGTCGACAGCAGCGCACCCAGACCCGCGTAGAGGGCCGAGTTGCCCATCCACTGCCAGTAGATGCCGTCGCGGTAGGCGGTCAGGTCCGCAAGGTTGTCGGCGAACCCCGTGCCCGGCAGCAGGGTGAGCGTGGAGAACAGCTCCTTGCCCGACTTGGTCGCGGCCATGACCACCCAGGCGACCGGCAGAAGGCAGTACACGGCCCCGAGCAACAGGACGAGGGTGGGCACGAAGGCGACACGGCGGCGCGGTGGCGGCCCCTGGGTGGTGCCCGGCGCGGCGCCTGCGGCCGGGGCGGCCTCGCGCGCGCTGTTCTGGGCGGCAAGAGAACTCATCGGGCTTCCTCCTGCTTCGAGCGGGCGTTCGCGACGCGCAGGAATCCGAAGGACAGCACCAGGGTGGCGACGGCGATGATCACGGCCTGGGCGGCGGCCGAGTAGATGTCGTTGTTGCCGAAGGCGTCCTGGTACACCTTCATCAGCGGACTCCAGGTGGTGGAGACGGAGTTGGTCAGCGGTCTGAGCGTGGTCGGCTCGGCGAACACCTGCAGCGTCGCGATGATCGAGAAGAAGAAGGTGAGCACCAGGGAGGGCGCCACCATCGGGATCTTGATCCGCAGCGCGATCTGCAACGGGGAGCAGCCGTCGAGCTTCGCCGCCTCGTACACCTCGACGGGGATGGACCGCAGGGAGGTGTAGATGACGATCATGTTGAAGCCGGTTCCGCCCCAGATCGCGATGTTCGACAGCGCGATGAACAGCGGTCCGCCGTCCAGCAGGTCGGGCTGCGGCAGCCCCGCCTTGTCGAGCAGGAAGTAGAAGGGGCTGACGCTCGGCAGATAGAGGAAGCCCCACAGCAGGGCCGCGATCACACCGGGGATGGCGTACGGCAGGAAGATCGCGAGCCGGGTGAACGAGGTGAGCCGCACCCGTTCGGTGTCCAGCATCAGCGCGAAGAGCAGCGCGGAGCCCAGCATCACCGGGACGACGATCGCGCCGTAGCCGAGGACGCGCAGGGCGCCGTTGACCAGCTCGGAGTCGGAGAGGGCGGCGGTGTAGTTGGACAGCCCCGTCCAGACCTCACTGCGGGCGCCGGAGCCCAGGCCCAGGCCCTTGACCTCGACCTTGCGGAGGCTGAGGTAGACCGCGTAACCGATGGGCAGGACGAAGAACAGCAGGAACAGGACGACGGCGGGGAAGAGGAACGCGTACGGGGCGCGCCGCACGCTTCCTCCGGTGGCGCGGGTGCGGCTGCGGGCGCGGGGCGCACGGCCGGAGCCGTGCGCCGCCTTGCCGGTGTTCATGGTGGTACCGGACATCACTCGGCGACCTCGAAGCCCTGCTTCTTCATGTCGGTGACGGTGTCGTCCTGCATGGCGGTCAGCGCGGACTCGAACTGGGCCTTGCTCTTGGCCTTGGCGGCCTTGCCGAAGGCGTCCTTGAAGGTGGTGTACGCGACGTTGACGTTGGGGCCCCAGGCGGAGGGCGCGGTGGTCTTCGCGATCTCGGCGGCCTTGGTGTAGAAGTCCGGCTGGTTCGAGAAGAAGTCAGGGGCCTTGGACAGGGCGCCACCGGTCTGGGCGGCGGTGGCGGCCGGGTAGATACCGCCCTCCTTCACCATCGCGGCGAGGGCCTCCTCGTCGGTGTTCAGCCAGGTGGCGAACTTGGCCGCGGCCTCCTTGTGCTGCGAGTCGTTGGTGATACCCGTGGAGGAGCCGCCCCAGCTGCCGGTGGCGTTCTCACCCTTGCTCCACTGCGGCAGCGGGGCCATCGCCCACTTGCCCGCGGTGTCGGGGGCGCCGGTGGTCAGCACGCCCGGGGCCCACACGGCACTGACCCAGGCGATCTGCTTGCCGGTGTTGAGCGCCTTGTTCCAGGCGGGGGTGTACATCGGCTGGTTGTCGATGGCGCCCTCCTCGACCAGTCCGCCCCAGAAGTCGGCGACCTTCTTGGTGGCCGCGTCGTCGATGGAGACCTTCCACTTCTGGCCCTCGGTGGTCCACCACTTCGCGCCGGCCTGCTGGGCGAGACCTGCGAATTGACCGGAGTCGTTGGCGGAGAACGTGGTGAGCGCCTTGGAGGAGTCCTCCTTCTTGAGCTTGCGGGCCGTCTCCGCGAACTCGTCCCAGGTGGTGGGGACGGTGAGCTCGTACTTCTTGAAGAGGTCCTCGCGGTAGTAGAACATCAGCGGTCCGGAGTCCTGGGGGAGCGCGTAGGCGCTGTCGGTGCCCAGGGTCACCTGCTGCCAGATGCCGGGGGCGAACTTGTCCTTCGTGCCCTTCACCTCGTCCGTGATGTCGGCGAGGACGTCGTTGCTGACGAGGGTGGGTATCGCCTGGTACTCGGCCTGCACCAGGTCGGGTGCCTTCTTGGCCTTGGCCGCCGTGATGATCTTCGTGACCAGCTCGTCGCCGGATGCCTGCTTCTTCACGGTGACCTGGATGCCTGCCTCCTTGCCGGGCCCCTTGTTCCAGATCGCGGCGACCTTGTCCATACCCGGCGCCCAGGCCCAGTAGGTGAGGGAGACCGGCCCGGAGTCCGCCGCGTCCTTGCCGTCGGAGTCGGAGCTGCAGGCGGCGAGCGTGGTGGCGCCGAGGGCGACGGCGATCGAGGTGGCCACGAGGCGGCGGCGCATCGTGAACTGCATGGGTGTTCTCCCCTGGCAAGGGCCTGAAGGCGTTGGATCAGCAGACCGGCCATGCGCGGTGTGCTGTGCTCTGTGAGCGTTCACAGTAGAGAAACATCCGCGACACTTGTCAATGGTTGTTGCTGTGCGGTTATGTTGGGCCCGCGCCGCTCGGCGCTGTGTGTGCACGTTCCCAAAGAAGCGATCAACCGGGAGACAATCCATGCCGGAGACCACCCCCACGGGCCTCACCAGGCTCGCCTTCGGTGGGGACTACAACCCCGAGCAGTGGCCGGAAAACGTATGGCACGAGGACGTCCGGCTCATGCGCGAGGCGGGCGTCACCATGGTGAGCGTCGGAATCTTCTCCTGGGCCCTGCTGGAGCCCTCTCCAGGGGAGTACGACTTCGACTGGCTGGACCGGCTGCTGGACCTCCTGCACGAGAACGGCATACGCGCCGACCTGGGAACTCCGACCGTCGTACCGCCTGTGTGGTTCTACCGCGCGCACCCGGAGGCCCTGCCCGTGGCCGCCGACGGCACGCGCTACGAGTTCGGCTCACGGGGCGCCATCTGCCACAGCAACGCCGACTACCGCGCCGCCGCCGCGACCATCACCACTCAGCTGGCCGAGCGGTACGCCGACCACCCGGCCTTGGCGATGTGGCACGTGCACAACGAGTACGGCGTCCCGGTCTCGGCCTGCTACTGCGACTCCTGCGCCGCGCACTTCCGCCGCTGGCTGGCGGCCAGGTACGAGACGGTCGACGCGGTCAACGAGGCCTGGGGCACCGCCTTCTGGGGCCAGCGCTACACGGACTTCGACCAGATCAACCCGCCGCGGGTCGCGCCCACGGTCGGCAATCCGGGGCAGACGCTGGACTACAAGCGGTTCGCCGACGCGACCATGCGCGAGAACTTCTGCGCGGAGCGGGACATCCTGCACCGCCTCGCCCCCGGCATCCCGGTCACCACCAACTTCATGACCGCGCTCAGCCAGTGCGACTCCGTGGACTACTGGGCCTGGGGCCGCGAGGTCGACATCGTCACCAACGACCACTACCTGATCACCGACGGCCGCCGTACCCACGTCAACCTCGCCATGGCCGCCGACCTCACCCGCTCCGTCGCGGGCGGCGCCCCCTGGCTGCTGCTGGAGCACTCCACGTCCGGCATCAACTGGCAGCCCCGCAACCCCGCGAAGACCCCCGGTCAGATGGCCCGCAACTCCCTCGCCCACGTGGCGCGCGGCTCCGAGGGCGCCATGTTCTTCCAGTGGCGGCAGTCCCGGCGCGGCGCCGAGAAGTTCCACTCGGCGATGGTGCCGCACGCGGGCACCGAGTCGCGGGTCTGGCGCGAGGTCGTCGAACTCGGCGCGTCGCTCGACTCGTTGAGCACGATCCGCGGCACCCGCACCCAGGCCGACGTGGCCGTGCTGTGGGACTGGCACTCCTGGTGGGCGCAGAACCTGGCGTGGCGCCCCAGCGAGGACCACGACGCCCGCGAGCGTGCCGACTCCTTCTACGAGGCCCTCTACGACCGTCATCTCACGGTCGACTTCGCCCACCCGGAAGCCGACTTGTCGGCTTATCCCCTTGTGGTCGTTCCCGCGCTGTACCTGATGACGGAAGCCGCCGGGAGCAACGTCCGCGCGTACGTCGAGAACGGCGGCACCCTCGTCGTCTCGTACTTCTCCGGCATCGTCGACGAGCACGACGCCGTGCACGAGGGGGCGTACCCCGGCGCGCTTCGGGACGTACTGGGCCTGACCGTCGAGGAGTTCTCGCCGCTGCTGCCCGGTCAGAGCGTCCGTGTCACCGGGCCCGACGGGTCCGAGCTCACGGGGGACGTGTGGACCGAGTTCGTGGTGCCGCGGGACGCCGAGACCGTGTGGACGTACGCGGACGGGCCGGCCGCGGGGCTTCCCGCGGTGACCCGGCACCATCTGGTTGCCGGTTCCGCGTGGTACGTGTCTACCCGGTTGGACGCCCAGGGGCTGGACGCGCTGTTGGGCTGGGCCTCCGACGACGCCGGCATCGCGCCGCGGGCCGACCTTCCGCGTGACGTCGAAGTGGTGCGCCGGGTGGGGGAGTCGGGCACCTATCTGTTCGCGATCAACCACAGTTCCTCGGATGTCAAAGTGCCGTTGGACGGGCACGGGACCGAGTTGCTGACGGGTGAACGTGCCGCGGGGCGCGTGGCGCTGCCCGCGGGGGCCGTGCGGGTCGTACGACTCGACGGCTGAGCCGGTTGTTGTTTTTCGCCCCCGCCGCCCCTACCCATTCCCGTCCCTTCCCTGGGGGC
>NZ_VJZC01000266.1 GCF_009377185.1 Streptomyces spongiae
CCCCGGCCCCGATCCCGGCCTCGATCCCGATCCCGGCCCCGACCCGTCCCGTGAGGCGAAGCTCCTCCCGGACACGGTCCACCGCTCCGTCCGGCCCGGCACAGCCCTCGTGCGGCTGCGGACGACGCATGACCGTACGGGAATCCTCGACGGTGCGTGGTGGCCTCGCTCCCGCGACATCGGCGCGGAGCTTCCGGGTCTGATCACCGCGCTGACCGAACACATCGGGCCCGTCACGCGCGTCGGCCTGGACGCCGGGGCCTGGGAGGAACTGCCGACACGGCTGATCATCGACGACCGTGTCGTGCATGTGGATTCCTTCCCGGTCGGTGACGACACCGTGCTCATCACCCGAGGGGACGGAGATCTCTTCTCCCTGCTGGTGGTCCCGCCGCACGCGACGCCCGACGCGGCACATACCGCGATGGCCAGGGCCGTCCGCGCCGACAACCTCACGCAGGCGACGCAGATCCTCATCGACACCGGCACCGGCCGAGCGCGGCCGATCGTCGCGGAAGCGTCCTAGGGCCGGCATCGCCGGACACCCCGCGTGTCACCCGGGCGCGCTGTCATGGAGGGCTTGTTCCGCCGCCATGAGCGCGGTCGCGGTCAGGCGAGGACCGGTGCTCCGGCTCGCGGTGGCCA
Organism: Streptomyces spongiae; assembly: GCF_009377185.1. GTDB lineage: Bacteria > Actinomycetota > Actinomycetes > Streptomycetales > Streptomycetaceae > Streptomyces > Streptomyces spongiae. The sequence goes on from NZ_VJZC01000266.1 coordinate 646, forward strand.
TGAGCCGGGCGGCAGCGGGGGCACCGGTCTCCGGCGGGATCACCAGAAGGTCCCAGCGGCCGGCGGTGTAGGACACCACCGTGATCTTGTGCGGGTCCAGTTCCCGCACGGACCAGTCGATTTTCACCACAAGCCCGTTGACGTGCATCCCACGCGAAAGGGAGGGCCAGTACCGAGGGTTGACGGCGATCCTGGTGATCCGTCCCCACAGAGGGTCCAACACCTCGGCCAGGGCGGAGAGTTCACTTGGCAGGTCGCGGGAACGGGGCCACCAGGCGCCGTCCAGCCCTCGTCGTGACGTGCCCATGGGCTTCAGCGCCAGGCGGGTGTTCGGAACCCTGAAGGGCACCGTCCACAGGGGGGCGTTGCCGCTGGCCGCGGACATCGCGCCAACCCGTCTCCGGGCCGCTGCCTCAACGGGCTCGGCCCGATGTCGTCGCTCACCGAGAACGACATCGACGTGGAGGCCGGTGTGCGAGATGCTCCCGATACCCCCACGCTACTCCCGTGGGACGCCGAACGGCCCCCGGCGAGACAGGGGTTCCGAGCGCGGCCCGCACACCCAGACCTCGTCCGTCAGCCCGCGGTCATCCTCCCGCGTGCCCGCGGCCGGCTGCGCTGATCACCGTACGCGTCATGGCGGTGGCGCTGCCGAGGGAGCGGGTGGGGTCGCAGAGCCGGCCGATGCGTTCGGCCCCGACCCGCAGCCGCTCCAGGTCCAGGCCCTCGAAGCCGGCAGCCAAGGCCACGAGGGCGAGGACCGATAAGGGCCGGTTTGCGTACCGGCGGTTGGGCGTGGTGCGGGACATGGCTGATTCTTTGGACTCCGGGTGCCGTTGAGACTGCGATATCCATCGTTCGGCGAATTGGTGAATCACAGAATCCAACTGGCACGCGTGTCGGTGGTGCAGCTGAGGCGAGTGCGTGCGGGGGGTAAACCCCGCACGCGATCACTGGTCTGGTGTCTCCGGGAGCTGCTCGCGTAAGCGCCTGTCTCTTCGTTGGCGAGAAGGGTGCTCCTTTCCGGCGCAGCGTCTTCGGGCGGATGTGGCGGAAGGCTCGGCAGATCGCCGGCATGCCCGAGGGCTTCCGCTTCTGGGGCTTGCGGGGGGATTGACCTGTGGGGGAGCGGTGTCGGCGCCTGGCAGGCGGTCGGCTGGTTCCCCGGTGTTCCCCGTGGTTCTCCGCAGCATCTGGCACGGGTCTAAGGCCGTGTCGCCGGCCGCCGCCACGATCGCGTCCCTGGCGAGCGGCACTCGCGAAGGGGTGCCCTGCGCCTTGTCCCAGGGTTCGTCCAGTGCGGAGGTGCGCACTTGATTCCTTCGGTCCGGTGGATGGACGGTGCTGACCGCGCACCGAAGCCCATATTGGATAAAAATGGTCGGAAGGTACGTTAAAACCGCGGAGGCGTGGCGATGCGCGGCAACGCCGAGAACGACGAGGGCTCCGTCGAGGAGTACGACGACGAGCACGGTGACGAACTCGACGCCGGCGACGGTGACGAGTACGTCGATGCCCAGGCTTACGACGAGGAGTCGGCACCGTACGAAGATGAGCCGGTGCCCTACGACGAGGAGGGCGTAGCCGGTGCGAGCCCTGACGTCTTCCTCGACGTTCCGATCCTAAAGGTCGACGAGATCGACCTGGACGTCGAGGACCTGCGGGCGCATGTCTCGCTGCAGGCCGAGGTGCTGGATCTGCTCAGACTGAACGTGGGCGCCGACGTCACGCTCGGCCGGGTGCACCTGGGCATCTCGGGCGTCGAGGCACAGGCCCAGCTTGAGGTGCGTCTCCACCACGTCGCAAAGATCATTGATCGAGTGCTCACCACGCTCGACCGCAACCCGGAGATCCTGCACGAGCTGGCGCGCGGAATCGGGTCCGCCGTGCGGGATGTCGGCGGCGGTGCCCGTCAGGCCGTGGGGGAGCTGGGTACGGGTGCCGGAAGGGCCGTCCAGGAGGTCGGCCAGGGTGCGGGGACGGCCGTCCGGGATGTGGGGCAGGGCGCCGGAGCCGCCGTGCAGGATGTGGGGCAGGGCGCCGGAGCCGCCGTGCAGGATGTGGGACAGGGCGCCGGAGCCGCCGTGCAGGATGTGGGACAGGGCGCCGGAGCCGCTGTCCAGGATGTGGGACAGGGCGCCGGAGCCGTGGCGCGGGATGTCGGTCAGGGAGCCGGGAGGGCCGTTCAGGACGTGGGCGGTGGCGCCGGGCGCGCGGTGGAAGACGTCGGCCATGAGACGAGCCGGACCGTCGGAAGCGCCGGCGAGGTGGTGGGCGGCACCGCCGGGCGCGTGGCCGAACAGGCCGCGGGTGAGACGGTGGAAGCGGCAGGCGACACAGTACGGGACGGCGGCCACGCCGTTGCGGACGCTCCGGACGCTGCGGAGACGGCGAACGCCACCGCGGAAGGGACCGAACCGGCCGAGCCGGCCGAGCCGCGTGCGGCCCGCAAGCACACGCAGGGAGAGCGGGGCCGAGCCGACCGGAGCCGAGGCGGCACCCGCACACGCCGGGTACGCGGAGGGGACGGGAAGCTGCCACCAAGGTCCAGCCGCCGTCATGCCGACAAGGAACGTGAGAAGCCGCCCTGAATTCGAGGCGCGGGAGCCGGGAGCCCGGTGGGGGACATCGCGTTCCGGTCGACGGTCCACGCCGAACGTCTCCGCTTCACACAGGCACCCCACACAGCTGTCCGCTTCCCCGGCACCGGGAAGCGGGAGTCGACGAGTCACAGCGAACGCACCCACCTACCGGACCCGGTCGTCCCCGGTCAGGAGTACCAGGACGTCACCGTCGCCTACCACCTTGCGACCCGGCTCACCAGAGGGGCGGAGGTCGGGCGGAGCGGTGAGGGGCGGATGGGGAGCGACGACCGGATGGGGAGCGACGACTCATGACCGACGACCGCCATGACCTGACCGTCACCCTTCCGTTGATGCGTGAGGGCACGGTTGTGCCGGCAGGCGTGTCCGACGGCCTCACCGACGGCGACCTCGGTGTCGCCAGTGCCCTCCCCGGCTGGACGCGCGCCCATGTCCCCCGGCCACGTGGCCGGCAACGCCGAGGCCCTCCTCCGCCTGGCCATCTGGGCCCGTACGGGCGTTCCCACTCCGATGTGCGCCGACCGTGAGCAACGCGCCGCGGAGATCGAGTCCTCGGCGGCGGAACTGGAGGACGCGCCGGCGGCCCTCGACGCGCCGACCTGGCGGGCCGAGGTCAGGAGCGCGTTGGGACGCACCATCCCCGCCGCTGAGATCCCCTGGATGCGGGTGCCCGAGGTATGGCTGCACGCGATCGACCTCGCATCGGGAACGGCCTTCGCGGACCTCCCCGCCCGCCTGACCGACACGCTCCCCGACGACGTCACGGCCACCCTCTCGACCCGCGCCCCGCCTGCCCGGCGGTCCGTCTCGCCCCGACCGACCGCCCCGATGACCCTGCCACCCTGCCTGTGATCGGCCGTCACCGTTCGAGGGAGGTGAGGTCCCCCATCACGATCACCGGGTGCAGCGCCGGGTCGAGCGTGAGCAGCAGCTCCTTCATGTGCTGCCGCGTCAGGCTCACGCAGCCGTGGGTGGGTCCCCCGTGGTCGACATGCAGCCAGATGCCGCCGCCGCGGCCCGCGCCGAGTGGGCGGGTCCAGTCGAGGGGGGAAGTGCCCGGCTTGCGGTTGTAGTCGATCGCGACCACGTAGTCGAAGGAGCCGGCGAGCGGCTCGCCCTCGAATCCGGTGCCGCCGATGGTGAAGGCACCGGACCGGTCGTAGGGCAGTTTCGTGCCCGGGTCGGCGAGCAGTCCGCCCGCGTCGCTGAGGGTGAACACACCGATGGGCGAGCGCAGGTCACCCGCGTGATGGTCGTCGGTCCAGCCCCGGAGCGCGTTGTGGGCGGCCCAGGTCCGCCCGGCGGCCCAGCCGTCGCCGGTGCGCCGGTACAGCACCACCTGCGACTTCGGGGAGTTCTTGTCCTTCCCGGTGACGACGACGACCTGCCGGGCGTTGTCGGGGATCTCGGCGAGCGTCCGGGGGCCGAGGCCCGGCAGGTCGGCGGGAAGGTCGTCCGGCAGGTCACCCGGCAGGCCGGTCGTTGCGGAAGCGCTCGGGTCCGGGGCCGCGGCTTTGGCGTCCGGGTCTGCGGCTTTGGCGTCCGTGCTCCTTTCGCCGGCTGCGTTCGGTCCGGATCCGGCGGGAGTCGTGGCGGGCGCGACAGTCCGGGCGTCCTGCGCACCGGCGGTGGCCGAGGGGACGCTCCCCGCCGTCCCGGAGCCGGGGCCGGCGCCGGGGCCGCCGCACCCGGCCAGGGTGAGGGCCAGGGCCAGGACCGCGGCGGGAACCGGCAGACGGGAGCTCACGGAGCTCACGGAGCCCACGGAGCTCACGGACGAGAAGAGGTGCCTCACCAGGTGCCTCACCGCGCCGACCCCGCCGTCCACTCGCTCCACGGCATGTTCCAGCCGTTGAGTCCGTTGTCGGGGGCGATCACCTTGTCGTCGGAGTTCTTCACCACGACCACGTCGCCGATGAGGGAGTTGTCGTAGAACCAGGCGGCGTCCTGGCCGGAGTCGCCGCCGCCCTTGATGTCGTTGAGCCCCACACAGCCGTGGCTGATGTTGGACCGGCCGAAGACGGAGTCGGCTCCCCAGTAGTTGCCGTGGATGAAGGTGCCCGAGGTGGACAGCCGCATGGCGTGCGGGACGTCGGGGATGTCGTACTGGCCGGCGTAACCGACTGTGGCGCCGTTCATCCGTGTCGAGATCAGTTTCTCGGAGATGACCATCCGCCCGTTCCAGGTGGGCGACGAGGCGGCGCCCGCGGTGATCGGTATGTTCCGCACGGTGGTGCCGTCCCGGACGACCTTCATGGTGTGCGCGGCGGCGTCCACGGTGGACACCTGACCGCGCCCGACCTTGAACCGGAGGGTCCGGTCCTGTTCGCCGTACGCGTCGGCGGCCCCCTTCACCCCGGCGAGGCGGATCCTGACGGTGACCGTGGAGTGGGACTTCCAGTACTCCCGCGGACGGAAGTCGAGGCGCTGCCCGCCGAACCAGTGGCCCACGACGGTCTGTCCGCTGTCGGCACTCACCTCGATGGCGGACTCGACGGCCTTCTTGTCGGTGATCGGTTTGTCGAAGGTGAACGAAACGGGCATGCCCACGCCCACCGTGGAGCCGTTCTCCGGGGTGTACGTGCCGGTGAACCGGTCGGCCTCGGCAAGGGTCCTGAACGTCACGCTCCTGCTCACCCGGTGGCCTTCGGTGTCGGTGGCCACCGCGGTCAGCCGGTAGGCCGTCCCGTGCTTCAGGTCGCCCGAGGGGGCCCAGCTCTTCCTGTCCGGGGACCGTTCGCCCGGCACCGCCCGACCGTCCGCGGTGGACAGGGACACCTCGGTGATCGTGCCCCCTTCGACCGTGACCCGCCCGCCGGTGGTGACCGGGACGTGTTCCTGCCCGTCGGTGGCGTGCAGGTCCAGCCGGGGCCCCGTCGCCGCCCCGGCGGCGTGCACCGGTCTCTTCGCCGGGTCCCCGGCGGGGTTCTTCGCGTCCGACGCCCCGGTGCCGCAGCCGGCCAGAAGGCACAGCGAGACGGACAGCAGCGCCATGGTGGACCGGGCCGGGACGCGGCGGGCCGGGCGGGGCGCGAACGCCGGGACCGGGGCCGGGCCGGTGCGATGTGTGGATTCTCCGTCGTGCATGGGGCCAGCGTGGAGCGCGGAAATCAGGAAGTTGTCAGGGTGTGGCAAGAACCGCAAGAGGGCCGTTCTCCCTACTGACGCCGCCTCAGCACACATAAGGTCACCGGCGTGTGCGCACATATTCTGATCGCGGAGGACGACGGCATGCAGGCCGAGCTCATCCGCCGACTCCTGGTCAGGGAAGGCCATGAGGCCGTCGTCGTCTCCGACGGACGGGCCGCACTCGACGAGGCCCGCAGCCACCGGCCCGACCTGGTGATCCTCGATGTGATGCTGCCGGGCCTCGACGGTTTCGGCGTCTGCCGCGTGCTGCGCCAGGACGCGGACATACCGGTGCTGATGCTCACGGCCCGCTCCGCCGAGGACGATCTGCTGCTCGGTCTCGACCTCGGCGCGGACGACTACATGACGAAGCCGTACAGTCCGCGGGAGCTGCTGGCACGCATCCGCATCGTGCTGCGCCGCACCCTGCGTCCCGTCGAGGAGTCCCCCGTGCTGCGTGTCGGGGGTGTCACCGTCGACCCGGTACGGCACGAGGTCACCTGTGACGGCGCGGCGGTCGTCTGCACCCCGGGTGAGTTCGCCATCCTGACCGCCATGGCGGCCGAGCCCGAACGGGTCTTCTCGCGCCGCCAGTTGCTGGAACACACCCGCGGTCACGACCGGGCGTCCACCGAGCGTGCCATCGACATGCACATCATGAACCTGCGCAAGAAGATCGAGGCCGACCCGCGCACCCCCGCACGGCTGCTGACGGTGTTCGGCGTCGGCTACAAACTCGTGGACGGCCAGGGGCCCTCATGACCCGCCCGGCCCCCATGACCGGCCCGGACGGCGGGACGCCCGTGTCCCGCATCCCTTGGCGCAGGAGTCTGCTGGTGCGGCTACTGCTCACCTCCGTGGCGATCGCGGTGCTGTCCGTGAGCGCCACCGCCTGGCTCGCCGTGCAGCTCACCACACGGGCCATCCAGGAGGAACGCGGGCAGGTGCTCTCCGACGACTCCGACATCCTGCGCCGGCTCAGCGGCTATGCCGCGGCCCATGCCGAGTGGGACGGCGTCACGTCCACCGTGCGCACACTCTCGCGCACCCTGGACCGGCGTATCGCCCTGACCACCGCGGGCGGACGGCTCATCGCCGACTCCGCCGCACCCGGCACCGCGCTGCCCGCCCGTGCCTCGGCCACCGTCGACCCGCTGCGTACGGACACCTACACCGAGCCCGGCGCCCAGCTCGCCGGCATCGACCCGCGGGCGGTGGGGCCCTTTCGGCTGTCCCGCGCCGAGGCGGAGCAGGTGAGCAAAGTGGCGCAGCGGCGTGTGGCGTGCCTGACCAAGTTCGGCAACGGCGGCCGCACCAGACAGATGCCCAGCGGCCGTACGGTGGCCGTCGCCGACGACGGCTCGGAACCCGTGCTCTCGCGGTGCGCCGACGCGGCGGACAACGCGGTGACACCCACCGAGCGCAAGGGGCTGGCAGCCCTCGCGAAGCTGCTGGTCGGCTGCCTCCCCGGCGACTGGAAGCTGCTGGCCACGCAAGACCCCTCTCTGCGGGAGCTGTTCGCCGACGACGTCGTACCCGGAATGTCCGACAGGACGATCGGCAACCAACAGGTGCAGAACTGCATCGACTCGGCGCGCCGCACCCAGCTCGACCCCTACGTCGCCCCACCGGCGGCCCTCTACCTCGGCGCCCGCGACCAACAGCGGTCGGGCTTCGACCTCTCACCCGCCAACAAGAGCAAGATCATCGGAGTCAGCGGTCTCGTCCTGGCCGTCACGATCGCACTGACCGCCCTCGTCGCCGTCCGCCTCGTCCGCCCCCTGCGCGCCCTGACCGCCGCCGCCCGGCAGCCGCCCGAGCACCACGCACGGGTCGCCGTCACCACCAAGGACGAGACGGGCTTCCTGGCCGCCGCCTTCAACGACCTGACCGCGCGCCGGGAACGGATGGAGGCCCAGCGCAAGGCCATGGTCAGCGACATCGCCCATGAACTGCGCACCCCGCTGACCAATATCCGCGGGTGGCTGGAGGTCACCCGCGACGGACTGCTCGACCCCGACCCCGGCCTCATCGCCTCCCTGCACGACGAGGCGCTGCAACTGCAGCACATCATCGACGACCTGCGCGACCTCGCCGCGGGCGACGCCGGCACCCTGCGGCTGCACCGGGAGCCGCTGGCCGCGGACGAGTTGATCGGCCAGGTCGCCGCCGCGCACCGCAGCCGCGCCGAAGCCGCGGACATACACCTGCGGGCGGATGCCGACCCAGGGCTCTGGTTGGACGCCGACCCGGTGCGCATGCGACAGGTCCTGGGCAACCTCGTCTCCAACGCGCTGCGGCACACTCCCGCGCAGGGCACGGTCACCCTGAGCGCCCGGCAGACCGCGGAGGAGGCCGTCCTGACCGTGCGCGACACCGGGGACGGTATCGCCCCCGAAGACCTGCCCCATGTCTTCGAACGGTTCTGGCGCGCCGAGAAATCCCGCAGCAGACGCACCGGCGGCAGCGGTCTCGGCCTGTCCATCGTGCGCCAGTTCGTCGAGTCACACGACGGAACCGTCACCGCCGACAGCACCCCCGGCAGCGGAGCGGTGTTCACGGTCCGGCTGCCGCGCGTGCCCGGGCCGGAGGAACCTCAACCATGAGAAGGCAGCTCCCTTCCGCGGTCTGAACTCTCCATCGCCGACGGTGAGTTGCGCACGCGTCACAGCAGGCGACCGCCGGCCCTCCGGATGTCCTGGTTCTGTCACGCGACAGCCATCACGTGGTCTCACCAGTAACCACATGCGGCACTACGTGCTCTCCTCTGACCTCTCGCAGCGAAGGTTGAGTGATTCTCACTGAAGTTTGAGCGATGTTGCGTTGGGCCTGACGCCTACTTGATTTCCCTCGACTCTTCGTCGGAGCGGGAGCGTCGATGGGCTGCAACTCGTTCGCGCGTCGCGCATCGACGGGAGCAGTAACGGCGTTCGGGGCCGCTGCCCTGGGTGATGAAGACGTTCTGGCAGCTGGGTGATGCGCAGATTCTGCCGGGTGGGCGCTGACGGTCCCAGACGAGGACGGTCAGGGCCATGCAGGACGAGGCGAGGAGCCACTCGTCCCAGGGGGCGTTGTCGTCGTGGTCGAGGTGGGGATGCCAGGGGGTGCTGCCGCCGTGCGAGGTCAGGCGCAGCGATCCGGAGTGTTCCTGCAGGAGGCGGTTGAGGGTGGCTGCGGCGTCATCGGCGTGCTCGGCGGCGAAGACTTGCCGGAGCATGGCGGCGGCTGCGCGCATTCCGGCGACATCGCGGGTGGTGAGGCCGATGGGGTCGGTCTCGCCGTATGCGCGGAGCACGTCGGCGACTTCGGCCGGGGTGGGGCAGTCGTCAGCGAGGGCGTTGATCAGAGCGGCGGTGCGCCGAGCCGTGGTCAGCACGGAGTGCCGGGTGGACCAGTTGTCGCCGTTGAAGGACACGTATGGAATGTAACGCATCTTGCTGAGATTTGAGTTACCTCCGTAACGTTCTGCTGATGAAAAAGCGTTACTCACTCCGTTTCTATTTCGCTGGAGCAGTGGCAGCTCGTGCCGGGGACGAGATGTCAGGACCGGCGCTGATGCTGGCAGGATTCGCCCTGGCCGGGTCGACCGTCGACGCGTCGTCGCTGCTCGCGGGCATCACGATCTCTGCCGCGGTTGGAGGGCCGGTGCTCGGGGCGCTCCTCGACAGGGCAGGACGGCCGGGACGCCTGCTGGCCGGGGCCCTCGTCCTGTATGCGGCGGGGCTGGGGGCGATTCTCGTGGGACTCGGCCGCTTGCCGTTCGCTGTCACCATCCTGATCGCCGTGGTGACGGGACTGCTGGGGCCAGCCCTGTCGGGCGGATGGACGGCCCAGCTGCCGCGTGTGGTGCCGGTCGACCACCTGCCCCGGGCGAACGCGCTCGATGCCATGACGTTCAGCGTGGCGAGCCTGGCCGGTCCGGCTCTCGCCGGCGGCGTGGCGGAGACGCTGGGAGCCCCGTCGGCCGTGGTGGTCTCCGCGGTGCTCATCGCTTTGGCGCTGCCCACCGCGTGGATGCTGCCCGGCCGTCCCGGTCGGGCGCGGGGGGCTCAGACAACTTCGGTGATCAGCGACCTGGCTGCCGGAATGCGGGTCATCGTCGGAAGGTCGGCATTGGCCCGGGCGACCCTCACCTCGGTCGTCTCCTGCATCGCCCAGGGCATGCTGACGGCGTGCATCCCGCTCCTGGGCGAGCGTTTCCTGGGCGGAGCCGGGCGCGGCGCGGTGCTGCTCTCCTGCGCGGCGATCTCCGCCTTGGTGGCCAACGCCGTACTCGCCCGGTTCCCGCATTCAGTCGCCCCCGACACGATCATCTGGGCCAGTGCCCTCGTCCAGGCTGCCGCGCTGGCGTTGGCCGCGTGGGGTCAACCAGTCGTGCTGATCGTGGCTGTACTCATCGCCGGGATCGGTGAGGGACCACAACTGGCCGCCTTGTTCGCAGTCCGCCACCGGGAGGCCCCAGAACACCTGCGTGGCCAGATCTTCACCACCGGCGCCAGCTTGAAGATCACCGGTTTCGCCCTGGGGGCAGCGGTTGGCGGACCGGTCGTGGCCTGGTCTCTTCCAGGCGCTTTGGCCCTCGCCGTGAGTGTGGCGATCCTGGCGGTACTGGCCTTCTTCGCGATCCCGTCGGCAGCCGTCAACTCGCCTGAGAACCGCGCGATGTCGAGTTGATCAGGACCGAACCTTGGTGAGCAATCCCTGATCTCTCGCCGTGAAGGTTGAGCATTCTCCTCGATTGAGTGGGGACGCTGGCCGTCAGTGTTGAGCTCTCTGCTGTTGGCCGACCCGGCGTTGTTCGTAAGCTGCCCGACGGCAGTGGGTTGAGCACCATTTCGGTGGACGTCCCCTGGACGCTGTGGGGAGTGGACCACCACAGATCCCGCAGTCGTGTCGGCGAAACCCTCTGAAGTACGCGTTCTGGCATGGGCTCGAGCACCATCGAAGGCCGTTGTCCGAGCCGAGGTGTTCACCACATTGCTGGCAGGACGAGCCATTCGTCGAGAAGCTCCTGCAACTCCGGCAGAGACCAACCTGATCCGGATGCTCTTCCTCGACGAGCAGTACCAGCAGTTGTTCACGAACTGGAACGAGGAGGCCCAACTGGGCGTGGCCTCCCTGCGCCTGGTCGCGGGCCGCCACCCACACGACCGTTCCCTCGCCGAACTCGTCGGCCAACTCACCATGAACTGCGGCGAGTTCGCTCCCCTCTGGGCCCGGCATCCGGTACGCACCTGCACCTCAGGTGTGAAGCACCTGCGGCATCCGCTGGTCGGCGCGATGGACCTCGGCTTCGAGAACCTCGTCATCCCCGGCCCGTCCGGCCAACGCCTCATCGCTTATACGGCCGAGCCCGGCTCCCCGTCGGAGGCAGCGCTGCGAATCCTCGGCAGCGCGACGGCTCCGCCGGCGCAGGACCCGACGGTGACACGGAGCTGAAGCACTGCCGGACCCGCCGCAGGACGCTGTTGACCGCGCTGATCTACCAGCACTCCGACGACGACTGGCGGCAGAAAGGTCTGGTGGGCTGGTCAGTCGACTGTCGGTGGGCAGGCGCTGGCCACCCCCGCATGGACATTCCTCCATCGGGTGCCTCATGGAACGCCTGTCCGGTGAACTCAAGCATCCATATGGCTCATTCGTTCGAGTCGAACCGCTCGATCGAAGTAAGCGGAATCGATTCTGCGATGCGTGATCAAGAACCTCAGGCGTGCCGCTCTTGCGGCCGCACTTGTCGCCCTGCCCCTACTGGCACCCACTCCGGCTCGCGCACACGATCGGGCCGCCGAGACCTACACACTCCCGATCGCGGCTGCGGTCGAAATCCTCCCCCTCGCGGCGGAGGCGCGCAGCGGCTACCAGCGCACGAGCTTCAAGCACTGGAACGCGGGCCAGAACCCCACCGACGGCTGCAACACACGAGCGGAGGTGCTCCTCTCCGAGGCGATCGACCCACCCGAGGTCCTCCCGGGCTGCAAGCTCTCCGGAGGCCGATGGTGGTCGTACTACGACGCCAAGTGGGTGACCACGGCCTCCGCCCTGGACGTCGACCACATGGTGCCGCTCGCCGAGGCATGGGACTCCGGGGCATCGCAATGGACTGCCCAGCGGCGCGAGGCGTACGCCAACGACCTCGACGCCAGGACCTCCCTCGTCGCCGTCTCCGCGGCGTCCAACCGCAGCAAGGCCGACCAGGACCCGGCCGAGTGGCTGCCGCCGGCCGTCGACGTCACGTGCCGCTACACCTCGGAGTGGCTCGCGACCAAGCTCCGCTGGGAACTCACCATCGACGCCGTCGAGCTCGAAGCACTCACACAACTCGCGGAAGCCTGCCCCGGCACCACCGTGACCTACGACCCCGCTCCCTAGACCCGTTGCCCCGCCTCATCGAGATCGACGAGGCGGGGCCACAACTGGTTCTCCACTCAGAGCGGATCGAGCTCTGAGCTCGGGAAGCCGCGTCGGCCCCGGGCCCCTCCCCGGGCGGCGTCACGCAGGCCCGGTGGGGGACAGGGATGATGCCGAGCCCGCCCGACGATGGCAGCAAGGGTCCACTGGTCTTCCCGCCACTGATCCGGCTGCGTTTCTCCGCGTGCCGGGTGAGCGGGCAGAACCCAGCGTGCCGGTATGGACGCTATGCGGGTGGCCACAGCATGGGACGGTCAGCGGTTTCCTCGGCTGAGCGTCCGGCATGAGCGTTGCCACCCTGCCTGCGGGGGTCTGTGTAGCGAACGGTGGAACTCGGTCGGTTTTGTTCAGCGGCGTCCGGCGGTGAGCCGGCCGTCGAAGGTGATGTCGAAGGCTTGGAGTGCGGCCTTCCAGCGCATGGTCCAGCGTTTGCGT
>NZ_VJZC01000267.1 GCF_009377185.1 Streptomyces spongiae
GGGCGGCGGGGGCGAGGAAACCGGCCCCGCGCACATCACGACAGGAGATCAGAGGACGCATGACCAGGGTCGCTGCCATCGACTGTGGCACCAATTCCATCCGCCTGCTCGTCGCGGACGCGAACCCGCACACCGGCGAACTCGTCGACCTCGACCGCCGGATGACGATCGTCCGCCTCGGCCAGGGCGTCGACCGCACGGGCCGCCTGGCCCCCGAGGCACTGGAGCGGACGTTCGCGGCCTGCCGCGAGTACGCGGCGGTCATCAAGGAACACGGCGCGGAGCGCACCCGTTTCGTCGCCACCTCCGCCTCCCGCGACGCCGAGAACCGCGACGAGTTCGTGCGCGGGGTACTGGACATCCTCGGCGTCGAACCGGAGGTCATCAGCGGTGAGCAGGAGGCCGAGTTCTCCTTCACGGGAGCGACCAGGGAGCTGATGGGGCGCCAGGACCTCGCGACGCCCTATCTCGTCGTCGACATCGGTGGCGGGTCGACCGAGTTCGTCGTCGGCGACGGCCACGTGCGCGGAGCGCTGTCCGTCGACATCGGGTGTGTGCGGATGACAGAGCGGCATCTCGTGCGGGACGGCGCGGTCGTCGACCCGCCGGAGCCGGGGCAGATCGAGGCCGTACGGGCCGACATCGAGGCCGCGCTGGACCGCGTGGAGCGGACCGTCCCGCTGCGCGAGGCGCACACGCTCGTCGGGCTCGCGGGGTCCGTGACGACCGTGTCGGCGATCGCGCAGGACCTGCCCGAGTACGACTCGGCGGCGATCCACCACTCCCGGGTCACCTACGACCGCGTGCGGGAGATCACCGAGTGGCTGCTGGCCTCCACGCACGCCGAACGGGCCGCCGTCCCCTCCATGCACCCGGGCCGGGTCGACGTCATCGCCTCGGGCGCGCTCGTGCTGCTGGCCATCATGGAGCGGATCGGCGCGAGCGAGGTCGTGGTGAGCGAGCACGACATTCTGGACGGGATCGCCTGGTCCGTCGCCTAGGCCAGGGCCGGTCGTTCCGGGCCGGTCGGGGTCGGCTTCGGGCCGGCCGGGGGCGACTTCGGGCCGGTCTCCCGGCCGGAAACGCCCACGTGTGAGCGAGACTTTGCTACCTCTCGGTAGTCTCGGCTGAGCGCGTCGGATAACGTATGAGCGCGTTTGAGGGGCCCCGAAGGGCCCCTCGTTGACGGGCCGCCGAGAAAGTTCGTGAAGTTCTTCACAAGGAAATCGGCCCTGCTGAGGGGTGATTTGGCCCTCCGGGGGCCTTCCGAGGGCCATCAAGGGGTGTCGGCGGACTCGGGAGGTGCTTCCGGCGGACTTCCGGGGGTGCGTCGGCGGGCCCGAACGGGTGGGTGGTTCGGCCGGCTCCCGGGAACGGAAGGGCAGTTCACGCGGCATTGACAACGGTCCCACCCACACGGTGGTTCCCCCTCCGTGCCATGACCTGTGTCACGCGGGCCGCGCAGTGTAGCAGAGGGCCTGCCGATGCTTGTGAAGGGGCGCACGAGCTCCCCCCGGATGGCGGGTACATACTCGATGGCATGAGCACCACGGAGCGTCCCAGGATCCTCGTAGTAGGCGGTGGGTACGTAGGCCTGTACGCAGCTCGGCGTATCCAGAAGAAGATGCGCTACGGAGAGGCGACCGTCACGGTCGTCGACCCCCGGTCGTACATGACCTACCAGCCCTTCCTCCCCGAAGCCGCCGCCGGAAGCATTTCGCCGCGCCACGTCGTCGTCCCGCTGCGACGCGTGCTGCCGAAGGCCGAAGTCCTCACCGGCCGGGTCACCACCATCGACCAGGACCGCAAGGTCGCCACGATCGCCCCGCTGGTCGGCGAGGCGTACGAGCTGCCCTTCGACTACCTGGTCGTCGCGATGGGCGCGGTCTCCCGCACCTTCCCGATCCCCGGCCTCGCCGAGCAGGGCATCGGCATGAAGGGCATCGAGGAGTCCATCGGCCTGCGCAACCACGTCCTCGAGCAGCTCGACAAGGCCGACTCCACGCACGACGAGGAGATCCGCCGCAAGGCGCTCACCTTCGTCTTCATCGGCGGCGGTTTCGCCGGTGCGGAGACCATCGGTGAGGTCGAGGACATGGCCCGCGACGCGGCCAAGTACTACACCAACGTCTCCCGTGAGGACATGCGGTTCGTCCTCGTCGACGCCGCCGACAAGATCCTCCCCGAGGTCGGCCCCAAGCTCGGCCAGTACGGCAAGGAGCACCTGGAGAGCCGCGGGGTCGAGATCTACCTCTCCACCTCGATGGACTCCTGCGTCGACGGCCACGTCGTGCTGAAGAACGGCCTCGAGGTCGACTCCAACACGATCGTGTGGACGGCCGGCGTCAAGCCGAACCCGGTCCTCTCGCGCTTCGGTCTGCCCCTCGGCCCGCGCGGCCACGTGGACTGCGAGCCCACCCTCCAGGTCGCGGGCACGGACTACATCTGGGCCGCGGGCGACAACGCCCAGGTGCCGGACGTCGCCGCCCGCAAGGCCGGTGTGGAGAACGCCTGGTGCCCGCCGAACGCCCAGCACGCGCTGCGCCAGGCCCGGGTCCTCGGCGACAACGTGGTCTCCGGCATGCGGGGCTTCCCGCAGAAGGAGTACAGCCACGCCAACAAGGGCGCGGTGGCCGGTCTCGGCCTCCACAAGGGCGTCGCGATGATCGTCATGGGCAAGATGAAGATCAAGCTCAAGGGCCGTCTCGCCTGGTACATGCACCGCGGCTACCACGGTATGGCGATGCCGACGTGGAACCGTAAGATCCGCGTCTTCGCCGACTGGACGCTCGCCATGTTCCTCAAGCGCGAGGTCGTCTCGCTCGGTGCCATGGAGAACCCGCGCGAGGAGTTCTACGAGGCCGCCAAGCCGGCGCCGGTCGCCGCCGCGCCGAAGGAGAAGACCGAGGAGAAGGCCAAGGCCTCCTGACCTCAGGTCACCAGCACGCCCCGAAGGGGCCGCCCGCCATCCGTGGTGCGGGCGGCCCCTTCGGCGTTGCGGAGCCGGCGATGCCCACGGACCCGCGTGAACGTTTTGCCAAGACATAACGCAAATGGCGGACCGTACCCGAGTCCTTCAGGTGTTCACGTGGTATTCGACATTCCGGGATTCCTTGTCACGGAGGTGTGCGCCATGGCCGACGTCGCGCCGCGGCTGAACAGATTCGCCGAGCAGTTGTTGGGTGCCCCGCTCCCGGTGCGTATCCGCGCCTGGGACGGTTCGCAGGCAGGTCCCCCCGGTGCGCCGGCGCTCGTCGTACGCAACCGCCGCGCCCTGCGCCGACTGCTGTGGAAACCGGGCGAGCTGGGCCTGGCGCGGGCCTGGGTCGCCGGGGACCTGGACATCGAGGGAGACATCTACGTCGCGCTCGACCTGCTGTCGGGGAGCGTGTGGGAGCGCGGGGAGGACGCCCGAGGGCTCGCGGAGGCCCTCCGCGACCCGGAGGTGCGCGCCGCCGTCCGGGGCCTCGTCAAACTCGCCGGGCTGCCGTTGCCTCCCGCCCCACCCCGCGAGGAGGTTCGCAGAGGCCGCCACCTGCACACCAGGCGCACCGACAGACGCGCCATCAGCCACCACTACGACGTGGGCAACGACTTCTACGAGATCGTCCTCGGCCCGTCGATGGTCTACTCGTGCGCCTACTGGGGCTCCCCGGACGGCACCCTCGAAGCCGCCCAGCACGACAAGCTCGACCTCATCTGCCGCAAGCTCGGCCTGACACCCGGCGGGCGGCTCCTCGACGTCGGCTGCGGCTGGGGCTCCATGGCCATCCACGCGGCCCGTGAGTACGGCGTCCAGGTCGTCGGTGTCACCCTCTCCCAGGAGCAGGCCGCGTACGCCCGCAAGCGCGTCGCCGACGAGGGGCTCACCGACAAGGTCGAGATCCGCGTCCAGGACTACCGGGACGTCACGGACGGCCCCTTCGAGGCGATCTCCTCCATCGGCATGGCCGAACACGTCGGCGCCGAACGGTATCTGGAGTACGCCGACCAGCTGTACCGCCTGCTGAAGCCCGGCGGCCGGCTCCTCAACCACCAGATCGCCCGCCGCCCCCAGCGCGACGAATCGGCGTACGAGATCGACGAGTTCATCGACGCGTACGTCTTCCCGGACGGTGAGCTCGCCCCCATCGGCACCACGGTCACCCAGCTGGAGCGCGCCGGGTTCGAGGTGCGCGACGTCGAGTCGATCCGCGAGCACTACGCCCTGACCCTGCGCCGCTGGGTCGCGGGCCTGGAGGCCGACTGGGCGAGCGCGGTCAACCTCACCAGCCCCGGCCGCGCCCGCGTCTGGCGCCTGTACATGGCGGCCTGCGCCGTGTCCTTCGAACGCAACCGGATCGGCGTCAACCAGGTCCTGGCCGTCCGTACACCGGAGTCGGGCGATTCGGGGATGCCGCTGCGGGCCCGTACGTGGGGGGCGTGACGGTACCGGCGTCAAGCCACGGACGTGAAGGGGGCTCCGAGCCGGTGTGGAACGGAGCCCCCTCACATCACGAACAGCTCGTTCTGCTGCTACTCCGTCTTGATCGCCGTCAGCATGTTCAGCCGTGCCGCGCGGCGGGCGGGCCACAGGGCCGCCAGGATGCCGACCGTGGCCGCGAGGAGCAGGAAGACGGCCATCCGGGCCCAGGGCAGGACCAGTTCGTACGTCGCCAGGCTGGTGCCCAGCAGCTCACCGGCCGCCCAGCCGAAGAACACGCCGAGGCCGATGCCGAGCACGCCGCCGAAGAGCGAGATCACCAGCGACTCCAGGCGGACCATCCGCTTGATCCCCTTGCGGTCCAGACCGATCGCGCGCAGCATCCCGATCTCCTGGGAGCGCTCGAAGACCGACATGGCCAGGGTGTTGATGACACCGAGCACGGCGACGAGGACCGCCATGGCCAGCAGGCCGTAGACCATGTTCAGGATCAGCGTGAACATCTGCGCGATGTCGTTGGAGATGTCCTTCTTGTCCTGGACCTTGATGGCCGGGTTGGTGCCGAGCGCCTTCTCCAGCTGGTCCTTCGTGGCGCCGGACACACCGTCGGAGGTCTTCACCATGACCTGCATGTCGGTGGGGTTCGACTGGTGCGGGGAGAGCGTGCCGAGGTCGAGCATGATGCCGCGCACCATCTCGTTGCCCTCGTAGACCCCGGCGACCGTCAGCTGCTGCTTCTTGCCGTCCTCGTAGGAGACCGTGAAGTCCGAGCCGGCCTTCCAGCCGTGCAGCTCGGCGGTGTCCGAGTCCACGACGACCTTGTCGCCGCCGACCTCGAAGGTGCCGTTTTCGACCTTGAGGTCGGTGAGCTCGCCGATCGTGCTGCCCTTGACGCCGGTGAGGTACTCGGTCTCACCGTCGATGCGGGAGGGCGCGTTGCGCAGAGGGCTGGTGGCGGTGACGCCTTCGGTCCCGGTGAGCTTCTTCTCCACGTCGGGCGAGAGGAAGTTGCCGTTCGCCATCGACACGACGTAGTCCGCCTTGATCGCGGACGAGGCCATCTTGTCGATCGCCGTCTGCAGGCTGCCCGCCATCACCGTCATGCCCGTGATGAGGGTCAGGCCGATCATCAGCGCGGACGCCGTGGCGGCGGTACGGCGCGGATTGCGGACCGAGTTCTGGCGGGCCAGCTTGCCGGAGATCCCGAAGACGCGCAGCACGGGTGCGGCGGCCGCGATGAGCGGACGGGACAGCAGGGGCGTGAGGACGAAGACGCCGATGATCAGCAGGACGGCGCCCAGACCCATCGGGGCCTGACCGTCCGAACCGCTCATGGTCGTCGCGGCCAGCACCACGGCGATGCCCGCGCCGGAGAACAGCGCGCCGATCGTGTTGCGCAGCACCAGCGACTTGGTGGTCGCCTTGGCGTGCACGCTGCTCATCGCGGCGACCGGCGGGATCTTCGCGGCACGGCGGCCGGGCAGCCAGGCGGCCAGCATCGTGATGAGGATGCCCACGGCGAGCGCGGCGCCGACCGTGCCCGGGGTGATGATCAGCGGCCCGTCCGGGACCGTGGCGCCGAACGAGCCCATGAGGGAACGCAGGGCGGCGCCGATGCCGATGCCGGCGACGAGACCGGTGACGGCGGCGACCGTGCCGACCACGAACGCCTCGATGAGCACCGAGCGCGTGACCTGCCGACGGGAGGCGCCGACGGCCCGGAGCAGCGCGAGTTCCTTGGTGCGCTGGGCGACCAGCATGGTGAAGGTGTTGGCGATGATGAACGTGCCGACGAAGAGGGCGATGCCGGCGAAGACCAGCAGACCCTGCTTCAGGCCGTCCATCGCCTTGGCCGTGCTCTCCGCCTGGTCGTCGGCGAGCTTCTGGCCGGTGGTGGTCTCGGTCGTGTCCTTGGGGAGCGCCTTGTCGAGCGCGGCCTTGAGCTGCGCCTGGCTGGTGCCGGCCTCCGCCTTCACGTCGATCTCGTCGTACGTGCCGTTCTTGCCGAAGAGCTGCTGGGCGGTGGCGGTGTCGAAGAGGGCGAGGCTGCCGCCCGCGGCGACGTTGCCGTCGTCCGTGGTGAAGATCGCGGTGATCTTCGGGGTGAGCACGGGGCCGTCGACGGAGAGGCGGACGGTGTCCCCGACCTTGTATCCGGCGCGGGACGCGGTCTCGGAGTCGATGGCGACCTGGTCCTTGCCGGACGGGGCGCGGCCGTCGGTGAGGGGGTACCGGGGGTCCTTGTCCCCCCAGTAGTTGCCGCCCCGGGACTGGAAGCCGCCGCCTATGAGCTTGCCGTCCTTGTCGGCGACGGCGGTGAAGCCGTTGACGACGCCGATGGCCGACGCGGCGCCCGGGGCGCGCTCGGCCCTGTCGAAGAGGGCCTGGGTGAGCTCGGGGGACTTGCCCACCGTGTCGCCCTTGCTCTCCTGGTACTTGGGCTCGACGGCGACATCGACCTGGTCGAAGCCCTTCGCCGAACTCTTCTGGTACGCCTCCGAGATGGTGTTCGTGAAGACCAGCGTGCCCGACACGAACGCCACGCCGAGCATCACGGCGAGCACGGTCATCAACAGCCGAGCCTTGTGCGCGAGCACGTTGCGCAGGGCGGTACGGAACATGGGTTCTCTGTCCAGGGGTTGGGGTGGGTGGTGCGTGGTGTCGTACGGCGGTCGAGGTGGTGCGCTGGGGTGGCGGTATGTCGTCGTGCCGGGCGCGCCCATGCTTCTAAGGGGCGCGGGGAACTGCGCGACAAGCCACGACGAACCCGCAGCCGCCCACACACAGAACCCGGCAGACGAGACGCAACCGGCTCAGCTGGTGCGCGCCTTCGCATCGAACCGCTTCATACGGTCCAGCACCGTCTCGGCCGTGGGCCCGTACATCTCGTCCACGATCCGCCCGTCCGCAAGGAAGATCACACGATCCGCGTACGCGGCGGCGACCGGATCGTGGGTCACCATGACGACGGTCTGGCCGAGTTCGCGGACCGAGTTGCGGAGGAACCCCAACACCTCCGATCCGGAGCGGGAGTCGAGGTTGCCGGTGGGCTCGTCGCCGAAGATGATGTCCGGCTTCGAGGCGAGGGCACGGGCCACGGCGACGCGCTGCTGCTGACCGCCGGAGAGCTGGGTGGGGCGGTGGGTCAGACGGTCGGAGAGGCCGACCATCCGGATGACGGTGTCGAGCCACTGCTTGTCCGGCTTGCGCCCCGCGATGTCCATCGGGAGCGTGATGTTCTCCAGCGCGGTCAGGGTCGGCAGCAGGTTGAACGCCTGGAAGATGAAACCGATCTTGTCCCGGCGCAACTTGGTGAGCTGCTTGTCCTTCAGGGACCCCAACTCGGTGTCCCCGATACGGACGGAGCCCGAGGAGAAGGAGTCCAGCCCCGCCACGCAGTGCATCAGCGTGGACTTGCCGGAGCCCGAAGGCCCCATGATCGCGGTGAACCTGGCCTGCCCGAAGTCGACACTGACCCGGTCCAGGGCGACCACCTGGGTCTCGCCCTGTCCGTAGACCTTGGAGAGGTCCGTGGCGCGAGCGGCCACGGTGGTGGCCCGGTCGGCGATGGGAGTGGTGGTCACGAAAGGTGCTCCTGTAGGGACGACGGCGTTTGGGGAACGCGTTCCATCGTCCGGGCCGAGGAGCGCCGTGTAGTCAGCCGCTGTTCCGGTTCCGGGGACAGACTGAAGGGGGACCAGCCGACGCCGTGTCATACCTGGGGATGAGGGGCGGCCCCTAGGGCGCGAGGCTCTCCGGGCACGACGGGGATGGCGCAGGAGGCGGGGTTTGGCGACACGAGTCACCGCGTCATCGCGGCGGACCGTGTGGAGGCCGCTCGTTCGGGCGGTGAAATTCCGTCATTCCGCCAACGAGGGGTCAGGTGGTCCGAAAGGCTATTGGCAAGTGCGGATGGCGTGTACCGGGTGCTGATGCACCCTCAGACGTCAATAAAATAAGACAACATCGGTCCGCTCGTCCGCTGTTCGAGGGATGGGCCCCGATAGGCTCGGAACCTCGATGCGGAGCCCATGGCCTGCCCGGATGGTGGAATGCAGACACGGCGAGCTTAAACCTCGCTGCCCCTCGCGGGCGTACCGGTTCAAGTCCGGTTCCGGGCACCACCGACAAATCACCGAACAAAATTCCCCGGGGCCCACGGTGGCCCGTCCGGGGTCTCGGGTGAGATGTCGCGGCCCGAGAGTCGGCGCGCAAGGGGAACGTATGAGGCGCGTATGGGTGACGACCCTTCTCCGTCCTGTCGTCGGCTCGCGGTTCGCCCGCCCCCCCCGGCTTGTCGTCGCTGTGACGCTACGGCCCGGCCGGCTCGTTGATCTCTGGACGGTTCCGGACATGTACCGGGTTGGTCATGGATGAGGTGGGCCAGTGTGGGGAATCACGGAGACGCGTAGCGTGTTTCGCGTCACGACGAGGGAAAGATCCTTCCCAAGCACTAGGGTCAATCCTTTGCCCACCCATTACTCTTGAGCCCAAGGCCACGCAGGGTGGCCATGGAGGAGTGAAATGAGGAGCAGCAACCCGGTCTTCTCGCGACGGGGGTTCAGCCGCGACAACGGCTACGCGGGCTTCAACACCGCGCCGCAGGCCGGGGGAGCAGCTGTCGGCACCCAGGGCAACCCCTACGCCCAGCAGGGCGGCAACCCGTACGCGACGAACCCGTACGCACAGCAGGACGTGCAGCACGGCGCCCCGCCGCAGGCCCCGGTCCGCACCGGCGGCATGACGATGGACGACGTCGTCGTCCGCTCGGCCATGACGCTCGGCACGGTCGTCGTCGGCGCCATCCTGGCGTGGGCCCTCCTGCCGGTGACGCCCAGCAGCTACGGCCTGGCCATCGGCGCCGCGCTCATCGCGATGGTCCTCGCCCTCGTGCAGAGCTTCAAGCGCAAGGCCTCGCCCGCGCTGATCCTGACGTACGCAGCCTTCGAGGGTGTCTTCCTCGGCGTGCTCAGCGAGATGTTCAACACCCAGTGGTCCGGCGCGCCCTTCCAGGCGGTGCTCGGCACGATGGCGGTCTCCGGCGCCACCCTGCTGGTCTACAAGGCCGGCTGGATCCGCGTCACCGCGCGGTACGCGCGCATCGGCATGACCATCGCCATCGCGTTCGTCCTGGTCATGGCGGTCAACCTGCTGCTGGTCGTGTTCGGCGCCGCCCCGGACGGCGGTCTGCGCAGCATGGGCCCGCTCGGTGCGATCGTCGGCATCTTCGCGATCCTGCTGGGTGCCTTCTTCCTCACACTCGACTTCAAGCAGATCGAGGACGGCATCGCCTACGGCGCCCCGCGCGAGGAGGCATGGCTGGCCGCGTTCGGTCTGACCATGACCCTCGTGTGGATCTACATCGAGATGCTGCGGCTGGTCGCCATCTTCAGCGGCGACGACTGATCCGGACCGTTGGCACGGTGAAGGGCCCCGGGAGCGCTGCTCCCGGGGCCCTTCGTCCTGTCCGGTTGCTTCCTTCGTCTGGTCCGGTGCTCGGCGTGCCGGTGGAGCGCGCTCAGAGCAGTTTGCGCGCGGCCCTCCTCAGGTCGTACTCGTGGATGATCGCCTTGGCGTGGCCGTATGCCAGGTTGTGCTCGTGCCGGAGCCAGCTGACCTTCTCCTCGAAATTGAAGAGAGCCGGGCCGTCGTCGACAGCGCGCAGCCAGTCGGATACTTCACGACCGGTGCAGTGGGGGATGCGGGCGAGCAGATTGCGATGGGTCTCCTCGGAGAAGACTTGGGACATCGGCGCCTCCGGACGCATGGGATGTAAGCCGGTCCTTCAGGTCACCGTGCCTGAGCGTTGGCGTGTTGGCAACACTCCTGCTGGGACGCGTAGTCTCGCGGCGTGCTTGATACGACGCCTCTGACCCGTGCGGTGGACCACTTCGCCGATCGTTTGAGGGCTGCTCCACAGAGCCGGTTGCAGCGGGGTGCTGCCGCTGAGGCACTGGCGCTGGCCAGGGAGTTGGCACTGCGTGCCCAGCGGTTGGAGGAGCCGGGTTCGCCGCCGCGGGAGATGCCGGACGCGGGGATGTTCGCGGCGGCGGATCAGATCATGGTCGCCGGGAACGATCTTGCGGTTGTGCTGAGAAGTGAGGGGGAGCTGGTGGAGGCGGTGGAGCTTGTTGCCGAGGCGGAGAAGCGGGCCGGAGTGTGACTCTGCGCCTGCCCGCCGTAGGGCACCTACTGCGTGCGCGGGTG
Organism: Streptomyces spongiae; assembly: GCF_009377185.1. Classification (GTDB taxonomy): domain Bacteria; phylum Actinomycetota; class Actinomycetes; order Streptomycetales; family Streptomycetaceae; genus Streptomyces; species Streptomyces spongiae. Next base: position 10,631 of record NZ_VJZC01000267.1, read on the forward strand.
CCGGCTGTCTGTGGTTGCTCGCGCCCGCGCACGCAGAGCCGCACATCGATACAGCCCCGCGCCCCTTACGGGGCGCTGCTACAGCGACGCTATGACCCTGTCCGCCAGGATGTAGATGTTCTCCTCGCCGCACTCGAACGTCAGTGTGTAGGCGCCCGAGACGCCCGAGCCGCCCAGGAGGACGGGGGTGCGGCCCATGCGCAGGGCCGAGGCGAGGCGTTCGGCGGTCTCGCGGTGGCCCGGGGTCATGCACAGGGTCGTGCCGTCGGCGAAGACGTACACGTCGAGGGTGCCCAGCGGGCCCGGGCGGACGTCGGAGAGTTCGGTGCGGGAGGAGGCGAGCTCCTCCAGGCAGGCGACCGTGCGCTCGTGGTCGTTCACGACCGGCGACGGGGTCGGCACGAAGTCCGGGTGGGAGGGGTGACGGCGGCGGGCGGCGGCGAGCTCCGGGGAGTCGCCGGGATACTCGTCGCTCTCCACGCTCGGCTCGGGCACCGGCTCCAGGTGCTCCAGGCCCGCGAAGTCCGAGTGGCGCGGCAGGTACGGCTCGCTGTCGGGAAGGCCCAGCAGCGAGGAGGGCGCGTCAGGGACGTCACGCGCCTCCTGGGCGGCCCAGAACGCCCTGGCCTCGGCCAGCTCCCGCTCCCGCTCCTCCGCGAGCGCCTCGGCCACGGCAGCGCGTATCTCGTCCGTGTCGGAGGCAGGGCGGGCGGCGGGTACGACGGGCCGCGCGCTCGTGGCACGGCTCGCGATGAGCTCGGTGTGCAGGGCCGCGACCTGTCGGCGCAGCCCCCGCAGGCTGTGCAGCACGGCGACTCCCACGGCCGCGGCGGCGGCTGTGGTGAGCAGCAGAGCAATCGGCATGGCGCTCACTGACGTACTCCCGGTTCAAAGTCGACCCCCGACTTCCTACATCAGCTTGAAGGGCGGACTATCCCGCTGTCAGTGCGTAACGTCACGAAACGGACAGGACGCCTGGTCTGATGTTTGGCGGTGAAGCGGCTCTGACCTGCTGAATCACCCTTCCGAGGGAGATAGGTCACATCCTGGGGGAGATTGGATTACAAAACGGCCCAGAACCCCGGCGGTGCCGAGGTCCCGGGCCAGAGGATCACGCTGGGTTCAGCGGGGGTGACCGAGGGGTTCGGCCGGGGTGACCGAGGGGTTCTCGGAGTGACCGAAGGGTTCGGCCGGGCGGTGTCAGCTGAGGCGCTCGATGACCATCGCCATGCCCTGGCCGCCGCCGACGCACATCGTCTCCAGGCCGAACTGCTTGTCGTGGAACTGGAGCGAGTTGATCAGCGTGCCGGTGATGCGGGCGCCGGTCATGCCGAAGGGGTGGCCGACGGCGATGGCGCCGCCGTTCACGTTCAGCTTGTCCAGGGGGATGCCCAGGTCGCGGTAGGAGGGGATCACCTGGGCGGCGAAGGCCTCGTTGATCTCGGCCAGGTCGATGTCGTCGATGGTCAGGCCGGCGCGGGACAGGGCCTGCCTGCTGGCCTCGACCGGGCCGTAGCCCATGATCTCGGGGGAGAGGCCCGAGACGCCCGTGGAGACGATCCGGGCGAGCGGGGTCAGGCCGAGCTCGCGTGCCTTCGTGTCGGACATGATGACGAGGGCGGCGGCGCCGTCGTTGAGGGGGCAGCAGTTGCCGGCCGTGACCAGTCCGTCCGGGCGGAAGACCGGCTTGAGGCCCTGGACGGCCTCCAGGGTGACGCCGGGGCGCGGGCCGTCGTCCTTGCTCACCACCGTGCCGTCGGGGAGCGTGACCGGGGTGATCTCGCGCTCCCAGAAGCCCTTCTTGATGGCTTCCTCGGCGAGGTTCTGCGAGCGGACGCCGAACTCGTCCATGTCCTGGCGGGTGACGCCCCACTGGCGGGCCAGGTTCTCGGCGGTCTGGCCCATCGCGATGTAAGGGTCGGGGATCAGGCCGTCCTCGCGCGGGTCGTGCCAGGTGGCGCCCTCGGACTCGGCGACCTGTGCGGTGCGGGCCTCGGCGTCGGCGAAGAGGGGGTTGTGCGTGTCGGGCATGCCGTCGCTCGTCCCCTTCACGCTGCGGCTGACCATCTCCACGCCCGCCGAGATGAAGACGTCGCCCTCGCCCGCCTTGATGGCGTGCAGGGCCATGCGGGAGGTCTGGAGCGACGAGGAACAGTAGCGGGTGATGGTGCAGCCCGGGAGGTGGTCCATGCCCATCTGTACGGCGACCACGCGGCCGAGGTTGTGGCCCTGCTCGCCGCCGGGGAGGCCGCAGCCGAGCATCAGGTCGTCGATGTCCTTCGGGTCGAGCTCGGGGACCTTGGCGAGGGCGGCCTCGATGATGGTGGCGGTGAGGTCGTCGGGGCGCAGGTCCTTCAGTGAGCCCTTGAAAGCGCGGCCGATCGGGGATCGGGCGGCTGAGACGATGACGGCTTCGGGCATCACGGCTCCATTGGAGTTCGTATGTACGGGGGCGGGGCTGTTGGGGAAGTTACCCGTACGTATCGTCGAGGTCACGGGCATCGCTGTGTGACCCCGGCCGCATTTTTCTAAGCGCTTGCTTTCCTCGCCCCCGCCGCCCCTACCCGTCCCATCCCCAGGGGCTCCGCC
>NZ_VJZC01000268.1 GCF_009377185.1 Streptomyces spongiae
GGGTAGGGGCGGCGGGGGCGAGTAAAACGCGGTGCGTGACCCAGGACACGTACGAAACCGTTTCGTTTCGAGAGGTTCCACGGTATCTTCATAAGCGTACGAAACCGTTTCGTTCGGAATGGTGCTGGGTAGTCGTACTACTAGGCTGTCCGCAGCCGGTCCGATCGCGGAGTGGGAAAGAGGAGAGTGGGATGACTGAGACCGCAACGGTGCGACGCAGTCGGATCACGCCCGAGCGCGAGGCCGAGCTGTACCGGGCCGTGCTCGACCTGCTCCGGGAAGTCGGCTACGACGCCCTGACCATGGACGCCGTGGCCACCCGCACCCGCTCCAGCAAGGCCACCCTCTACCGCCAGTGGGGCGGCAAGGCCGAACTGGTGGCGAAGGCGATCCGGTCCAACAAGCCGGGCAACATCGCCGACGTCGACACCGGGTCCCTGCGGGGCGACCTCCACACGCTCGTCCGGCGCGAGGACGACTGCACCATGGAGCAGAACGCCGCACTGATGCGGGGCCTGATCATGGCGGTGCACGCGAATCCCGAACTGCTGCAGGCGTTCCGGGAGTTCCTCGTCGATCCGGAGATGGCGGAGTTCCACAACGTGATCCGACGCGCCGTCGACCGCGGGGAGGTCCGTGCGGACAACCCGGCGATCGGATACGTGGTGCACATGATGCTCGGCGCCTTCGTCACCCGGACGTTGCTCGACGAGCTGCCGCCGACGCAGGAGTTCCTCCGTTCGTACATCGACGCCGTGATCCTCCCCGCCCTCGGCGTGCGAACCCACTGACACATCCCCGCACCTCATTCACTGCCTGGCTCACTGCCTGACCTGCAGCTGAACACCACCTGACGCCACCTCCCCCAGCTCTCGACTCCGCTCGAGCCGGGGGTACCCCCATCGTCGTCGGGCCGATCACCCCTGCCCTCCCCGGGGCGTCCCGGGGCCTCCCCAAGGGCTGATCACCCCTGCCCGCACGCTCCTCCACGACCTGAACGGGAGTACGCCCCCGTGGCCACGTTCCTCTACAAACTCGGCCGGCTCGCCTTCCGGCGACGGCATTTGGTCGCCTTCTTATGGGTGGCCCTGCTGACCCTCGCCGGCGTCGGGGCGGCCAACGCCCCCGCCGCGGGCTCCACGTCGTTCTCGATCCCCGGCACCGAGGCCCAGAAGACCTTCGACCTGCTGGAACAGCGCTTCCCCGGCTCCAGCGCCGACGGAGCGACCGCGCGCGTGGTGTTCAAGGCGCCCGCCGGGGAGAAGATGACGGACGCCGACAACAAGGCGGCCGTCCAGCAGACCGTCAGGGAGCTGGGCACCGGCTCCGAGGTCGTCTCCGTGACCGACCCGTACAAGACCAGGTCCCTCAGCAAGGACGGGACGACCGCGTACGCGCAGGTCAGCTACAAGGTCCCCGGCATGGAGCTGGAGGACTCCTCCAAGGACGCCCTGGAGACGAGCGCGGACGAGGCCCGCGACGCCGGGCTGACCGTGGAGATCGGCGGTGACGCGCTCCAGGCGGTCCCGCACACCGGCGCCGCCGAGATCATCGGTATCGCCGTCGCCGCGGTCGTCCTGGTCATCACCCTCGGGTCGCTCGTCGCGGCCGGGCTGCCGCTGCTGACCGCCGTCATCGGCGTGGGCATCGGCGTCTCGACCATCACCGCCCTGGCCAACGCGCTCGACCTCGGCTCCACCACCTCCATCCTCGCGTCGATGATCGGCCTCGCCGTCGGCATCGACTACGCGCTGTTCATCGTCTCCCGGTACCGGGGCGAGCTGGCCGAGGGACGCGCACGCGAGGACGCGGCCGGACGGGCCGTCGGCACCGCCGGCTCGGCCGTGGTCTTCGCCGGCCTGACGGTCGTGATCGCCCTCGTGGGTCTCGCCGTCGTCAACATCCCGATGCTGACGAAGATGGGCGTCGCCGCGGCCGGCACGGTCGCCATCGCCGTCCTCATCGCGCTGACGATGGTCCCGGCGCTGCTCGGGTACGCGGGCCGCAGGATCCAGCCGGTGGGGGAGAAGAGCAAGTTGCTGGGCCGCCGCAAGAAGCCCCTCTCGAAGGACGCGAGGAAGACCGACAACTCGGCGCACGCAGAGGACACAGAGCACTCGGCGCAGGCAGAGGCCAAGCCGAACATGGGCACCCGCTGGGCGAGGTTCGTCATCCGCCGCCCCGTCGCGGTGCTCCTCCTCGCCGTGGTCGGTCTGGGCGCGGCGGCTGTCCCGGCGACGCAGCTGGAGCTGGGCCTGCCCGACGACGGCTCGCAGCCGACGTCCACGACCCAGCGCCGGGCGTACGACCTGCTCTCGGAGGGCTTCGGTCCCGGTTTCAACGGTCCGCTGATGGTCGTGGTCGACGCCAAGGCGAGCGACACCCCGAAGGCGGCCGCCGACACGGTGCGGGACGAGATCAAGGACCTGAAGGGCGTGGTGTCCGTCTCGCCGGCCACGTTCAACAAGTCCGGCGACACCGCGATGATCACCGTCATCCCGGACTCCAAGCCGTCCTCCGTCCAGACCGAGGACCTGGTGCACGAGATCCGGGGCGCGGGCGCGGACATCAAGGCCGACACGGACGCGCATGTCCTGGTCACCGGCGCCACGGCGATGAACATCGACTTCTCGCAGAAGCTGAACGACGCGCTGCTGCCGTACCTGGCGCTGGTGGTGGGCCTGGCCTTCCTGCTCCTGATCGTGGTCTTCCGCTCGATCCTGGTCCCGCTGAAGGCGGCCCTCGGCTTCCTCCTCAGCGTGCTCGCCGCACTCGGTGCGGTGGTGGCCGTCTTCCAGTGGGGCTGGCTGTCCGGCCTCATGGGCGTCGAGGAGACCGGCCCGATCATGTCGATGATGCCGATCTTCATGGTCGGCGTGGTCTTCGGCCTGGCGATGGACTACGAGGTGTTCCTCGTGACCCGGATGCGCGAGGCATACGTCCACGGGGAGAGCCCCGGCCAGGCCGTGGTGACCGGCTTCCGGCACGGCGCCCGGGTCGTCACGGCCGCGGCGATCATCATGATGGCGGTCTTCGCGGGCTTCATCGGCTCCTCCGAGCAGATGGTGAAGATGATCGGCTTCGGCCTCGCCGTCGCCGTGTTCTTCGACGCCTTCGTCGTCCGCATGACCATCGTCCCGGCAGTGCTGGCCCTGCTCGGCAAGAAGGCCTGGTGGCTGCCGAAGTGGCTGGACCGCGCGCTGCCGAACGTGGACATCGAGGGCGAGGGCCTGCGCGACACCTCCGACGACCACCGGAAGCACAACGACAAGGACGAGGACAAGGACGAGGACCGGGAGCCGGTACGCGTCTGACGCGACGGCTCCGATGAGGACCAGCCGGTGAGGGCTCCGTGGGGACGGGTCGCCCTCACCGGCTTCCTGCGTGTTGGAGGTACGGCCGTTGTCAGTGGCCGGGTCTAGCGTGATGCACGGCATGAGCCCGTTCGCAGAGGGGACCACCACCATGACCACACTCCCGGACCGACCCCACACCGGCCTGCTGGTGATCGACGTCCAGAAGGGCGTCGTGGCCGAGGCGCACCAGCGTGACGCCGTCGTCGCGAACATCGGCACGCTCGTCGAGAAGGCCCGCACGGAGGGAGTCCAGGTCGTCTGGGTCCAGCACTCCGACGAGGGTTTGGAGAAGGGGAGCGACGCCTGGGAGTACGTACCGGAGCTGACCCGTCAGGCGCCGGAGCCGCTGGTGCACAAGTCGTACGGCGACTCCTTCGAGGACACCGACCTGGAGGAGACCCTGGCCGCGGCCGGCGTCGGGCACCTGGTCGTGACCGGCGCGGAGACGGACGCCTGCATCCGGTCCACGATCCACGGCGCCTTCGTCCGCGGCTACGACGTGACGCTCGTCGCCGACGCACACACGGCACCGGACAACAGCAAGTGGGGCTCCCCACCCCCGGACCAGGTCATCGCCCACACGAACCTCTACTGGCAGTACCAGTCGGCCCCGGGCCGCACCGCGGCTGTTACCGCGACGAAGGAGCTGAGCTTCCGCGACTGAGCTCGAGTACGCGGGCCACGTGGGACAAGGTGACCACTTCGGTGAGCAGTTGCCTACGGTTGTCTGTTGGCCCGGCATCGAATTACCGTGCCGAGGTGGATCTCTTCTCATGCTCGTGGGCAGCGTTGCGCACCGCGGTCGCCGAGCTTCCGGACAAGGATTTCGCACAGCCGTCCGGCTGTACCGGGTGGCTCGTACGGGACCTGGTGTGCCACCTGATCATCGACGCACAGGACGTCCTGATCACCCTGGTGACCCCCGCCGAAACGGAGCCGACCCGTGATGCGGTCACCTATTGGGACGTCGCCGAGACGCCGCCCACCGGTGACGACCCGCTCGACGCGCTGATCGTCCGGCTGGCCGCCGCGTACGAGGAGCCAGAGCTGCTGAAGTTCCACCTCGACGACGTCGGCTCCGCCGCCGGTCGTGCCGCCGAGCAGGCCGACCCGAGCCAGTGGGTCAGCACCCGTGGCGAGGTCCTCACCGCGGGCGACTACCTCTCCGCGTACGTCCTGGAGTGGACGCTGCACCACCTCGACCTGGTCACGCACCTCCCGGACGTGGCGGGTCCGCCCGCCGAAGGGCTTGCCCGGTCACGCCAGATGGTGGAGGAGATCGCCCGGGCCGGGTTCCCCACGTCGTTCTCCGACAAGGACGCGTTGCTGATCGGTACCGGACGCCGCGCCCCGACCGACGCGGAGAAGTCCGAACTGGGCCAACTGGCCGCGAAACTGCCTCTCGTCCTCGGATGACAACCAGGGCGCACCTCTCGGCGGACTGACAACCCGCGCACAGGAACCGAACAGGCAGCGCTCATAGCATCGCGTCCACTCCACGACGGGAACATTGGGAAGGCGCGGTTCGACACCATGAGCGAGAAACTCCACGGACACGGACACGGACACGGACACGGACACGGACACGACGACGAGCACGACAGAGGGCTCTCCTACGACCTCCCCACCCTCGCCCGGCGCCGCATGATCCGGCTGCTGGCGGGAGCGAGCCTGGCCCCGCTGGTGGCTTGCTCCGCCGACGACTCCGGGAGTACGACCTCGTCCTCCTCTTCGTCCTCCTCGAACACGTCCGCCTCCGACACGGCCTGCGAGACCATCCCCAACGAGACGGCCGGCCCCTACCCCGGGGACGGCTCGAACGGCGTGAACGTCCTCAAGGAGAGCGGCGTCGTCCGCAGCGACATCACGAAGAGCTTCGGCTCGGCCAGTGGGGTCGCCGAGGGCATCCCGCTGACGATCACGCTCACCGTCGTCGACCAGGCGTCCGGGTGCGGCACCCCGAAGAAGGGCGCCGCCGTCTACCTCTGGCACTGCGACCGGGACGGCAACTACTCCCTCTACTCCGAGGGTGTCACCGAGGAGAACTACCTGCGTGGAGTCCAGGAGACCGACGACAAGGGCCAGGTGACCTTCACGTCGATCTTCCCCGCCTGTTACTCGGGCCGCTGGCCGCACATCCACTTCGAGGTGTACGGCAGCCTCGACGACGCCACCGCAGCCCAGTCCATCGTGGCCACCTCGCAGCTCGCCTTCCCGAAGGACGTCTGCGACACCGTGTACGCCACGGACGGCTACAGCAGGAGCGTCCAGAACCTCAGCGGCCTCTCCCTGGAGACGGACAACATCTTCAGCGACGGCCACGACCAGCAGCTGGCCACCCTCAAGGGCGACGTCGAAAAGGGCTACACGGCCACGCTCACCGTTCCCGTGTAGTCACCTCGGCAGCGGCGCCCCTTCCACATAGGTCCGCCGAAGGAAGCGGATCAGGGCCTTCGAGTCGAACTGCATGACCTCCACGCCCTCGGTGGAGTGGAACTCCATGACCGCCTGGACGCGGCCCAGGGGCCAGACGCTGATGTCGCCGTCGCCGCTGGTGGCGGGGGCACGCAGGCCCCGTTCGATGAGTTCGCGGGAGACCTCCCAGTCGTGGGGCTCCTGGTGGAGACCGGGGAGGTTGACGTGAACGGCGCGGGGGTCGTCTTCGGCGTCGTAGCGGAGGAGTACCCGGACGGTGTCCTCGGACTCGACGGAGTCCGTGACGACGTGGGCTCGCGCGTACTGTTCGACAACGGACATCGGTCGGCTCCCTACGCTGAGTGACCCGAGTGGAACTCGTGCATCCGCGATACGTCCCGCTCTGTGTCCAATGTGCCACATTTTCGGCCACCCGGCCCGGGGGTGCCTGTGCGTGCGCCCGGCTGTTGGTTGCTACGCGCTCTTGCAAGAGGCTCGCAACAAGGCACTATCATCGTACGGTTCCAGCCATTCCGCAGGGGAGAGCGAGCCAGCCCATGCATGTGCCCGACGGATTCATCAACGCCCCCGTCTCGGCGGTCGCCGGAGTCGTCGCGGCGGGTGCCGTGGCCGTGAGCCTGCGCGGTGCCCGGCGCGAGCTGGACGAGCGGACGGCACCGCTCGCCGGACTCGTCGCCGCGTTCATCTTCGCCGTACAGATGCTGAACTTCCCCGTCGCCGCCGGCACCAGCGGGCATCTGCTGGGCGGGGCGCTCGCCGCGATACTCGTGGGCCCCTACACCGGGGTCCTGTGCGTGTCCGTCGTGCTGCTCATGCAGGGCATCCTGTTCGCGGACGGCGGCCTCACCGCGCTCGGCGTGAACATCACCGTGATGGCGGTCGTGACGACCGTCGTCGCGTACGCCGTCTTCCGCGGCCTGGTGAAGGTCCTGCCGAAGAAGCGCCGCTCTATCACCGTCTCCGCCTTCGTCGCCGCCCTGCTCTCCGTGCCCGGCGCGGCCGCCGCCTTCACGCTCGTCTACGCGATCGGCGGCACCACGGACGTCCCGATCGGCCAGGTCCTCACCGCGATGGTCGGCGTGCACGTCCTCATCGGCATCGGCGAGGCCACGATCACCGCGCTCACCGTCGGTGCCGTCATCGCCGTACGGCCGGACCTGGTGTACGGCGCCCGCGGCCTGACCGCCCCGCTGAAGCTGCGCGTGAACGGCGAACTCGTCGACGCCCCGGCGGCCGAGCCCGAGCCCGAGCCCATGCCCGTCGCCGCCCGCTCCCCGCGCAAGCTGCTCCTCGCCGGCCTCGGCACCTCCCTCCTCCTCGCCGGGTTCGTCAGCTTCTACGCCTCCGCCAACCCCGACGGCCTGGAGAAGGTGGCCGCCGACAAGGGCATCGACGCCAAGGTCGAGGACCACGCGGCCGCCGACTCCCCGCTGGCCGACTACGGCGTGGAGGGCATCACGAACACGCGCGTGTCCGGCGGCCTCGCGGGCGTGATCGGCGTGGGCGTCACCGTCGTCGCCGGGACGGGCGTGTTCTGGGCCGTGCGCAGGCGCCGCAGCAGCGAGGCCGGCCCCACCTCCGTACCCGAGAACGTCTGACATGGGGGCGGGCCACGCGCACAAGCTGTACCGGCACGGGCACTCGCCCGTGCACGCCCTGCCGCCGCACACCAAGCTGACGGCGGTCTTCGCGTTCGTGGTCGTCGTGGTGTCCACGCCGCGCGAGGCCGTCTGGGCGTTCGCGCTGTACGCGGCGCTGCTCGGGACAGTGGCGTACGCGGCCCGCGTGCCCGCTTCCTTCCTGCTGAAGAGGCTGCTGATCGAGATCCCGTTCGTGGCCTTCGCGGTGCTCATGCCGTTCGTGGCGCAGGGCGAGCGCGTCGACGTCCTGGGCATGTCGCTGAGCGTGAACGGCCTGTGGGGCGCCTGGAACGTGCTCGCCAAGGGCACCCTGGGCGTCGCCGCCTCCGTCCTCCTCGCCGCCACGACCGAGCTCCGCGAACTCCTCCTCGGCCTGCAACGGCTCAAACTCCCGCCGCTCCTCGTGCAGATCGCCTCCTTCATGATCCGCTACGGGGACGTGATCACCGACGAGATGCGGCGAATGCGGATCGCCCGGGAGTCGCGCGGCTTCGAGGCCCGTGGCGTACGGCACTGGGGCGTCCTCGCCAAGTCCGCGGGCGCCCTGTTCATCCGCTCCTACGAGCGCGGCGAACGCGTCCACCTGGCCATGATCAGCCGCGGCTACGCGGGCTCCATGCCCGTGATCGACGAGGTGACCGCGTCCCGGGCACAGTGGTCGTACGCCCTCGCGCTCCCGTGTGCCGCCCTCGTCGTCTGTCTGTTGGGATGGACCCTGTGACCGATGTGACTGATGTGACGCCTTCGCTTGTGCCGCCTTCGCTGGACGTGGCCGGGCTCGCCTTCGCCTACCCCGACGGCCACCAGGCCCTGTTCGGCGTGGACTTCCGCCTCGCACGCGGCGAGCGGGTCGCGCTGCTCGGGCCGAACGGCGCCGGCAAGACCACCCTCGTGCTGCACCTCAACGGCATCCTCACCGCGGGCGCCGGAACCGTGAAGGTCGCCGGACTGCCGGTCGGCAGGCAGCACATGGCGGAGATCCGGCGGCGCGTCGGCATCGTCTTCCAGGACCCGGACGACCAGCTGTTCATGCCGTCGGTGCGGGAGGACGTGGCCTTCGGGCCCGCGGCGGCCGGTCTCAAGGGCGCCGAGCTGGAGGCGCGCGTGGACCGGGCGCTGGAGCGGGTCGGCATGGCGGAGTTCAAGGACCGCCCGCCGCACCACCTCTCCTTCGGCCAGCGCCGCCGGGTGGCCGTCGCGACCGTACTCGCCATGGAGCCGGAGATCCTGGTCCTGGACGAGCCGTCGTCGAACCTGGACCCCGCCTCACGGCGTGAACTCGCGGACATCCTGCGGTCGTTGGACGTCACGGTCCTCATGGTCACGCACGACCTGCCGTACGCCCTCGAACTGTGCCCGCGCTCGCTGATCCTCAGCGACGGCGTGATCGCGGCGGACGGGAGGACCGGCGAACTCCTCGCGGACGACGAGCTGATGCGCGCCCACCGTCTGGAGCTCCCCTTCGGCTTCGATCCGCGGTCCGTGACAATGGGCGCGTGACGAAGACAATGGGCGCGTGACGAATCCAGAGGACCCAGAGGGCCCAGAGGACGCCGGGTTGCAGGGGTCGCTGATCCTCGACGAGCAGCTGTGCTTCGCGCTGTACGCGGCCCAGCGGTCCGTGACCGCCGCGTACCGGCCCCTGCTCGACGAGCTCGGCCTCACCTACCCGCAGTACCTGGTCCTGCTCGTGCTCTGGGAGCGCGGCGAGATCACGGTCAAGGAGCTGGCGGGGGCCCTGCGTCTGGACTACGGCACGGTGTCGCCGCTGCTGAAGCGGCTGGAGGCGGTGGGCCTCGTACGGCGTGAGCGGTCGGCGCGCGACGAGCGGACGGTGTTCGTGGCGGTCACCGGGCGGGGCGAGGCGCTGCGGGAGCGCGCGGAGTGCGTGCCGGGCGCGTTGCTGGCGGCGACCGGGCTGGGCGGCGGCGACGTGGCCCGGCTGCGGGCGGAGCTGTGGCAGTTGGTGGACCGCGCGGAGAAGGCGGCTGCCCGCAGCCGCTGAGACCGCACACCCTTCACTTTCTGCACACCTTCACCTTTGGTTACCCATAGTTACACCCCCTGGTCGCGGAAGAATTCTTACCGGTCGGTACCTTGTGCACGATGTACTTGCGCGCACTTGTTTCCGGGGGAGGCCAACCATGCTCGACACCGAGGCTGTCGACACCCGTCCGACGAAGATCATGTACGTCGCCGAGGCCACCGCGCACGGCGGCCGCAACGGCTACGTCACCAGCCAGGACGGCCACATCGACCTGAAGGTCGCGATGCCACCGGCGCTGGGGGGCGACGGTACCGGCACGAACCCCGAGCAGCTCTTCGCCGCCGGGTACAGCTCCTGCTTCCACAACGCCCTGGTCCTCGTCGGCCGCCGCGAGGGCTACGACCTGACCGGGTCCACGGTCTCCGCGAAGGTGGGCATCGGCCCCAACGCACAGCGCGGCTACGGCCTCGCGGTCGCCCTCAGCGTCTCCCTCCCCGTCCTCGACCAGGACATCGCGTCCAAGCTGGTCGACGCCGCCCACCAGGTGTGCCCGTACTCGAACGCGACCCGCGGGAACATCGACGTCACGATCGTCCTGGGCTGACGACCCGACCGGCACAGGAATCGCAGCCTCCGCGCGTGTGTTGCACCCGTCGACGTGGGTGAGTCGGCACAGGCGAGCGAACAGGGAGCGCGGACGTGGACGTGAACGGCACAGTGGCCGAGGGCTTCGAGCCGGTGAGGGACGCGTTCGTCACGAACTTCGAGGCGCTGGGGGAGCGGGGCGCGGCGATCGCCGTGTACCGGGACGGCCACAAGGTCGTGGACCTGTGGGGCGGCACCCGGGACGTGGACGGCGACGCGCCCTGGGAGCGGGGCACCGCCCAGATCGTGCGCTCGGCGACCAAGGGCGTCGCCGCCGCCGTACCGCTGATGCTGGCCGAGCGCGGGAAGCTGGACCTGGACGCGCCGGTCGGCGAGTACTGGCCGGAGTTCAAGGCGCGCGGCAAGGAGCGGGCCCTGGTCCGGCACGTGCTGAACCACCGGGCCGGACTCCCGTACCTCGACCACCCGTTGACCCCGCAGGAGGCGCTGAACCCGTCCCGCGGCCCCGAGGCGGTCGCCGCGCAGGCCCCGGTGTGGGAGCCCGGCACCGACCACGGCTACCACCCGCTGACGTACGGCTGGATGCTCGACGAGCTGGTGCGACGGGTCACGGGACAGTGGACCGGGGAGTGGATCGCGTCGGAGATCGCCGGTCCACTGGGCCTCGACCTGTGGCTGGGGCTACCGCCGGCGCAGGCCGCACGCGTGGGCCGCGCCGGCCGCACCGAGGCACCCGAGCCCTCCGGGGGCCTCCGCCTGCGCCCGAAGCGCTCGGTCACCGAGGCCTACGACGATCCGTCCTCCCTCACCCGCCGGGCCTTCGCCGCGATCACCCCGTTCCCCGACCAGAACGACCCCGCCTACCGAGCGGCGGCCCTCCCCGCGACGAACGGCATCGCCACGGCGGTCGGACTGGCCCGCTTCTACGCGTCCCTGATCGGCGAGGTGGACGGCGTACGGCTGTTCACCCCGGAGACCGCGGAGTCGGCCCGCGCGGAGGAGTCCGCGGGCCCCGACCGCACCCTCGTCGTCAACACCCGCTTCGGCCTGGGCTACATGCTGCACGGCAGCGCGTCACCACTGCTCGGCCCCGGCTCCTTCGGCCACCCGGGCCGGGGCGGCCCCCTCGGCTTCGCCGACCCCGCCACCGGGATCGCCTTCGGTTACGTCACGAACGGCTTCCGCAAGACGGTGACGGCCGACCCCCGGGCCCAGGCACTGGTGCGGGCGGTACGGGCGGCCGTCGCGGGCTGACACCCCGGTAGGGCGGTAGGGCGTACGGGAAGGGCTGACCCCGGTGCGGTCGCGGTGGACGACCGCACCGGGCCCCCGCCAGGGCTCCCCCGTGGCCCTGGCCGTCGTTGCCCCTCCCGTGACGATCACCAGCATGCGCGGAAGATCGCCCGATTGTCATTGGCTGACGGTCCACACTTCCTTGGCGCAGAGTCCACTTGACGCGTCGGCCCGCGCTCAGAGCGCGATCGGGTGGGACGTCCTGCCGGACGCCTCGTCGATCTCGCCGTGCGCCTTGGTGAGCAGTCTCATCGCCAGTTCGTTCAGGGCCCTTGCCCCGGCGACCTCCTCACCGACCCGTGGCTGATTGCTGTCGGTGTGGTGGCGGCTGGCGTACCCGTGGGCCCGTACCTCGTTCCCGTCGGGCAGCCGCACGAGAGCCGCCGCCCTGGTGCGCTGGTCGTCCTCCTCGAATTCCAGCTCCACGTGCCATCCGACTGTGGTGTGCATCATGACGATCACCTCCGGAACCGCTGCTTCCAGAGTGCTCCTCCGCGCCCGCGGACGCACGACGTCGGGAGGGACCTTCAGCCCGGGTCTCAGCCCGCCCGCAACATCAGCCCGATGCCCACCACGAGCAGCCCCGCCGCCACGATCCGCGGCGCCCCGAACCGCTCCCTGAAGAACACCGCGCCTATGGCGGCACCGACGATGATCGACGACTCGCGGAGCGCGGCGATGGGGGCCAGCTCGGCTCGGGTCTGGGCCCACAGGACCAGCCCGTACGCCCCCACGGACAGCGCGGCGCCGAGCAGTCCGAGGCCGGCGAACGGACGGAGGACCTGGACGGTCTGCCCGCGCCAGCGGTACGCGACCGCGTACGCCGGCAGCGCCAGGCCCTCCAGGGCCATCAGCCAGGCGATATAGCCCAGGGACGACCCCGACGCCCGTACACCCAGGCCGTCCACCACCGTGTACGCCGCGATCGACAGGCCCGTGGCGAGGGCCGCGCCGATCGCCGCCCAGTGCGGACGGCGCCCGCGCAGGCCCCACAGCGCGACCCCCGTCAGCCCCGCGCAGCTCAGCGCGATGCCGGCCGCCGCCCAGCCGTCCGGCACCTCGTGCGCGAACAGGGCCGCGAGTACGGTCACGACCAGCGGCGCGGTCCCGCGCGCGATGGGGTACGCCTGCCCGAAGTCACCCAGCCGGAACGACCGCATCAGCAGCAGGTAGTACACGAGGTGGATCACCGCGGACGCGATCAGGTACGGCCACGCCTCGGCTGCCGGGACCGGTACGAACGGCATGGCGGCGAAACCGATCAGCGCGCCGCCGCCCGAGATCAGCGCGAAGCCGACGAGTTTGTCGGTGATGCGGTGGGCGATGGCGTTCCAGCTGGCGTGCGTGACCGCGGCGAGCAGGACGGCCGCGGTCACGGTGGGTGTCACGCGGTCTGCTCCCGCACGTCGGCGAGCGTGGCGCCCGCGTGCGTGACCAACTCCTTGGGGGCCATGGGGAACACGGCGTGCGGGGTGCCGGCGGCCGCCCACACGGTGTCGTGGTCCAGCAGCGAACGGTCCGCGAGCACATGGGTCTTCGTGCGGTGCCCGAAGGGCGGTACGCCGCCGATCGCGTACCCGGTCGTCTCCCGTACGACGTCGGGCTTGGCGCGCGTCACCTTCTCGGCGCCCAGTTCGCGCCGTACGAGCTCGACGTCCACGCGGGATGCGCCGTCCATGAGGACGAGCACGGGGACTCCGTCGGCCGCGAACACGAGGGATTTGCAGATCTCGCTGAGCTCGCATCCGATCGCGGCGGCGGCCTCGGAGGCGGTGCGGGCTCCCTCCGGGAAGCGGCGGATGCGGGCGTGGAGGTCGTCGAGGCCCAACGCTTGGAGGGCCTCGGCGAATTGGGGGTGGGCGCCGGAGGGGGTCGCGGTGGTGG
>NZ_VJZC01000269.1 GCF_009377185.1 Streptomyces spongiae
GTCTTCGTCTGCCTGGCTTGGGGCGGTGGCCTTGTGCGGGTTGTGTGGGGCTGGTCGCGCAGTTCCCCGCGCCCCTGAAAAGCACGGGGTGCGCCCGAGGCATTCAGGGGCGCGGGGAACTGCGCGAGCAACCACAACGGACCCGCAGCAATAAACCGGCACCCGCCAGGCAAATAGCCCTGATCAAGCCGACCGTATGCTCGAAGGATGACGACTTCCGCGACCTCAGGGACCGGCCCGACCGCGAACTCCATGCGTCGCGCCCTCAAACGCGCCCGGGACGGCGTCGCACTCGACGTCAGCGAGGCGGCCGTGCTGCTGCAGGCCCGTGGTGAGGACCTGGAAGACCTGGCCGCGTCCGCGGCGCGCGTGCGTGACGCGGGGCTGGCTGCGGCCGGTCGGCCCGGCGTCATCACCTACTCGAAGAGCGTCTTCATCCCCCTCACGAGGCTGTGCCGCGACAAGTGCCACTACTGCACCTTCGTCACCGTCCCGGGCAAACTGCGCCGCGCGGGCCACGGCATGTTCATGTCCCCGGACGAGGTCCTCGACATCGCCCGCAAGGGCGCCGCACTCGGCTGCAAGGAAGCCCTGATCACCCTCGGCGACAAGCCCGAGGACCGCTGGCCGGAGGCCCGCGAGTGGCTCGACGCGCACGGGTACGACGACACCATCGCCTACGTCCGCGCCATCTCCATCCGCATCCTGGAGGAGACGGGACTGCTGCCCCACCTGAACCCGGGCGTCATGACCTGGACCGACTTCCAGCGGCTGAAGCCGGTGGCCCCCTCCATGGGCATGATGCTGGAGACGACCGCCACCCGCCTCTGGTCGGAGCCCGGCGGACCGCACCACGGCTCCCCGGACAAGGAACCGGCCGTACGACTGCGCGTCCTGGAGGACGCCGGCCGCTCCTCCGTCCCCTTCACATCAGGGATCCTCATCGGCATCGGCGAGACCTACGAGGAGCGGGCCGAGTCCCTCTTCGCCCTGCGCCGCGTCTCCCGCGCCTACCACGGCATCCAGGAACTGATCATCCAGAACTTCCGCGCCAAGCCGGACACCGCGATGCGCGGCATGCCCGACGCGGAACTGGACGAGCTCGTCGCCGCGGTCGCCGTGGCCCGGCTCATCATGGGCCCGGCCGGCTGCATCCAGGCGCCCCCGAACCTCGTCGACTCCGAGTACGCACGCCTCATCGGCGCCGGCATCGACGACTGGGGCGGAGTCTCCCCGCTCACCATCGACCACGTGAACCCCGAGCGCCCCTGGCCCCAGATCGAGGAACTCGCCGAGAAGTCGGCGGCCGAGGGCTTCGAGCTGAAGGAACGTCTCTGCGTCTACCCGGAGTTCGTCACCCGCGGCGAGCCCTGGCTGGACCCCAGGCTCCTTCCGCACGTACGGGCACTGGCGGACCCGGAGACGGGACTGGCCCGTGAGGACGCGACCGTCGCGGGCCGGCCGTGGCAGGAACCCGAGGAGGCGTTCCAGCCCTCCGGCCGTACGGACCTCCACACGGCCATCGACACCGACGGCCGTACCGGCGACCGCCGGGAGGACTTCGACTCCGTCTACGGCGACTGGGAGGCCCTGCGCGAGGCGGCCGCCCCCGGCATGGCCCCGCAGCGCATCGACACGGACGTACGCGAGGCCTTGCGTACGGCGGCCGACGACCCGACGAAGCTGACCGACGACGAGGCCCTGGCCCTGCTGCACGCCGACGGCCCCGCGCTGGACGCCCTGACCCGTATCGCCGACGACGTACGGAAGTCGATGGTCGGCGACGAGGTGACCTACATCGTCACCCGCAACATCAACTTCACCAACGTCTGCTACACCGGCTGCCGCTTCTGCGCCTTCGCGCAACGCCGCACGGACGCCGACGCGTACACCCTCTCCCTGGACCAGGTCGCCGACCGGGCCCAACAGGCGTGGGACGTGGGCGCGGTCGAGGTGTGCATGCAGGGCGGCATCCACCCGGACCTGCCCGGCTCGGCGTACTTCGACATCGCGAAGGCGGTCAAGTCCCGCGTCCCCGGCATGCATGTGCACGCCTTCTCCCCCATGGAGGTGGTGAACGGCGCCACACGCACGGGAATGTCGATCCGCGAGTGGCTGACCGCGGCCAAGGAGGCCGGCCTCGACACCATCCCCGGTACGGCCGCGGAGATCCTGGACGACGAGGTGAGGTGGGTCCTGACGAAGGGCAAGCTGCCCACGGCGACCTGGATCGAGGTGGTGACGACGGCCCACGAGCTGGGCATCCGCTCCTCGTCGACGATGATGTACGGGCACGTCGACCAGCCCCGCCACTGGCTCGGCCACCTGCGCACCCTGTCCCGCATCCAGCAACAGACCGGCGGCTTCACGGAGTTCGTGACGCTCCCGTTCATCCACACCAACGCACCCGTCTACCTCGCGGGCATCGCCCGCCCCGGCCCGACGACCCGCGACAACCGCGCGGTCACCGCCATGGCCCGCCTCCTCCTCCACCCCCACATCCCCAACATCCAGACCAGCTGGGTGAAGCTCGGCACCGAGGGCGCCGCCGAGATGCTCCGCTCCGGAGCCAACGACCTCGGCGGCACGCTGATGGAGGAGACCATCTCCCGTATGGCGGGCTCCAGTTACGGCTCGTACAAGTCCGTCAAGGACCTGATGGCGGTGGCGGAGGCAGCAGGCCGCCCGTCCAAGCCGCGCACGACGCTGTACGGCGAGGTGCCGGAGGAGCGGCAACGGGCGGCGACGGTGTCGGACGGCCATTTGCCGGAACTGCTGCCGGTCTTGGACTGACATCACGGGGACGTGGGCCCGGGGTCCCTCGTCGACCGACGAGGGACCCCGGGTCGTACGCGAACAAGTCCGGTCGTACGCGACTACCGCCCGGACGTACTCGTACCGGAGGCGGGCGCCCGGCCGTCCATCGGAAGGTGGATGACCAGAAGGACGACACCGCTCAGCGTGAAGACCCGCGTCGCCGCGTCCAGCCCGTTCCAGTCCCCGGACTGCCACATCACGAACCACTCACCGCCGATACCGATGAACCCGGCGCCGAACAGCAGCATGAGCATCAACAACCCCAGCGTGGAGACGCGCCGGGCACGGAGCTGATCACGCCGCACCCAGAGATACGTCCCCCAGATGAGCACGATGGCGGCGACCGTCTCCCACACGATGATCGCGACGTACGCCGCGTCCTGCAGCGCCCGCGACTCGATGGCCCGCCACATCAGGTCCTCGTCCTTGAACGTCGTGTCCATCGCGAGGACATGCCGGACGAACGCCTGGTTGGTACCGAAGTCGGTGATGTTGCTGAAGGCCACGAGGGCTATGTAGAGCGCGACGGTCGCGGTGAGGAGGGTGGCCGCGAGGGGCAGGAAGGTGGTTCGGGAGCTCTGGTCCGTATGTGGTCTCTGTGTTGTGGTCATGGTTGGACTATGTCCCCCCGAGACCGATCAACCCCAGTTGATTTTCAAGGGGTTGCCGCACTGGCCCCCAGGCCGTGCTCGCGAAGCCTGGCCCGGAGAGCCCGGGCCAGCTGATCTGCCTGGGCGGCTGTCACCTGCTCCTGCTCCGGCCGCCGAAGCAGTTCGAAGACACCGGGCCCACGGTGCTCGGCGGCCAGATCCGCCATGCGCGGCACGATGTGGAAGTGCACGTGGGCGAAGCCCTCGGCCTCGGCGAACTGGACGACGTAGGTCTTCACGCAACCCGTCACGCTGCGCAGAGCCCGGGAGAGCCCGACCTGCCACGCCCCCAGGGTGGCGACCTCGGCGTCGGTGAGGTCGTGGACGGCCGTGACATGACGCCGAGGCAGCAGCACCAGCCAGCCGGGCACCGCCGTGTTGAGGGCGTGCGCCACCCGCCAGTGCCGGTCGAAAGCGACGCACTCGCGTGGTGGAAGCTCGTCGAACTGTGTTTCCTTGCTGCACGCGTAGCAGTCGGGGATCGACACGCGTGCTACGCGGATCGCCGGGCGAACGTCACGAACTCGGCCCAGGCGCCGTCCGCGAAGGCGAGCGGTGTGCCCTGCGGGTCCTTGGAGTCGCGTACGTGAACGTGTACGTGGACGGTGGGGTCGGGGGTGGGTATGGCGATTTCGACGCAGTCGGCGTCGTCGCTGCCGCTGTAGCTGCTCTTGAACCACTTCAGCGCGGAGGTCATGTCTCTTCTCCCAACACTTTCTCGATGAAGGCCCGTGACTCCCGGGGAGAGAGCGCCTGCGCCCGGATCATGCCATAGCGCATCTCCAGGATCTGGACTTCCCGGGGATCACTGATCACTCGGTCGTGCAGCTGCGCCACCGTGTACCCAAGTGCTTTGCCGTCCTGGAGCTTCAGTACCCGGAACGCGCCGCTCTGGTCCGCGTGGTCCGCCCGGTCCGTCGGCATCACCTGGAGCTCGACGTGCCGCAACTCGGCGATCTCCAACAGGTGTTCGAGTTGCTGTCGCTGCACCATTCTGCCCCCGACAGGCCGCCGCAGCGCCACCTCTTCCTGGACAAAGCTGAGGTGCGGCCGAGGTACACGCTCGAAGACAGCCTTCCGTGCCATGCGCGCGGCGACATGACGGTCGATCTCGTCCTCCGTGAACGAGGGCCATCGCATCGCGTACAAGGCCTGTGCGTACTCCGGCGTCTGTAGCAGACCATGGATCTGGAGAGTCGAGTAGGCCCCCAATTCGACCGCCTCGTCCTCCAGCTTCGCCAGATCCCGCACCTTCTTCGGGTACCGGGCCTTCTCCACGTCCTCCTTCATCGCGCGGAGCTTCTCGCCCGCGCCGAGCACCTCGTCGGCCTTGTCCAGGAAGTCCGGCTTGGGGGTTCTCCGGCCGCGTTCCACCGACGAGACCATCTCCCCGCCGTACCCGATCCGCGTCCCGAGCTCCGCCTGCGTGAGCCCGGCCGCTTCCCGCCACATCTTGATCTGCCGGCCGACCGTCCTGAGTACCGCCGCTGCCTCTTCGTCCTCCACGCCTGCCCCTTCCGCCGCACGAGCCGTACGACCCCGGGGCGCATCCGGACAGTTACGCTACGTACCGAGGTCATGGCTGTTCAGCGTAAGAACGGAACGGCCACGCTGAGTGGCGTGAACCAAGAAACTCTTCGTCAGGTCCCCGGTAGGGCGTACCTCTTCACGGTCCAGTTGTCCGCTTCTCGAAGAGGTGCTCGACTCGCGCGCCTGCTCGCGGAACGCCAACTCGACGAGTGGGGCGTGCCCTTCGCTGGTGAGGCGTTGCAGGTGGTGGCCGAGCTCGCTGCGAATGCCGTGTTCCACGGCCTGGTTCAGGGACGGGACTTCCGCCTCGCGCTCAGGCTCGACCCGTCGGGAGCCCTTCGCATCGAGGTGACCGACGCCCGGGGCGACCGGCTCCCGTGCATCCCCGACCTGGGCACCGCGGACGCCGAGTCGGGCCGGGGCCTGCTGCTGGTGACGGCGTACGTCGACCGCTGGGGCGTCGACGAGGCGCCCGCAGGCGGCAAGACGGTGTGGGCCGAGATGTCGGCGCCGGGTCGCGTGGATCAGTGAGACGCCATCAATTGGCTCCGGAGTCCCAGCGACACACCGCATGCACGGCGTGTCGCTGGGACTCAGAATCCAATTGCTCTCCAGCATGCGGCAAGCGAGTCAGGTGGCGTGTGCCGTCCTCGCACCGCGCCGGGGCCTCCATCGGTACCGTACGAAAGGCGAACCACCAGCACCGGAGGTCACCGTGAGTGCTCAGAGCGACGGCCCGTATGGACCGCTGATCCCCATGCCTGAGCTGACTCCGGACGCGCTGTGCGCCGCTATCGCCCGGATCGCGCCGAGCCGTATCCCGGCACTCACGCAACACCTGTTCGAGGCCACGACGAACGCGCAGCAGACACAGAGCCTCGCGCCGCTGCGAGCATTCGTGCACTCGTGGGCCGTGTTCGTCGCGATCGAGCGCCATCCCGCGCGCGCCCAGCGACTGCGTGAGCTGGAGCGGATCGTGGACGCGGGTGAGCAGGATCCATCCGACGCCATCACTGAGATCCGATCGATCCGGGAAGCCGCCGAAGCCGAGGCAGGGCTGTGACCGACTGGTGTTGGGGCTATCGACCAGGCCATCGCACTCGCCCCGGGCCTCGCCCAGACCCACCGCGGGCTGGCCCTCGCCCACGCCGACCTGGGCGACTACCGGGCGGCGATCGCCGCCCTGGACCGCGCCCTCGAACTGGAGCCGGCCGACGCCCGCGCCCACTCCACCCGCGGCGAGTACCACCGAATCCTGGGGCAGTACGACCAGGCGCTGGCCGACCTCGACACGGCGATCCGGCTCGACCCGGCCCACGAGTTCAACTGGGCCTCCCGCGGAGCGACCTGGCTCCGCCTCGCGACCTCGACCGAGCGCTCGCGGACCTCGACCAGGCGCTGGCGCTGGAGCCCGACTACGCGTGGGCGCTGATGCGCAGGGCTCGCGTGTTGCGCGACCTCGGGGAGCCCACGCGGCAGATGGAGGATCTGGACCGTGCCGTCGTCCTGCAGCCGGACTGGGCCTGGGGCCCGTGCGAGCGCGGCGACGCCCTCCGCGCGGCCGGCCACCACGAGGCCGCCCTCGCGGACTACGACCGCGCCCTGGAACTCGACCCCACCTACGCGTCGGCCTACGCGAGCCGCGCCGCCTCGCACACCGCCCTGGGGCATCACGACGAGGCGCTCGCGGATCTGGACCGGGCCGTGGAGCTCAGGCCGGACTACACCTGGGCCCTCGGCCGACGCGCGCTCCTCCACCTCGAACGGGGCGACCGGGACCGGGCGTTGGCCGACGCCGACCGTGCCCTGAGCATGCGCCCCGACGACCCCTTCGTCCGGGAGACCCACTCCAGGGCACACACCCACCCCGTCAGCGAAGCCGATCGACGTACCGGTCCGTCCCCGGCACCGTCGGAATGAACGGCGCCACCAACTCGACCCGCCCCAGGCCCGCTTCGGCGACCGCCTCGTCGAGCCCGGTGAAGCTCCCCTGCCAGCACTCCCGGGGATCCGCCTCCAGGAACCACAGCAACGTGAGCCGCCTGTCGACGCCCTCGACCTGCTTGACGTACGACATGCGGTCGAGGGGGAGCGGCGTGGGGCGGAAGACGGTGACCATGGCGGCGGGGGAGCCCGCGAGGCGTCTGGGCAGGTGGCGGGAGCGCAGCCACTCCAGCAGGTCGGCCCGTTCGGCGGGGCCGTCCGTGTCGATGACCTCCACCACCAGGCCCGCGTACGGGTGGTCGAGCGCGTGGAAGTCGCGTGGGCCGGCGGCCCCGTCGCGGTAGACGGTCGTCTCGTGGTCCTGGAACGCCGTGAAGACGTGGGTCCGGTCCTGGTAGACGCGGGCGTCGCGGTTGAGGCGCTTGTTGATGGCGACCGTCCACTTCATGTGGTCGTCGTGGCGGCCCGCGGTCACCCAGTAGACCGTGATGTAGCAGCCCGCGGTGACCGGCTGGGCCACCGTCGACTTCTCCGGGTAGCGCAGGAGTTGGAGGTCCCTGGGCGCGACCCAGCGGCGGCCCGCGTACATCCAGGGCATCGCCATCGCTCCAGCGATGAAGTGATCGTCTTCGTACCAACGATTGTACGCGTACTCGTGGCCCGGGTGCGGTTCCACCATGGTGATCAGGGCGTGGCCGGGGTGGACGCCGTACGGGCCGACGGCCGCCAGTTCCGCGTACGCCTCGCTGCGGGTCTCCTGGGACATGCTGCTCCCCTTCTGTCCGAAGCCTGCCGCTTCCGTCCGAAGGCTGCGGCTTCTGCCGAAGGCTGCTGCTTCTGTCGAAGCCTTCCGCTTCCGTCCGAAGCCTTCCGCGCGTTGCCGCGCCCACCTAATCTGACGGGCCGTCAGGCAATCCGCCAGAGTCCGGGAGGCGTCCATGTCACTGCTGGAGCGGAAGACCGTCGTGGTGTCGGGGGTCGGCGCCGGGCTAGGGCACCGGGTCGCGGCGGCCGTGGTGAGGGACGGGGGCAATGCTGTCCTGGGCGCGCGTACGGAGGCCAACCTCGCCAAGGTCGCGGCCGAGCTCGATCCGGACGGCGTCCACACGGCGTACCGCGCCACCGACATCACCGACGAGGCGCAGTGCGAGGCCCTCGCCGGGCTCGCGCGGGAGCGGTTCGGGGGGATCGACGCCGTGGTGCACGTGGCGGCCTGGGACAGCTACTTCGGTGGGGTGGAGGACGCCGACTTCACGACCTGGCAGTCGGTCGTGGACGTCAACCTGCTGGGGACGCTGCGGATGACACGGGCCTGTCTGCCGGCGCTGAAGGAGCGGGGCGGTTCCGTCGTGATCATCGGGACGCAGTCGTCGGTGGCCGCCCCCTCGCAGGTGCGGCAGGCGGCGTACGCGGCGTCGAAGGGGGCGCTGACCAGCGCGATGTACTCGCTGGCGCGGGAGGTGGGCTCGCACCGGATACGGGTCAACACCGTTCAGCCCGGCTGGATGTGGGGGCCGCCCGTCGAGGCGTACGTCCGGTTCACCGCGCACACCGAGGGCGTGCCGGAGGCCGAGGTGCTGAAGCGGCTCACCGAGCGGGTGACGCTGCCCGAGCTGGCTACGGACGGAGATGTCGCGGATGCGGTGGTATTTCTGGCGTCTGATCGCGCTCGGGCCATCACCGGCCAGTCGTTGCTGGTCAACGCGGGTGAGGTGATGCGGTAGGCCGTGACCGGACTCACGTTTCACGGGTTACACGGGTCAAGGATGTGAACCGAGGTCACCTCGTAGAACCTTTTTACCCCCTCTTGACTCTCCCGGCCGTTGCCGCCGAAGTGCCCCCGATTTCAGGATGATCGGGCACTTCGCGGCCGCCTTGGCATGTACGCGGCTGGTGTGGCCTGCTCCGGCCTGCGCAAGTGGCGTGTTCCGGCGGAGTGCCGTGCACAACAGAACAGTTGGCAGGGCGATTCCCGGGAGGGAGCACATGAACGGGCTCGACTGGGCCGTGCTCATCGGCTACTTCGGCGTGATGGTCGCGATCGGCATCTGGTCGCACAAACGGGTCGACAACGTCAGCGACTTCTTCACCGCCGGCGGGAAGATGCCCTGGTGGCTGTCCGGCATCTCGCACCACATGTCGGGCTACAGCGCGGTCATGTTCACCGGTTACGCGGGCATCGCCTACACCTACGGCGTCACGTCCTTCGTCACCTGGTCCTTCCCGATCGCGCTGGGCATCGCGATCGGCTCGAAGCTGTTCGCGCCGCGCATCAACCGGTTACGTTCGCGGCTGCACGTGGCGTCCCCGCTGGAGTACCTGAAGAACCGATACAACCTGCCCACGCAGCAGGCGCTCGCCTGGTCCGGGATGCTGCTGAAGATCGTGGACGTGGGCGCCAAGTGGGCGGCGATCGCCACCCTGCTGTCGGTCTTCACCGGCATCTCGCTCAACCAGGGCATCCTCATCACCGGCTCGATCACGGCGATCTACTGCACGATCGGCGGCCTGTGGGCGGACGCGCTGACGGAACTGGGCCAGTTCGTCATCCAACTGCTGGCCGGTATCGCGATGTTCGTCGCGGTCGTGGCCAAACTCGGTGATTACGGCGGCTTCTTCGGCGTCTGGGACGAGCCGGCGCTCCAGGGTCACGGCAAGCCTCTGGTCGGCCCGTACGGGACGGTCTTCCTGCTCGCCTTCCTGTTCATCAAGCTCTTCGAGTACAACGGTGGCATGCTCAACCAGGCCCAGCGCTACATGGCCACGGCGACCCCGCAGGAGGCCGAGCGCTCGGCGCGACTGTCGGCGGTGCTGTGGCTGGTGTGGCCGCTGGTGCTGTTCTTCCCGATGTGGATGTCGCCGTTGCTGGTCGAGTCGCAGAAGACGGACGGCTCGGACTCGTACGCCCTGATGACCGAACAGCTGCTGCCGCACGGCCTGTTGGGCCTGGTCATCGTCGGCTTCTTCTCCCACACGATGGCCATGTGCTCCTCCGACGCCAACGCCATCGCCGCCGTCTTCACGCGGGACTGCGCGCCCGTGATCTCGGCGAAGGCGCGGGGATGGAGCCAGCGTTCGGGGCTGATCGCGGCGCGGGTCTCGACGGTCGTCTTCCTCGGGCTGTCCATGGCGGCGGCGACGCAGGTCAACTCACCGACGTTCAAGGACATCATCACGGTCGTGATCAGGTGGGTCGCCGGCCTGATGGGGCCGATGGCCATTCCGATGATGCTCGGCCTGCTGCGTCCGTTCCGCCGGTCCGGACCGACGGCGGCGCTGACCAGCTGGGCCTGCGGACTGTTCGCCTTCTGGCTGGTCAACTACCCCATCCACTGGAGCCTCGACGGCGGCGTGCCACTTCAGTACCAGGTGTCCGTGCCGCTGGCCGTGTCCCTCGTGCTGTACATCCTCATCGGTTACCTCAAGCCGGAGGACACGCCGGAACGGCTGGCGATCATCGAGCGGATCAACTCGGACGGGGACGGGGCCGCTGCCGCGGCGGTACCGGGGGAGCCGAGGGAGCCGCGGGACGCGTCGAGCCCGTCGGGCGTGTGAACCGGGGGCCTCGCCCCCAGACCCCCGCATCGGCCTTGCGGCCTCGTCCTCGTCCTCAAACGCCGGAGGGGCTGAGAGATTCAGCCCCTCCGGCGTTTGAGGAGCGAGGCCCGGGGCGGAGGCGTGCTTTCTGAGCGAGGGCACGCTGCTCGGGCCCGCCTCGTATACGCACCGGAATCGTGGGCGGCTGGTTCCTAACGCAGGGCGGCGGCGACAACGCCTTCGAGAGGCTCGCGCGGCACTTCGCCGCCGCACACCAGTCGGTCGAAAACCAGCCCGTCGACGCAGGTGCGCACCGACTTCGAGTTGACCTGGGGGCAAGGGGCCGAGTTCGGGCACATCGCCTTCCGCGACGGGCGGGCCGAGTGGCACGCCGTCCTCAACCTCCCCGCCGGGACGCGGTTCGCCGACCCACTGGCCGATCTACGCAGACGCTTCCACACCTGGCACGACCCGATCCCCGCCCTGCTCGACGCGACCCGGCCCGCCGCCGTGCTGCACCACGACGTCAACGAACTCCGCACGCCGCTCCCCTCGTCCACGGTCGGCCGGATCGCGCTGCTCGGTGACGCGGCGCACGCGATGCCCCCCCACCTCGGACAGGGCGCCTGCCACGCGCTGGAGGACGCGATCACCTTGGCCGCCGCGCTCGCCACCGAGCCCACCGTCGAAGCCGCGCTCGCCCGGTACGACGCCGAGCGCCGGCCGCGCAGCCAGGCGGTCGCACGGGCCGCCCGGCAAGCCGGCCGGATGGGCCGGCAGCTCTCCCACCCACTGGCCGTCACCCTGCGCAACACGGCGATGCGTCTGACACCCTCCCGCGCCGCAGCGCGCATGATCCTTCGGCACCACGCCTGGGTCCCACCACAGCTGCCGTAGGTCGCCCATTGGATTCTCAGTCCCCGCGACACGCCGTGAATGCGGCGTGTCGCTGGGACTGAGAATCCAATGGGTCTCGCCCTCCCACGCGCGACGACCTCAGCGGAGTTCCTCCGGGCAAGGCGTGCCTCGCGGGAGCTGGTACGGCGCCGCGAGGCGGTACGTCCCCGGGCCGGGGGCCAGCAGTTCCGTCCACTTGTCGCCGAACGCGTCCTCCTCCGCCTCCATGAGGCACCCGTTGACGTTGTCGTACGTCTTCGGCACGTCCTCGCCCTCGTCCTGCCGCCGCTTCGACTCCTCCGTCTCCTGCGGTGCCTGAAGGCTCTTGCCCTCCTCGTCGACCACACTCAGCCACGGCGAGTACGGAATCCGGATCAGGACGCGCCCCGCCTTCCGGACCCGGAGGGTCATCTCCCCCTGGGCGGCCCGTTCGACCACGGCGTGCGGCTCCGCGAGCTGCGTCGGATCCGTCACCGCGAACAACTGCCAGTTCGCGTCGCCCCAGATCTGCTTCAGATACGGCATGCCCCGCTGAACCAGCTCCCGTTCACGCTCGCCACCGTCGCCGTCCGGATCGTCCTTGGGAAGGACGACGTAGTGCACGGCCCACCGTTTCAACCAGTCGTGGTAGTTCGCGGAGTTCAGCGTGTCGTCGTAGAAGAGCGGGTTGCGCTCCATGTCCGCCTGCCGCATCCAGCCCCGCGCCAGGTTCACGTACGGCGCCAGGGCCGACGCCTCACGGTGCGAACGCGCCGGAACCACCTCCACGCGGCCCTTCTCCGCCCCGACCACCTGCAGCTGGTTCACCAGGGGCGCCAGCTCCCGCGCCCACGACGCCGCCGGTGTCGTATTCGTGACGTCGTCGACCGCCTTGAAGCCGATCCACGTCGTGAAGCCGAGGAAGGCGATCACCGTGGCGTACCACTTACGGGAACGCGGCACCGTGAACGGCAGCGCGGCGAGCAGCGCCACGCCCGCGAACAGCATGGGCAACCGCGTGATATTGGACCCGATCTGCGAGCTGATCAGCCAGACGAGGAGTACGGAGAGCCCGTACACCGCCGCCGTGATCCGTACCGTCACCCACTCCCTGGGGACCAGCGCGTAGACGAACGCCGCGTAGATGACGGGCAGGGACGCCGATCCGATCGACATCGGCTGTGTGCCCGAGAAGGGGAACAGCCAGGCCGACAGCGCCACCACCGCCGCGGGCGCCAGCCCCAGCGCCCACGCACCCGGACGGCGCTTCTGCAGGAACAGCGCCACCGCCACCAGCCCCACGAACAGGCCCGCCACGGGCGACGCCATGGTCGCCAGCGCGGCCAGCGGCGCCGCGCACAGCGCCTTCGCCCAGCGCTTGTAGCGCCAGCGGTACGGCCAGCAGAACACGACCGCGGTCGCGCCCAGCGCGAAGACCGTGCCCAGGCCGAAGGTGACGCGTCCCGACGCCGCGTTGCACAGCAGCGCGAACACCCCGCCCAGGGCCGGCCAGAGCGGTTTCCGCACCGCCCTGCTGCGCATCAGGATCATCGTCAGCAGGCCCGCGGAGACCGTCCCGGCGATCATCATCGTCGTACGGACCCCGAGGACGGACATCAGGTACGGGGACACGACGCTGTACGAGACCGGGTGCATGCCGCCGTACCAGGCCAGGTTGTACGCCGAGTCCGGGTGCCGTCCGACGAACTCCGCCCACGCGTCCTGTGCCGCCAGATCCCCACCGCTGTTCGCGAAGGTGAAGAACCAGACGAGGTGGAGGAGGCCGGAGAGAGCCGTGACGAGGGTGACGGGGTGTCGGAGGAAGCGGGTCAGACGGGTCGGGCG
>NZ_VJZC01000270.1 GCF_009377185.1 Streptomyces spongiae
CGACCCACCTACCCCCACTCCGCCGGCCTCTCCGTCCTACGCCTGCGCCGCTTCTCCCTCCTCCTCCACCGCCGTTCGGCCGCCGTCGCCGCCGCGCTGCTCCCCGTGCTCGCCGGGGTGATGCTGCTCTCGGCCTGCGCCGGGCAGACCTTCGTCGGGCCCGGTGAGGTCTGGCGAGCCGTCCAGGGGCACTCGGGGCCGTACGACCTCGTCGTCAACGAACTCCGTGTCCCGCGCATCGTGCTCGGGGCGATGGTCGGTGCCGCGCTCGGGATCGCCGGGGCACTGGTGCAGACCGTGACGCGGAACCCGCTGGCCGGCCCGGATGTCATAGGCGTCGGGCACGGGGCGGCCGCCGCGACCGTGCTGGCCCTGACCACCGGCCTGGTGGCCTCGCCCGCCGCGCTCCCCGCCGTGTCCGTCACGGGCGGTCTCGTGGCCGCGGCGATCGTGTACGTGCTGGCCTGGCGGCACGGCATGCGGCCCAGCCGGTTCGTGCTCACCGGCGTCGGTATCGGGGTCGCGCTCTCCGCCGTCGTCCAGCTCTATCTGACCGAGAGCGAACTGGCCGCCGCCGAGCAGGTCAAGCTGTGGCTGACCGGCAGCCTCAACGGTCGTGGCTGGGAACAGGCGGGCCCCCTCGGCGTCGTGCTCCTGCTGTCCCTGCCTGCCCTGGTCCGGGCGAGCCGGGCGCAGAAACCGCTCGGTCTCGACCCCGACACGGCCGCCGCGCTCGGCGTCCGCGTGCACCGGGCCCAGCTCGGCCTCACCGCGCTCGGCGTGGTGCTCGCCGCCACCGCGACGGGTGCGGCCGGCCCGATCGGCTTCGTCGCGCTGACCAGCCCACAACTGGCCCGGCGTCTCACGCGCACCCCCCAGCTCCCCCTCATGAGCTCGGCGCTGACGGGCGCGATCGTCATCGTCACCGCGGACCTGGTGGCCCGCACGCTGGTCCCGCCCCTGGAGATCCCGGTGGGCGCGCTGACCTCGCTGGTCGGCGGACCCTACCTGCTGTGGTTGCTGGGGCGGTCGGCACGAGGGAACGGCGCACGCTTTCCCTGAAAAGCGGCGCACTCCTTCCCTGAAATGCGGCGCACGCTTTCCCTGAAAGTGCGCCCCAGAGCCGCCCAAGGCGCACAGTGCGGCGTTGCACGCCTGTACGTCTCCCGATCTCGGCGTACTGCCTCCCCCCGGGGCCCCCGGCTGTGGTTCTCTGAAGCACTCACGAGGGGGAACACCATGGACGATCTTCCGATCGAGATCCTTGTCCTGCCCGAACGGCCGGCGGCCCGCGAGGACGAGGTGACCGAGTTCGACGTGGCCGTCGAGGTCAGGTGCCGCACCGCCGAGGCCACCGACCGGCGGGGCGGGGCCATGAACCTCTGCCTGGTCATCGACCGCAGCGGCAGTATGGCGGGCCAGGACAAGCTCGAGGTGGCCAAGCGCAGCTGCGTGGACATCTTCCGGCGGATCACCGGCGACGACCTCTTCACGGTCGTCGTGTTCGACAGCGCCGTCCAGGTCGTGGTCAATCCGCAGACCCCCGGCGCTCAGGTGGAGGAGAAGCTCAAGGCGATCCGGCCGGGCGGCGCGACCAACCTCTCCCTGGGCTGGTACCAGGGGCTGCTGGAACTGCAGAGCCACATGACGGACGAGCACTACGGCCGGCTGATCCTGCTCTCCGACGGCCTGGCCAACGAGGGGGAGACCAAGAAGGCGGCCCTCGCCTCGGTGGCCTCGCGCGCCCGGGACGAGGGCATCACCACCTCGACGATCGGTATCGGCGGTGACTTCCAGGAGGAAATCCTGGACGCTATCGCCACCGCCTCCGGAGGCCGGTTCTGGTACATCTCCGAGTCCGGCATCGACACCATCCTGGAGGAGGAGTTCCGCAGCGCCCTCACCGTCGTACTCGACCGTCCCAAGGTCGAGTTGATCCTTCCCGACGGTGTCAGTGTCAGCGAGGAGCTCAACTCCCTGCGAAAGACCTCCCGCGGCTACGCGCTGCGCCCGCTCAAGGGGCAGGACACCTACAACTTCGCGGTCCGTCTGCAGATCGACCCCGCACACGTGGGCACCCCGGACTTCACCCTTCGGGCGCGGCTGTACGACAGCACCCGCGAGGTGACCTCCACCGAGCAGACCATCACCCTGGCCCCCCAGTCGGAGGTGGTCACCAGCCCCGTCCACCCGCTGGTCAACAGCGTGGTGGAGCAGTACCGCTCCTCACAGACCGAGGAGAAGATGCTCGAGGACATGGACTCCCGGGAGCTCGGTGGCATGAAGGAGATGCTGGAGGCCGAGGTGGCTCGCATGAAGCGGGCCGAGGCCGGTCTGCTGGCCCAGCGGAGCATGCTGGACCCCACGCGCTGGCAGGCGGAGTGGGACCATCTGGATCACCACCTCAGCATGAGCGAGACCGCGATGCTCGTGAACGAGCTGATGAGGGAGTACTTCGACGAACCAGAGATTCAGGACCTGTTCAACGTCTGGCGCAAGAGCTTCATGCACGAGAAACAGCGGAAACGGGGCTTCTGGCGACTGAGCAAACGGGATGACGAGGTCGAGGTCCTCCTTCTCGTGGAGGCGATCGGCGTCACCGACACCCTCATCCAGCGCCTCCCCGACAGCCGTGCCGACCTGGAACAGAAACGCGAGAGCCTCCGTGAGCAGCTGGCACGCATCCAATAGCGCCGAGTGGACCCCGGTCGGGGACCGGATGCTCACCGGTCACGGCGGCGGGATCGGCCCGTACGCGGCCTCGTACGCGATCGACCTCACCTCCGGTCCGGTGCTCAACGGCTCGGTGTCCGCCGACATCCTGCTGACGGGCACCGGGGTGACGGGCGCCGGTCTGGTCTGCCGGGCCGACCGGGACTGGACGTTCGTGGCCTTCTACACGGCACCGCAGGACGTGTCCGAAGGCACCACCGTCGCCCGGCTGGGTGTGTTCCAGGAGGGCGTACTCACCCCGGTCGCCCAGCTCGCGGAACCGGTCGAGCTGGAGCGTGGCTACAACCACTTCTCGTTGGAGTTCTTCTCCGGACAGATGCGCGGCGAGATACGCGCCGGAGACCGGACGTACGAGCTGACGGCCGCCTGCCCGCACGTCCCTTTCGCCGGGCACGCCGGCCTGGTCAAGTTCTACGGCGCGGGAGTCCTGGCCACGTCGTGGTCCGTGGAGCGGACGAGAATCCCGTTCGTCCCCGCAGCCTCCAGACGGAAAGAAGGACAGGTGTTCCAGTACGACGTCTTCCTCTGCCATGCGAGGGAGACCGCGCAGGAAGTGCACGACATCGCCCAGGCGCTGAAGGCGCGGGGCATCAGTTACTGGCTGGACACGGAACAGATCACCTACGGCGACCGTGTGACGGAGAAGATCGAGGAGGGGCTGCGCAACAGCCACTACGTGCTTCCGTGCATCAGCAAGGGCCTCATGGAGAGGAGCTGGTGCCGGGCCGAGTACGGAGGCATCCTCAACGCCGAGCTGAGCGGCGACTCGACGCGCATCGTCGTCCCCCTGATGCTGGCCGCCGCGGAACCGGACGACATCCCGCTGCTGTTCCGGGACAAGCGGCGGGTCACCAGCACGAACAGAGTGGAGTTCGACAGGTTCATCGATTTCCTCCTCAGTAACTGAGGAGGACGGGACCGGAACCGTCGCGGGTGGGCGACCCGGGTGGGCGACGCGGCATCACCACCGTGTCGCCCACCCGTCCAGGAAGGCGGTCAGATCGTCGCCGTGTCGATCACGAAGCGGTACCGGACGTCGCTCGACAGGACCCGCTCGTACGCGACGTTGATCTCGGCGGCGTCGATCAGCTCGATCTCGGAGCCCAGGCCGTGCTCGGCGCAGAAGTCCAGCATCTCCTGGGTCTCGCGGATACCGCCGATGCCGGAGCCCGCGAGGGTCTTGCGGCCGCCGATCACGGAGAACAGGTTGAGCGCGACGGGCTCCTCGGGCGCGCCCACGTTCACGAAGGCGCCGTCCGTCCTGAGCAGGGACAGGAAGGCGTCCAGGTCCAGCGGGGCGGACACGGTGGACAGGATCAGGTCGAACGAACCCCGCAGCTCGTCGAAGGTCTTCGGGTCGCTGGTCGCGTAGTAGTGGTCGGCGCCGAGCCGCAGCCCGTCGTCCTTCTTGCGCAGGGACTGGGAGAGGACCGTCACCTCGGCGCCGAGGGCGTGCGCGATCTTGACGCCCATGTGGCCGAGGCCGCCGAAGCCGAGGACGGCGACCTTCTTGCCGGGCCCGGCGTTCCAGTGCTTCAGCGGGGAGTACGTGGTGATGCCGGCGCACAGAAGGGGCGCGGCCACGTCCAGCGCGAGCCCGTCGGGGATGCGCACGACGAAGGCCTCGTCGACGACGATCTTCTCGGAGTAGCCGCCGTAGGTGGGCTCCCCGCTCTTGTCGAGGGCGTTGTACGTGCCGACGTTGCCCTTGAGGCAGTACTGCTCCAGGCCGGCCTCGCAGTTCTCGCACTCGCGGCAGGAGTCGACCATGCAGCCGACGCCGACGCGGTCGCCGGCCCGGTACTTGGTCACGCCGGAGCCGACCTCGGAGACGACGCCGGCTATCTCGTGCCCGGGCACCATCGGGAAGATCGCCTCGCCCCAGCCCTCGCGAGCCTGGTGGATGTCCGAGTGGCAGATACCGGCGAACTTGATGTCGATCAGTACGTCGAACTCACCGACCTCGCGGCGCTCGATCGTGGTGCGCTCCAGTGGAGCCTTGGCCGCGGGGGCGGCGTATGCGGCGACAGTGGTGGTCATGGTCGGGGGTTCTCCTAGGGAGTCGTCCTGCGCCCGGCCTGCCTTCCGGCCGGGTGCGGGCTCCAGCCTGTCTGAGCGCGCGGGGTTCACCCAGGTCACGGTTCTGCGTACGTTCGCTGGTCCTACCACTGGCGGGGTCAGGCTGGCAGTCGTACGACCGTGAATACTTGACGTATGGACGAAAAGCCCGAGACCGTACCGGCCGCTCAGGAACCCGGTGGTGACGCCGGGAGGACCCTGGACCGGCGGGCCGAGCTCAGCGAGTTCCTGCGCACCCGGCGTGCCCGGCTGAAGCCGGAGGACGTGGGGCTGCCCGACTTCGGCCGGCACCGCCGGGTGCCCGGGCTGCGCCGCGAGGAGCTCGCGCAGCTGGCGGGCGTCTCCGTGGCGTACTACACGCGGCTGGAGCAGGGCAACGGGCGCAACGTATCGGCGGAGGTGCTCGACGCGATCGCGCGCGCCCTGCGGCTGAGTGACGCCGAGCACGCCCACCTCACGCATCTCGCGAAGCCGAAGGCGCACAAGAAGAAGCCGTCGGCGCGGTCGCAGCAGGTTCGGGGCGCTCTGCGGCAGCTGCTGGACACGCTGGACGGCATCCCCGCGTACATCGTGGGCCGGCGCTCGGACGTCCTGATCTGGAACCGGATGGCGGCGGCCGTCTTCGGGGACTGGTCCGAGCTGCCCGCCCATGAGCGCAACTGGGCGCGGATGGTGTTCCTGCGGCCCGAGTACCGCGAGCTGTTCGTGGAGTGGGACGACAAGGCCGCCGACATCGTGAGCTACCTGCGGATGGACGCCGGCTGCCACCCGGACGACCCGCGGCTGTCGTCGCTGGTCGGGGAGCTCTCGGTGAAGAGCGAGGAGTTCCGGCGGCTGTGGGCCACGCACGACGTCAAGGAGAAGGGCCATGGGGTGAAGCGGCTGCGGCATCCCCTGGTCGGTGAGCTCACGCTCTCCTTCGAGACGTTTCGGCT
Organism: Streptomyces spongiae; assembly: GCF_009377185.1. GTDB lineage: Bacteria > Actinomycetota > Actinomycetes > Streptomycetales > Streptomycetaceae > Streptomyces > Streptomyces spongiae. The sequence continues at coordinate 5,748 of NZ_VJZC01000270.1, forward strand.
GCCGGACGACGGGGAGCAGTCGCTGATCACGTACCACGCTGAGCCGGGGTCGCCTTCGGCGGATGCTCTGCGGTTGTTGGCGAGCTGGGGTACGGATGCGCAGGCCTCCGGCCGGAGCGCGTCTGCCCTTGGGCGCCGTCCTGGTGCCGAGTGAGTCTCGTCTGCCGAGTACCGCCGGTGGTCTGCTGCGGGTTCGTCGTGGCTTGTCGCGCAGTTCCCCGCGCCCCTGAAAGATCGCGCAGTTCCCCGCGCCCCTGAAAGAACGCGCAGTTCCCCGCGCCCCTGAAAGAACGCGCAGTTCCCCGCGCCCCTAAAGAAACGCGCAGTTCCTCGCGCCCCTTAAAAGCCGGGCCCGCGCCCCAGCCCTGCACGGCGTCCCAGAGCTCCCGCGCCCCTGAAAAAGTCAGGGGCGCGCCCCCTGTCCCGCGCCCGCTAACGCTGGAGCGCACCCCCGTCACGCGCGGTACGGCGGTGCTGACCCCCATCCCCATCTCGGTACCGGCTGGTCCGCCGGCGGCACCGCGTTCGGGCTTGAGAAGTAGACGGCGAGTCGTGTGCCCCACTCCGCGTAGGCGACGAAGGCGGAGCGGAACTCGGCGTCGGTCGGGAGGCCGGCCTCGTCCGCCGCGTCCTGGAGCAGGTTGACCCAGCGGCGGCGCTGCGGCTCGGTGATGCCCCGGCCCATGTGTTTGGCGACCATGTGACCGTGGCCGCCCTGGGTGTCCGAGTAGGTGGACGGCCCACCGAAGACCTCACCGAGCCAGAGCGCGACGTGCTCGGCGTGCTCTGGCGGCAGCCCCTTGAACACCGGCGCCAGGAGGTCGTCCCTCAGCACCTTGTCGTAGAAGACCTCGGTGAGCCGGGTGAATGCCTCGGCGCCGCCCGCCCAGGCGTACAGCGTCGGCACGGACGCGCCCGCGCCGCGTACGACGGTGGGCTTGTAGTGGCGCATCTCCTCGATGTTGCCGACGTACGGCCGGATCTCGGCGAGGAAGTCCTCGAACAGCTCCGACTTCCGGAACCCTTCCAGGTGGTCCTCGGTCGAGGTCCACGTGATCCGGAGGACGTAGTGCTCGAAGTCCTCCTCACAACGGGACAGCTCGTAGTCGACGCACTGCGGTGCCGCCGCCAGCTGAGTTGCGGCCTTGGTGTAGGCGGCCAGGAACTCCGCCGACTGGTCCTCGGGAATCCGGTAACGGATGTACTCGACGGTCGATACGGTCATAGGTCCACACAAACACGAACGGCCCGCCGGAGGGACATCCTCCGGCGGGCCGCCCCGCGAATCAGCGGTCGGCGAACTTCACCGCTCGCTCACCGCGGTCGTACGGCTCACCTGCCGTAGTACGCGTTGTAGATCGACACCGTCGACTTGTTGCCCTTCTTGTCGGCGATCTTGGCGTGGAACGAGATGCCCTTGCCCTTCGCCGGGTTCTTGACGGTGATCTTGCCGTTCACGACCTTGACCTTGGTCCAGCTCTGGCCGTAGTCGTACGACACGTACGTGGTCAGCGACTTGAGGTTGCTGCCCGCGGCCGCGCCCAGGACGGTGACCGGGATGCTGACCTTCTTGTCCGCCGGCGCCCGGCTGTAGAGGTCGACCGGCGCGTTGAAGCGGGCGGTCGAGACCGGGAGCTTCGCCTCGGAGCTGGTCTTCTTGGACTTGAACTCCCAGCTCGTGTCGACCCGCGTGGAGGCCGCGGCCACCTTCACCGACCGCTTGATGGACGTGGTCAGCTTGTACGTGGCCTCGGCGGACGGGACCTTGAACTCGCCGCCACCCTCAAGGGCGTCGTCGTTCTCGACGATCTTCGTGCCATTGCGGTACAGCGTCGACTTCACCGAGGTGTAGAGCGAGCCGCCGGCGTGGGTCTTGCCGTCGGCGAACATCGGCAGGAAGCCGACGATGGTGTTGCCGTCACGGGTGACGCCGTAGCCGCCGCCGATCCGGGGACCGAAGACGGCCGTGTTGAACGTCTTCTCGTAGCTCTGGCCGCCCTTGAACGTCTGCTCGGCACCGAGCGTGTAGCTGGCGTCGACGATCGGCCAGCCGTCCGCGTCCACTCCGCCGATCTGCTCGAAGTCGAGGCCCCACTTCACACCGCCCGTGGTGGACAGGTGGAGTGTCCGGGTGCCGGGCAGCTTCTGCTGGATGCCGATGGCGGAGGCACCGGAGCTGTCGGGCAGGTAGCCCCAGGCCGTGATGGAGCCCTTCTTGTCGCTGCTGGAAGCACCGAGGTTGACCTTGACCGTGGCCAGCTCGCTCTTCTTCCAGTGCTTGGTGTAGCCGGTGGCGAGCTGCTTGACCTTGGCGCCGGTGACCGCGTCGTACTCGGTCTTGTCACCCTTGGTCCAGTGGCCGTCCCACTGCTGGTACAGCGAACCGTCGGTGATCTGCGGACCGAGGTGGGCGGTGCGGAAGCCCTTGTACGAGTCCAGCCACCAGCCGAAGCTGTAGCTGCCGTTGGCCACGTCCACCGTGTAGTCGGGCGACGCGAACTCGGACTTGGCGCCGGACTCGGGCACCGTGATGTCGACCGGCTTGGCCTTGCGGGCGTCCAGCGTGATCGTGGTGTTCTTGGTGACGTTCAGCTTCGGCTGGGCCAGCCAGTCGGCGCCCTTGCTGAAGTCCTCCGGGTCCACGAAGAACGCGGAGTTGAGGATGTAACCGCCCTTGGGCACCCGGACCTTGACGGTGCCGGAGGCGTCGTACGGGCTGTACCACTTCTCCTGGCCGAGTCCGGAGATGCCCGCCAGGTCGATGCCGTAGTTCACGGCCGGGTTGCCGGCGCGGTCGATCGCCTTGAACGTGAGGGTGTACGACTCGACCTCGCGCTGCACGGCGGCGGCGGTGCGCACGCTCTGGTTGCCGCCCGTGGCCGTCACGTACGCGGAGTACGCGCCGTCGACGGTGCCGCCCAGCTTGGTGTTGACCGTCAGGTCGACGGAGGCCGTGCCGCCCGCGGGGACCTTCACGGTCGTCGCACCGAGCTTGAAGAAGCCGGCGGGAGCCGCCTCGCCCTTGGGGTTGGTGCCCGCGACGGCCAGGTTGAGGGTGACGTCGTCCTTGCCGGTGTTCTTGTACGTCACCGGCTTGGTGACCGGGGTGTCGTCGGTGTGCGGCCACGACTGCGTACCGAACGTCACCGACACGGGCTCGGCGAACACGGTCTGCTTGATGGCCTTGTCCACCTGGATACGGCCCGAACCCTGCTGGAACGCCGTGTACTTGCCGCCCTTGGTGGAGCCGGTGAGGGCGCCCTTGAGCTCGGAGTACTTCCAGTCGGGGTGCTGCTGCTTCAGGATCGCCGCCGCGCCCGCCACGTGCGGGGTCGCCATCGACGTGCCCGAGATCGTCAGGTAGCCGGCCGGGTTCTCGCCGACCTCCTGCTCGATGACGCTGCCCTTGGCCGAGGCGGCCGTGATGTCCACGCCCGGCGCCGTCACGTCCGGCTTGATCTGGCCGTCGAGGCCGGGACCGGTGCTGGAGAAGGACGCCAGCTTGTCGTTGTCGTCGACAGCGCCGACGGTGAGCGCGGAGGCCGCGGTGCCCGGGGAGCCGATGGTCTGCTCGCCGAACTCGCCGTCGTTGCCGGCGGCGATCGCGAACAGGATGCCCTTCTCCTTGGAGACCTTGTCGACCTCGGCCTCCAGCGGGTCCACCTCGGGGGTGTCGCCGCCGCCGAGGCTGAGGTTCACGACGTCGGCACCCTGCGCGGCGGCCCACTCGATACCGGCGATGATGCCGGAGTCGTCACCGGAGCCGGTGTCGTCGAGGACCTTGCCGTTGAGGATCTTCGCGCCCGGAGCCACGCCCTTGTACTTGCCGTTCGACTTGGCACCGGTGCCCGCTGCGATCGAGGCGACGTGCGTGCCGTGGCCGAACTTGTCGCTCGCGTCCGCGGCCGGGGTGAAGTTCTTGGACTCGATCACCTGGTCCTTGAGGTCCGGGTGGGTGGTGTCCACACCGGTGTCCAGGACAGCGATCTTGGTGCCCTTGCCGTCGTAGCCGGCGGCCCACGCCTTGGGGGCGCCGATCTGCGGTACGGACTTGTCGAGGCTGGCCTTGCGGACGCCGTCGAGCCAGACGTTGGCGATGCCGGAGGCGGTGGTGCCGTCGGTGTCGGTCACCGCGTTCCACAGCTCGGTGGCGTCGTCCTTCGGCGTGAGGACCGCGTCCGCGTTCAGCGTCTTGAGGGTGCGGCGAACGGTGGTGTCACCGGCGTCGCGGACGTCGGCGCGGGCCCCCGTCGCGGCTCCCTTGTAGCCGACGATGAGCTTGAGGCCCTTCTTCTGGGCCTTACGACTCGCGGACTTGCTCAACTCCGTGATGTCGAACAGCCGCTCGTCCAGCTTGCCGCCGGCTATCAGGCGGGCGGCGTCGGCGGGTATCACGAGGGTGTGACCGTCGGCCTTGCGCACCTGGGCGGGGATCCCGTCCCGGCCCTTCGCGTGCTCGAAGCCGACGGGGTTGCCCTTCGCGTCGACCACGACACGGTCACCGGTGATCAGCGTGATGCGGTGCTTGGCCGAGAAGTCGGCCGCCTTCGAGCTGCTCGCGAGTTCGGGCGCCGCGGACGCCGGGCTGGTCATGCCCGCCGCGAGAGCCACGGCTGCAGCCATGGCGATCGAAGCCGTACTCGCCCTCTTCACTTGTCTGCGCAAATCTCCCCCTGGAGCTGAAGTCCGGGCGAATCAGATGTTCACCCGGCCGGGGGAATTTCCGCACACACATGCGCGTACACCCCCCGTAACAGGAAGTATGCCGGGGGGCTGACGCTTGCTCAATAGTGGGACGAGTGTTAAGAGTTGTCGGTTTCGTTACACCTGTGATCCAAGTTGGCCGGACCCTTGACAGGGGACCGAAACACTCAGGCGCCCTCCGTCGCCTCCTCCTTCACCTTCGCCGTCGTCTTCTCCTTCACCGTGACCTTTCCCTTGCGGATCGTCACGACGCGGGGGGCCTTCTTCGCGATCGACGAGTCATGGGTGACCATGATGAAGGTGAGCCCGTGCTCCTTCCACAGGCGCTCCAGGACGTCCATGATCTCGTCGCGCATGGACTCGTCGAGGTTGCCGGTGGGTTCGTCCGCGAGCAGCACCTTCGGCCGCTTCACCAGCGCACGGGCGATGGCCACGCGCTGCTGCTGGCCGCCGGACAACTCCGAGGGCAGGTGCCGAAGCCGCTCGCCGAGCCCGACCGACTCCAGCGCCTCGGCGGCCCGTTCGCGCCGTTCCCTCGTCTTCACACCGAGCGGTACGAGCGCGGTCTCCACGTTCTCCTGGGCCGTGAGCGTGGGAATCAGGTTGAAGCTCTGGAAGACGAATCCGATGTTCTCGCTGCGCACCTTGGTGAGCTTCGCCTCGGACAGTTTCGCCAGGTCCGTGCCGTCGAGTTCGACACTGCCCTCGCTGGGCTTGTCGAGCCCGCCGAGCATCTGGAGCAGCGTGGACTTGCCGCCGCCCGTGGGTCCCTGGATGACGAGGCGGTCCCCGTCCGCGATGGTGAGGTCGACGCCGTTCAGCGCGTCGACGGTGTCCTTGCCCCGCGTGTAGCGCTTGGTGACGCCTCTGAGTTCGTACATGGTGCAACTCCTCGGATACTTAAGGGGCTCGGATACGTAAGGGGGCTCGAATACGTAAGGGGCTCGGCTACTCGACGCGGCGCAGGGCGTCGGCGGGACGCAGCCGGGAGGCGCGCCAGCCGCCGAAGGCGCCCGCGACGAGACCGCCCGTGACGGCGAGGCCGACCGCGAGGGCGATGGTGGAGGTGCTGACGGGTGCGGTGAGCGCGACCTTGAGGGCGTCGGTGGCCGCCTGCCGCCGGAAGCCGCCGCCCATGCCACCGGGGCCGCCGCCGCCCGGACCGCCCGCTCCGCTGCCGGAGGCACCCACCTGCGCCTCCAGGGTGGGGCTGATCGCGGTCACGACGTACGCGCCCGCCAGGCCGAGCGCGATGCCCAGCGCTCCGCCGACGAGTCCGTTGACGACGGCCTCACCGACGACCTGCCGGGTCACCCGCCCGGACTTCCAGCCCAGCGCCTTGAGGGTGCCGAACTCCCGTACGCGACGGGAGACGGCCGAGGAGGTGAGCAGTCCGGCCACGAGGAACGCGGCCACCAGTACCGCGAGGGACAGCCACTTGCCCACGTTGGAGGCCAGGTCGGAGGCCGTGGACAGGGACCCGGAGACGGTCTTGGCGAGATCGGCGGAGGTGGTCACCGTCGTGCCCGGGATGTTCTTCTGGATGGTCGACTTCACGGAGTCGATCTGCTGCGAGTCCGACGCCTTGACGTAGATCGTGGTGACCTTGTCCTTGGAGTCGCTCAGGGTCTGGGCCTGCTTCAGCGGGATGTAGAGGTTGGCGGCGGCGTCTCCGCTGTCCGGGGTCGCGATGCCGATGACCTTGAACTTGGTGCCCTTGACGGTGACGGTGTCGCCGACGGCGAGCTTCTTCTCCTTGGCGTACGACTTGTCGGCGACCACCACCTTGGCGTTGGTCTCGGAGGTCTTGAACGTACGGCCACTGGTGATCTTCGAGGAGGTCAGCGGGCCGAGAGCCGACTGGGTCACATCCGTGCCGTACACGGAGTAGTTGTTGACCTGGAAGTCGGCGCCACCGCCCTGGACGCGGCCCTCGGGCTGTCCGCCCTGACCGCCACCGCCCTGTCCGCCTCCGGGCTGCCCACCGCCGTTCTGTCCCTGGCCCTGCTCCTGCTGGAACTCGCCCTGACGGAACTGTCCGCTCACCTTGAGGACCCGCAGGCTGAGCCCGCCGACGGCGTCGGAAACCCCCTTCTGCGTACCGACCTTGCTCACGGTGGACGCGGCCAGGGTCTGGAACCCCTGGACCATCACGCGGTCGCTGCTCTGCTCCTCGTCGGAGTCGTTGTTCCGCGCGTCGAACTCGAACCTGGGGCCCTGGTCCTGGCCGGACTGGGCCTCCGCGGCCTTGGTGACGGTCATGTCCGTGCCCAGCCCGTACAGCGACTGGAGGACCTTGCCCTGCGCCTTCTCCATCCCGGAGGACACGGAGCTGACCACGATGACGAGGGCGATACCCAACGCGAGCCCGGAGGCGACGACGAGGGCCGCCTTTCTGCGGCGGCGCAGTTCGCGCCTCAGGTAGGTGAAGAACATGGCGGCAAGCTAGGCACGTCCCGTGATGAACGGATAAGGCTCCTATAAGAGCTGGATGAGAAGCCTGTGGGTGACCTTGCGTTGCTGTGTGCGTCTCGTCTGCCGGGTTCTGTTTGTTGGCGGCCGCGGGTTCGTTGTGGCTGGTCGCGCAGTTCCCCGCGCCCCTGAAAAGCCTGGGGCTCGCCCGGTGGTCTTTTCGGGGGCGCGGGGAAC
>NZ_VJZC01000027.1 GCF_009377185.1 Streptomyces spongiae
CGCCACCCCCATCGGCTCCGCGGCGGCCCGTATGCACCGCCGCCCCCCGGGTGCCCCGAGTCACCCGGGTGGCTACCGCGAGCTGTCGGGCCGTGAGGTCGAGGTGCTGCGCCTGGTCGCCGAGGGCCAGTCCAACAAGGCCATCGGCGTCTCGATGGGCCTGTCCGCACTCACCGTCAAGAGCCACCTCGCCCGTATCGCCCGCAAGCTCGGCACGGGCGACCGTGCCGGCATGGTGGCGGTGGCCCTGCGCACAGGGATCATCCACTGAGCGCGGGACGGTGACCGACGCCCGGTGCCCCGGGACCGACGGCCCCGCGCCGGTCCCGGACACGGGGTACGCGAGCCGCCCCTTCCCGTGTATCGCGTGCGGCGCACCCCGCACCGGGCGAATTCACTGACACGTGTGAGATGTGACTGGATTACGCCCCTCGGAGGCCTGCCGACGGAACGTTCCGTCGACGTGCGTCGTCCCCACACGGATACCCTTGACAGGTGACCGACGCCCAAGAGACCGCAGCAGACAGCTCACTGCGAACCACCGGAGGCGCCCCTCCGGACGACGGCGGATCTTCTGCGACGGAGGCGCCGATCCCTTTGCTGGAGCCTCAGGACGGCATTCCACCCGTGATCGCCGACGACGCCTCGCTCGCCGAGACGATCGCCGCGTTCGCCGCCGGCTCCGGTCCTGTCGCCGTGGACGCCGAACGCGCGTCCGGGTACCGATACGGCCAGCGCGCCTATCTCGTGCAGCTGCGCCGCGAGGGCGCGGGCACCGCGCTCGTCGACCCCGTCGCCTGCCCCGATCTGTCGGGCCTCGGCGAGGCGATCTCCGGCGTGGAGTGGGTGCTGCACGCGGCCACCCAGGACCTGCCCTGTCTCCGTGAAATAGGCATGGTGCCCACGCGGATCTTCGACACCGAGCTCGCCGGACGCCTAGCCGGCTTCCCCCGGGTCGGCCTCGGCGCCATGGTCGAGGGCGTCCTCGGCTACGTCCTCGAGAAGGGGCACTCCGCCGTCGACTGGTCCACCCGCCCGCTCCCCGAGCCGTGGCTGCGCTACGCCGCGCTCGATGTCGAGCTCCTGGTCGACCTGCGGGACGCGCTGGAGAAGGAGCTCGACCGGCAGGGGAAGCTGGAGTGGGCCCGGCAGGAGTTCGACGCGATCGCCTCCGCCCCGCCGCCGGAGCCCCGCAAGGACCCCTGGCGCCGTACGTCGGGGATGCACAAGGTGCGGCGGCGGCGCCAGATGGCCGTCGTACGGGAGCTGTGGGAGGCCCGCGACCGCCTCGCGCAGCGGCGGGACGTCTCCCCCGGCAAGGTCCTCAGTGACGCCGCCATCGTCGAGGCCGCGCTCGGCCTGCCGGCCAACGTGCACGCGCTGGCCGCCCTGAACGGGTTCGGGCACCGCATGGGCCGGCGCCAGCTGGAGCAGTGGCAGGGCGCGGTCGATCGCGCGAAGGCTCTCCCGGACGCCCAGCTCCCGCAGCCGGGGCAGCCGGTGGCGGGGCCTCCGCCGCCGCGGGCCTGGGCGGACAAGGATCCTGTGGCCGCGGCCCGGCTCTCCGCCGCGAGGACGGCGGTCTCGGCGCTGGCCGAGGAGTTGAACATGCCGCAGGAAAACCTGATCACTCCGGACACGGTGCGGAGGGTTTGCTGGGAGCCGCCGGGTTCTGTGGATGCCGAGTCCGTGAGTGCGGCGTTGGCCGGGTACGGGGCCCGGCCGTGGCAGATCGAGCAGGTTACGCCTGTGCTCGTGGCCGCGTTGTCCGTGAAGGGTGCCTAGCCGCCGAGGGTCGCTCTGAGGTACGGCGGCTGCGGGTTTGTCGTGGTTGCTCGCGCAGTTCCCCGCGCCCCTTTTGGGCCTTCGGCCCCTTTGGGGCGCGAGCCCCTCACTTCGTCGCTCCCCTCATGAAGCCGTTGTAGATGTACCGCTGCAGGAACAGGAACACGATCAGCGTCGGCAGGATGACGAGGACCGCTCCCGCCGAGATGACCTCCCAGTGGGCGCCGAACGGGCCCTTGAAGCGGAAAAGGGACGTCGAAATCACGCCAAGATCCTCGGACGGCATGTAGAGGAAGGGGATGTAGAAGTCGTTGTAGACGGCGATGCCCTTCACGATCACGACCGTGGCGATCGCGGGCTTGAGCAGCGGAAAGATGATCTTCCGGTAGATGGTGAAGGCGTTGGCGCCGTCCAGGCGGGCCGACTCGTCGAGTGAGACCGGAATCGACCGTACGAACTGCAGGAAGATGTAGATGGACACGATGTCGGTGCCCGTGTAGAGCGCGATCGGTGCCCAGCGGCTGTCGAACATGCCGAAGCTGTTGACGATCTGGAAGGTCGCCACCTGGGTGGTCACCCCGGGGACGAGGGTCGCCACGAGGAAGAGAGCGACCACCAGTTTCCGGAAGCGGAACGTGAAGCGGTCGATCGCGTAGGCCGCCATCGAGCCGATGACGACGGTGCCCGTGATGGCGAAGAGCAGGATGAAGGCCGTGTTGCCGAAGGCCGTCAGCATGCGGCCGTCCTGGAACGCCGTCGCGTAGTTGCCTAGGTTCAGCACGTCGTCGGGGAGCGTGAGCGCTCCGCTGTCGTCCGCCATCTCCTTCGAGGTCTTGAGCGATGTCAGGAAGACGACGGTGAGCGGCAGCAGGACGACCACGACGGCGACGACCAGGGAGACGTATGTGAGCGTGCGGGCGACTGCCCTGCGGACAGTGGGCGCGGGGGCCGTGGGCGTCATACGAGATCCACCTTGTCGTCGGGGACCAGCCGGCGTTGCACCCAGGTCACGGCCAGGATGATCAGCAGCAGGACGACCGCGGCGGCCGACGCGAGGCCCGTCTTGTTGAACTGGAAGGCGAGCTTCACCGTCTGGATCACGAAGGTCTCGGTGCCGGTGGCGCCGCCGGTCATGATGTACGGGATCTCGAAGACCGCCAGCGAGCCGGAGATCGACAGGATCACGCTCAGGCTCAGCACCGGGCGGATACCGGGGGCGATGATGTACCGGAACTGGTGCCAGCGGTTGGCGCCGTCCAGCTCGGCGGCCTCGTACAGCTCCCCCGGGATCGACTGGATCGCGCCCAGGAACAGGACGAAGTTCAGGCCCAGGTAGCGCCAGACGGAGACACCGGCCAGCGAGACGTTCGCCGACGTCGACGTGGACAGCCAGGCGCGGTCCGTCTCGTGGCCGAAGAGACGCAGCACCGAGTCCAGCGTGCCGCCGTCCTGGAAGAAGTAGAGGAAGACGAAGCCGATCGCCACCCCGTTCATCAGGTACGGGAAGAAGAGCACGCCCTTGAAGAAGTTCCGGAAGCGGACGCTGAAGCTGAGGATCGTGGCGAAGTAGAGCGCGAGGACGATCTGGACCGCCGAGGCGGCGAGGTAGTAGCCGCTGACCAGGAAGACCTGGAAGAGCTCCTCCCTGGTGAAGATGTCGACGTAGTTCTCGACGCCGGTGTAGTGCAGCTCGGGGCTGACGCCGTCCCAGTCGGTGAAGCTGTACGCGACCATGTTGGCGACCGGCGCGTACGTGAAGGTGATCAGCAGGGCGAGCGGGGCGGCCAGGAAGAGCCACGGGGTGAGCCGCTGCCATACGCGGGCCGCGCGGGCCTTCCCCGCGGGCCGGGGCGTCCTGGCGCCCGGTGGCGCGGTCACCGTCGACCGCGCCACCGTCTCCGTCTCTGTCTCCGTCGTGTGCGGCATCAGGATCCCAGGGACTGTGCCGCCTCGGTCCAGCGCTTGCCGAGGTCGGCGAGGAAGTCGTCGAGGCTGCCCTTCCTGGCGCCTCGGGCGAGGTCGACCAGGTCCTGGCGGTAGTCGGGCTTGTAGATGCCGACCTCGGAGGCGTTGTCGATCTCCTTGACGGTGCCGCCCTCGGCGTCGTCGAGCTCGATGAGCTTCACGCCGGCGTCCTCGTACGGCTTCAGCACCTCGGGGAGCGGGGCGCCCTTGACCGGCGAGAGGGCCATGTTCTGCTCCGCGTAGCCGGACTTCTCGGTGAACCAGTCGATCCAGGCGCGGGCCGCCGCCTTGTTGTCCGAGTTGATGTTGACGGCCTGGTTGTAGTCGGGTGACATGGTCGCGCAGAACGTGCCGTCCTTCTGGGCCGGGAAGGGCATGAAGCCGATGTCGTCGGGGTCGGCGCCGGCCTCCTTCGCGGCCGCCTGGAACTGGATGACCGCCCAGGACCCGAGCCACATCGTGGCGATCTCGCCCTTCGCCAGTTTCGGCTTCGACGCTTCCCAGTTGGTGGTCGTCGGGTCCTTCTCGATGAGGCCCTGCTTGACGATGTCGTGCAGCAGCGTGTCTCCCACGCGCAGGTCCTCGCCCGCGGCCCACGGGTCGCCCTCGGCGAGCCTGGTCGTCGCCTGTGTGTCGCAGCTGACCGCCCCGTCGGCATACGTCCACTGGGTCAGCGGCCACATGTCCTTGAAGTTCGTGTAGTAGGGGACCGCGTCGGTCCTGGACTTGACCGCCTTGAGGCCGGCGATGAACTCGGCGGGGGTGGTGGGCCAGTCACTGATCCCCGCCTCCTTCCAGACCCTCTTGTTGTAGAGGAAGCCCGGGACCGCTCCCATCGGGCTCTGCCCGTAGACCTTGCCGTCGACCGTGGTGAAGTCGGTGAAGTGGTACTTCTTGCCGCGCTCGGCCACCGTTCCCAGCGAGGCGAAGAACTTGGGGTAATCGTTCTTCTTGATCACGGCCGGGATCATCAGGACGTCGCCGTAGTTCTCCGTGTTCATACGGATCTTGACCTCGCCCTCGTAGTCCGTGAGGGCTTCGAACTCGACGTCGACCTTGGGATAGGTCTTGTTGAAAGCGGCGGCGTACTTCTTCATCGTGCCGTCCTGCACGAGGTCCGTCCGGTGGGTCAGAACCTTGATGGTTCCGGACACTTTTGACGGATCGTCAGGTGCTTTGGCGTCCGCGCCTTTCGATGTGCCCCCGCTGCCTGTGCAGCCCGCGGTGACGATCGCGGCGGCCAGCAGTGTTCCGATGAGGCTCCTGCGGTGGTTCATGTGCACCAGCTCCGTTCGGGACGGATGAGCACGAATGGGTTGGCTGGTTCGGCACTCTGACAGCCCGTACTGAACCGGTAAAGTCCCTATTTCGCCAAGGAGTTCGAAAGGTTTCGGGCAGTGTTTTCGGCTGCTGGATTGGACCGGTTTAGGGAGTGCGCATGCTGGACGCGACACCGCTCACCGAGGGATGGACCCTGCGGTACGACGGCCGGGCCCTGCCCGCCGCCGTACCGGGCTGTGTGCACACCGACCTGCTGGCGGCGGGCGTGATCCCGGACCCCTTCCTCGGGCGGAACGAGACCGAGGTGGCGTGGGTCGGGCGGAGGGAGTGGACGTACGAGACGGAGCTGCCGACCACGTCCGGCTCTTCAAGCGCTCCCGACTCGCCCAAGGCATTTGGCGCGTCCGGCTCTTCCGGGCACGAGCAGACCGATCTCGTCTTCGAGGGCCTGGACACGTCCGCGGAGATCGTCCTGGACGGCCAACTCCTGGGCCGGGTGAGGAACATGCACCGCTCCCACCGCTTCGACGTGACCGGCATGAGCGGCCGGCTGTCCGTGCGCTTCGCCTCCGCGTACACCGAGGCGGAGGCGGTGCGGGACCGGCTCGGCGACCGTCCGAACGCCTATCCGGAGCCCTTCCCCTTCCTCCGCAAGATGGCCTGCTCCTTCGGCTGGGACTGGGGTCCGACCCTTGTGACGGCCGGGATCTGGCGGCCGGTGCGCCTGGAGCACTGGTCGACGGCCCGGATCGCCCGGGTGCGCCCGCTGGTGACCGTCGAGGACGGCCTGGGGCGCGTCGAGCTGGCCGTCGACGTCGAGCGCACCCGGGTCGAGGCGGACCTCACCCTGGAGGCCCGGATCGGTGGAGCACGGGTGAGCGCGGCGGTCGAGGGGACCAGCGGGTCCGTACGGCTGGACGTGCCGGACGTCGCGCTGTGGTGGCCGCGCGGGTACGGGGAACAGCCGCTGTACGACGTCGAGTTGACGCTCGTGCACGACGGCACGCGGCTCGACGTGTGGCGGCGCCACGTCGGGTTCCGGAGCGTGGAGCTGGACCGGAGCACGGACGCGCACGGCACCGGTTTCACACTCGTCGTCAACGGCACGCGACTGTTCGCACGCGGGGTCAACTGGATCCCGGACGACGTGTTCCCGTCCCGGATCACGCGCGAACGGTACCGCGAGCGGCTCACCCAGGCGGCCGAGGCGGGCGTCGACCTCGTGCGGATCTGGGGCGGCGGGATCTACGAGAGCGAGGACTTCTACGACACGTGCGACGAGCTGGGGCTGCTGGTCTGGCAGGACTTCCCGTTCGCGTGCGCGGCCTACCCCGAGGAGCAGCCGCTGCGGGGCGAGGTGGAGGCCGAGGCGCGCGAGAACGTCGTACGGCTGATGCCGCACCCGTCACTCGTGCTGTGGAACGGCAACAACGAGAACCTGTGGGGCTTCCGCGACTGGGGCTGGGAGGAGCGGCTCGCCGGGGAGTCGTGGGGCGAGGGGTACTACCTGGGCGTCCTGCCGCGTGTCGTGGCCGAGTTGGACCCGAGCCGGCCGTACACGGCGGGCAGCCCCTGGTCCGGGACCTGGGACCACCACCCGAACGACCCGGCGCACGGCACGCACCACTCGTGGGACGTGTGGAACCGGGAGGACTACGCGGAGTACCGCGCGAACGTGCCGCGCTTCGTGGCCGAGTTCGGCTGGCAGGCGCCGCCCGCGTACGCGACGCTGCGCCGCGCCCTGCCCGGCGAGGAGCTCGCCCCGGACTCCCCCGGCATGCTGCACCACCAGAAGGCGGACGACGGCAACGGCAAACTGGAGCGGGGCCTCGCCCGCCATTTCCCCGTTCCCGAGGGCGACTTCGACCGCTGGCACTACCTCATGCAGGTCAACCAGGCCCGGGCCGTCGCCACCGGGATCGAGCACTGGCGGTCGCACTGGCCCGTGTGCGCGGGCACGATCGTGTGGCAGCTCAACGACTGCTGGCCGGTGACCTCCTGGGCCGCGATCGACGGCGACGGACGGCCCAAGCCGCTGTACCACGAGCTGCGACGCCTGTACGCGGACCGGCTGCTCACGTTCCAGTCACGGGACGGAGCACTGGTGCTGGCCGCCGTGAACCAGGCGGCCGGGGACTGGTCCACCTCGCTCCGGCTGCGGCGGATGTCGGTGGACGGGGCGGTGGTCGCCGAGGCGGACCTGGCTGTCGCGGCCACCGCACGGACGGTCGCCGACCTCCGTGTACCGCGCGAGCTGGAGCCTCTCGGACCGAAGGAGTTCCTGGTCGCCGACACGGACCGCCTGCGGGCCCTGCACTTCCCGGTGCCGGACCGCGAAATCCCCTACCCCCAACCGGATTTCGACGTCGCCGTGGCGCCCGGCACCGTGACCGTGACGGCCCGCACGCTCGTACGGGATCTGATCCTCCAGGCGGACCGGCTGACGCCCGCGGCACGGGCCGACACCGGGCTGGTCACCCTGCTGCCCGGCGAACGGATCACCATCGGCGTACGCGGCTGGGAGGCGCCCGACGACGGATCGGGGGAGGCCGCCGTCCGGTCGGCCCTGTACTGCGTGGAGCCCACGCGATGACAACACCCTCGACGCCTTCGACACCGCAGGTCCCCCGGGTCACGATCAAGGACGTCGCCGCGCGGGCCGGGGTGTCCAAGGGAGCGGTCTCGCTCGCCTTCAACCACAAGCCGGGGCTGTCCGACGCCACCCGGGACCGTATCTTCGCGGCGGCCCGCGAGCTGGGCTGGGCACCGAACCTGACCGCCCGGTCACTGGCCGGTCAGCGGGTGGACGTCGTGGGGCTGGCGATCTGCCGCCCGGCGAAACTGCTGGGCCTCGAACCGTTCTACATGGAGTTCGTCTCCGGGGTGGAGAGCGTGCTGAGCGAGCGGTCCTGCTCGCTGCTCCTGCGCCTGGTGCGGAATCCGGAGGAGGAGGTGGGACTCCAGGACGCGTGGTGGCGGGGCAAGCAGGTCGGCGGATCGATCCTCGTCGACTTCCGCGCGGATGATCCCCGGGTGGCGGCGGTGCGTCGGCTCGGGATGCCGGTGGTCGCGGTCGGGCACCCTTCCCTGACCGGCGGCCTCACCTCCGTGTGGACCGACGACGCCACCGCCGTGACGGAGGCCGTACGGTACCTGGCGGCACTCGGGCACCGGCGGATCGCCCGGGTGGGGGGCGCGGCGGCGCTCGGGCACACGTCCATCCGTACGGCCGCGTTCGACGAGGCCGCGGGGGCGCTGGCGCTGGCCGGGACGTGGCAGGTGGCTACCGACTTCTCGGGGGAGGCGGGGGCGCGGGCCACTCGGTCGTTGCTCAGCGCCTCCGGCGGGGACCGGCCGACTGCGATCGTGTACGACAACGACATCATGGCGGTGGCCGGGTTGTCCGTGGCCGCGGAGATGGGGTTGAGCGTGCCCGGTGACGTCTCGCTGCTGGCCTGGGACGACTCCCAGCTGTGCCGACTGACGCATCCGACCTTGTCCGCGATGAGTCATGACGTGCACGGGTTCGGGGCGGAGGTGGCTCGGACGTTGTTCGGGGTGATCATGGGTGACGGGGGTGAGTCGCATCCGGTGCCTACGCCTGTGCTGACACCTCGGGGGTCTACGGCCCGGCCGTCTCGGTGAGCGCCGTACCTGACTGCGGGTTCGTTGTGGCTGGTCGCGCAGTTCCCCGCGCCCCTTTCAGGGGCACGGTCACCTGAACGGAGTGCGAAAACTCATGTGACCTTCGCCGCTCCCGGCCGCGGGACTGGGCAGCATGGTTACCCGTAAGTAGCATGGGTCCTGAGCGTGCGCTCAGCCGCGTGCGCCGCAGCAGTGCTATCCCGTACCCCTTGGAGGAGAGCCATCGTGCCTCGTACCGTCAGGGACGTCGTCTTCGTGGACGGCGTCCGTACCCCGTTCGGCAAGGCGGGCCCGAAGGGCATCTACCACGAGACCCGTGCCGACGACCTCGTCGTGAAGGCGATCCGGGAGCTGCTGCGTCGCAATCCCGGTCTCGACCCGCAGAAGGTCGACGAGGTCGCCATCGCCGCGACCACGCAGATCGGTGACCAGGGTCTGACCATCGGTCGGACCGCCGGCATCCTCGCCGGGCTGCCGCAGTCCGTGCCCGGCTACTCCATCGACCGTATGTGTGCCGGCGCGCTGACCGCCGTGACGACCACGGCCGGTTCGATCGCCTTCGGCGCGTACGACGCCGTCATCGCCGGTGGTGTCGAGCACATGGGCCGCCACCCCATGGGCGAGGGCGTCGACCCGAACCCGCGCTTCGTCAGCGAGAAGCTGGTCGACGAGTCGGCGCTGTTCATGGGCATGACCGCCGAGAACCTGCACGACCGCTACCCGCACATCACCAAGCAGCGCGCCGACGAGTACGCCGTGCGCTCGCAGGAGAAGGCCGCGAAGGCGTACGCCAACGGCAAGATCCAGCAGGACCTGGTGCCGATCTCCGTGCGCCGGACCAACCCTGAGGCCGGTGAGACCGGCTGGGGCCTGGTCACCGCCGATGAGCCGATGCGTCCCGGGACCACCCTGGAGAACCTGAGCGGGCTGAAGACGCCGTTCCGCGTCCACGGTCGGGTCACCGCCGGTAACGCGGCCGGCCTGAACGACGGCGCCACCGCCTCGATCATCGCGTCCGAGGACTTCGCCCGCGAGAACAACCTGCCGGTGAAGATGCGCCTGGTCAGCTACGCCTTCGCGGGTGTCGAGCCGGAGGTCATGGGTTACGGCCCGATCCCGGCCACCGAGAAGGCCCTCGCCAAGGCCGGTCTGTCGATCGAGGACATCAACCTCTTCGAGATCAACGAGGCCTTCGCCGTCCAGGTCCTGGCCTTCCTGGACCACTACGGCATCGCGGACGACGACGAGCGCGTCAACCAGTACGGCGGCGCCATCGCCTTCGGTCACCCGCTGGCCTCCTCCGGCGTCCGTCTGATGACGCAGCTGGCCCGCCAGTTCGAGGAGCAGCCGAACGTCCGCTACGGCCTGACCACCATGTGCGTCGGCTTCGGCATGGGCGCGACGGTCATCTGGGAGAACCCGAACTTCGACGGAGGCAGCAAGTGAGCACCACCGCTGAGCTTTTGAAGGGTGCGGCCGAGCTGTTCCCCGACGAGGTCGTGACGTCCGCGCACGTACGCCACCTCGACCTGCCGTTCGGCGCCGGGCGTTTCGCGCTCATCACGCTGGACAACGGCCTCGACCACACCAAGCCGACCACCTTCGGCCCGGCCTCGCTCGCGAACCTCAACACCGCGATCGACCAGGTGGAGAAGGAGGCAGCGGCCGGCGAGATCGTCGGTGTCGGCATCACCGGCAAGCCGTTCATCTTCGCTGTCGGCGCCGACCTCAAGGGCGTCGAGCTGCTGAAGGAGCACAAGGACGCGCTCGCCATCGGCAAGGGCGGCCACGAGGTCTTCAAGCGCCTCGCGGACATCGCGGTGCCGACGTTCGCGTACTACAACGGTGCCGCGATGGGCGGTGGCGTCGAGGTCGGTCTGCACTGCCGGTACCGGACCGTCTCCAAGGCCCTCCCGGCGTTCTCGCTGCCCGAGGTCTTCCTCGGCCTGGTCCCCGGCTGGGGCGGCTGCACCCTGCTGCCGAATCTGATCGGCGCCGACAAGGCCGTCTCGGTGATCATCGAGAACAGCCTCAACCAGAACAAGCAGCTCAAGGGCCAGCAGGTCTACGACCTCGGCATCGCCGACGCCATCTTCGAGGGCGCGGACTTCCTGGAGCAGTCGCTGATCTGGACGGCTCAGGTCCTGAAGGGTGACGTCGAGGTCGAGCGTCCGGTGATCGACCGCGGTGAGGCCTGGGACCAGGCCGTCGCCAAGGGCCGGTTCATCGCCGACAGCAAGGTGCACGGGGCCGCTCCGGCCGCGTACCGCGCGCTCGACATCATCGCCGCCGCCAAGAACGGCGACCTGCAGCAGGGGTACGACGCCGAGGACGTCGCCCTCGCCGACCTGATCATGGGTGGCGAACTGCGCGCCGGCATCTACGCGTTCAACCTGGTGCAGAAGCGCGGCAAGCGTCCCGCCGGCGCGCCGGACAAGAACCTGGCCCGCCCGGTCACCAAGGTCGGTGTCGTGGGCGCCGGTCTGATGGCCTCGCAGCTCGCCCTGCTGTTCCTGCGCCGTCTGGAGGTGCCGGTCGTGCTGACCGACATCGACCAGGAGCGCGTCGACAAGGGTGTGGGCTACGTCCACGCCGAGATCGAGAAGCTGCTGGGCAAGGGCCGTATCAACCAGGACAAGGCCAACCGCCTGAAGGCGCTGGTCACCGGTGTGCTGGACAAGGCCGAGGGCTTCGCGGACGCGGACTTCGTCATCGAGGCCGTGTTCGAGGAGATCGGAGTCAAGCAGCAGGTGTTCGCGGAGGTCGAGGCAGTGGCCCCGGCGCACGCGATCTTCGCGACGAACACCTCCTCGCTCTCCGTCTCGGAGATGGCGTCGAAGCTCAAGAACCCCGAGCGGGTCGTGGGCTTCCACTTCTTCAACCCGGTCGCGGTGCTGCCGCTGCTGGAGATCGTCCGCGGCGAGAAGACGGACGACGCCTCCCTGGCCACGGCGTTCGCCGTGGCCAAGAAGCTGAAGAAGACCGCGGTCCTGGTGAAGGACGCCCCGGCGTTCGTCGTGAACCGCATCCTCACCCGCTTCATGGGCGAGATCCAGAACGTCATCGACGAGGGCACGCCGGTCGAGGTCGCCGAGAAGGCGGTCGAGCCGCTGGGCCTGCCGATGTCGCCGCTGGTCCTGCTGGAGTTGGTGGGCCCGGCGATCGGTCTGCACGTCTCCGAGACGCTGAACGGCGCCTTCCCGGACCGCTTCAAGGTCTCCCCGAACCTCAAGGCGGTCGTCGAGGCGGGCAAGCGCGGCTTCTACAAGTACGACAGCGGGAAGCCCGAGCTCGACCCGGAGGTCGCCGCGCTGCTCAAGCAGGGCGACTCGGTCCTGACCGAGGAGCAGGTGCGGGCGCGGGTGCTCGACGCGGTGGCGCAGGAGATCGGGCTCATGCTCGACGAGGGCGTGGTGGCCGAGGCCCAGGACGTCGACCTCTGCCTCATCACCGGTGCCGGCTGGCCCTTCCACCTGGGCGGCATCACGCCGTACCTGGACCGCGAGGGCGTCAGCGAGCGCGTGAACGGCAAGACGTTCCTGGAGCCCGGAGCGGCTTCGGTTCCGGCGTAACCGCGCCGATACGGTCGTACGGTGCCCGGCACATCAACTGGTGTGCCGGGCACCGGCGTTGTGAGCGCCCCTGCGTCCCTGCGCCCCCTGCGCCCCTCAGATGTCCTGCCATGCCTGGAGGGCCAGCCCCGGCTCGTCCTTGCGGCGGGACAGGCGGAGTTCGCCGTCCGGGGTCACGGTGGCCGCGACCACGCGTCCGGCCGCGTCCTCGGCCAGGGCCACACGGGTGCCCGCCGGCAGAGCGGGCCCTGACTCGGTCCACCACACTCCCGCCGACTCCTGCTCCGTCGGGTAGGCCGCGAAGGCGACCCGTCCGGAGGACGAGCGCTGGGCGAGCAGCGTGCAGTCGTGTCCGTCGATGTCGCAGCGCAGTGCGGCCACCGGCCCGGGCCCCGCGGCGGCGAGCAGAGCCACCGGCTCGCCGCCCGGCCGCCACGCGTACAGGACGCCGTCGGAGCCGGTGAAGAACAGCGTCGTGTACTCCTTGGAGGTGGGCAGGGCGGCGAGTGTGCCGGGCTCGACCCGGGCGGGCAGCGGATCCGCGGCGGCCGGGCGGGCGCCCGCCTCCTCCTGGTGCCAGCGCAGCACGCCCTCGGGGTTGGTGGCATACACCTCGACGAGCCCCGACTCCCCCGTCACCGCGACGAGTTCCTCGTGCACCTCGGATCCGCCGAGGTCGTGCCAGCCGTTCCAGCCGCCGCGTGCCTTCTGGTTGACCGTGTGTACGCCCTGGCCCCCGTTACGGACGAAGAGGTACGCCCGTCCCTCGGCGTCGACGGCGACGGCGGGCATGCCGGTCCGGTCGCCCCGCCGGTCCGGATGGCCGACCGGGTTCCAGTCCAGCGGCGCGAGCAGGGGCTGGAAGTGTGTGGAGTGCACGAGACCCGACTCACCCGCCCGGGTGGGCCGCCAGGCGACCAGATGGGCGTACCTGTCGGGTCCCTGACCGACCGCCAGCCCTGTGTGCAGCCTCTGGTCGCCGCCCACCTTGCGCGCATCGTCCCAGGAACCGCCGGGCACCCGCTCACCCCGGCACAACACGGCGTCCCCCGCGGGCAGATAGACACCGAGCCGGCCGTCTCGGCCGCGTATGAACCAGTCGCCGTCCACCGGCCTACTCTATGCGGCCCGGACCGGGGCGCCGTGATCCGGCCCCTGCCTGGTCGATCCACCTCCTGCCTGGTCAGGCCCGGGATCCGGAGGGGGGCTCGTGCGCCGTCCGGGTGAGCACGGGGCGTGGGACCCTGGTCGCATGGAAGGCAACGACGCCCTGCTCGTGATCGTGGACGCCGCGAACGTCGTCGGGTCCGTGCCCGACGGGTGGTGGCGGGACCGGAGGGGGGCCGCCGAGCGGCTGCGGGACCGGCTCCAAGCGGACGGGGTGCCGGGGCATCCCGGCCCCGTGGACATCGTTCTCGTGGTCGAGGGCGCGGCCCGTGGCGTCGAGTCCACGCCCGGCGTACGGGTCGAGTCGGCGCCCGGCAGCGGGGACGACCGGATGGTCGAGCTGGTCGCGGAGGCCGACGGCCGCTCCTGCCTGGTCGTGACGGCCGACCGGGAGCTGCGCCGACGGGTGACGGAACTGGGGGCGGAGGTCACCGGACCACGCGCGGTGCGTGGCGAGAGCCCCTCACACAACGCCTAGTAGGCATAAGCTGGCCGTGTTCGGTCAGGATTTCGACATTCTGGTCACTTTCCAGTGACGGGATGACGCCGACGCGAGAACCTGGCTCAATGGTGCCCTTCGTTCTGAGAGGATTCCGGCACCCTTGGCGGCCGGTGGACGGGAGGCAGGAGTGGCGCGTGCCGCTCTCAGCAGGGACGAGCGCGAGCTCGTTTTCAACAGCTGGGGTGATCCTCAAGGACACCCCGTCTTTCTGCTGCACGGAACTCCCGGTAGCCATCAGGGCCCGCGCCCGCGGTCGATGGTCCTCTACCAGCTCGGCATCCATCTGATCGCCTACGACCGTCCCGGCTACGGCGGTTCGACCCGCAGCCCCGGCCGTCAGGTGGTCGATGCCGCCGCGGACGTCGAGGACATCGCCGATCACCTGAGGATCGACGAGTTCTCCGTCGTCGGCCGTTCCGGAGGCGGCCCCCACGCACTCGCCTGTGCCACGAAGCTGTCCCACAGGGTGCGCAGCGCCGCCGTCCTGGTGAGCCTCGCCCCGCCGGACGCACCGGGGCTGGACTGGTTCGAGGGCATGACCGAGTCCAACGTCCGCGAGTACCGCAACGCCCGCGAGAACCTCACCCTGCTCAAGAGCACCCTGGTGCAGAACGCGGACGCCATGCGGGCCGATCCCATGGCCCTGCTCAAGAACCTCGACGGCGAGATGCCCGACGTCGACCGGCAGGTCGTGGCGGACGCCGGCATCCGGCGGATGCTGCACAAGAACTTCATGGCCGGAATCAAGGAGGGCGCGGACGGCTGGATCGACGACGCCGTCGCCTTCAGCATCCCGTGGGGCTTCGATCCGACGGAGATCACCGTGCCCACCCTGCTGTGGCACGGGGAGGACGACGTGTTCTCCCCCGTCGAGCACTTCCGGTGGCTGGCCCGCAGGATTCCTCGGGCCACCGTGGTCCTGGAGCCGTCGGCGGCGCACTTCGCCGCTGTTCCGGTGCTGCCCAAGGTGCTCGGCTGGCTCCGGGAACAGGCGAGGGCCGACGCCGCCGCGACCACGACGGCGTGACCCCCGGGTCCGTCAGATCGGGTGCGGGTCGAGTTCCAGGCCCACCCGCTGGCCGCTGCGCAGCCGGGTCACCTTCGAGTGGGCGGCGCCGAGCTTGGCACTCAGCACGTCGAGGCTCTTCCGGGCCAGTTGATCCGCCTCGTCGGTTCGGCCGGTCTCGCGGAGCAGCACCGAGAGGTTGCCCAGACAGGTCAGGGCCGTGGGATGATCCGCGCCTAGGCGCTCGTACAACTCCTCATACGCCTGGCGGTAGTTGCGTTCGGCGTTCTCTGTGTCGCCGAGGGCGGCCTCGGTGTTCGCCAGGTTCATCTGGCAGTTCAGGCTGAAGGGATGCTCCGGACCGAGGGTGGTCCGCAGCCTGGCACGGGCCTGCTCGCACACTTCCCGGGCCCCGGCGAGCCGGCCGGTCGCCAGCAGGTTGATGCCGTGGTTGACCGCGCACGCCAGCGAGTTGGGGTGACCGTCCCCGAGCGCGGCGCGGAACCGGTCGAGCAGATCGGTGGTCTCGGCGCATGCCTCCTCGTGGCGCTCCGCCGCCGCGAGGTGACCCGCGAGGCCGAGGCGCACCACCAGCGTCTCGGGCGAGGCGTCACCCAGGCGCCGTCGGCAGATGTCGAGCACGTCCTGACTGAGCTCGATGGCCTCCGTCAGCTTGTCCAGCCGGCGCAGCGTGATGGCCAGCGCCTTCGCGGCCTCCAGCGCCGGTGGTGACTCGGGTCCGAACTCGACGATCATCTTGTCGTAGACACTGCGCAGGGTCTCGGCAGATGCCTCGTACTCACCGCACGAACGCAGGTCCCGGCCGAGGTTGACCTGGGAGAGCAGTGTGTAGGGGTGCTTCGCGCCCAGCGTCAGCGCACGGAGGTCGCAGTTGTCCTTGTCCACGCTCTGCGCCTCGAAGCAGTGCCCGGCCATGCGCATCGACACGGCCAGGTTGTTCGCCGCGAACAGGGTCCGGGGGTGGTCGTCGCCCAACTCGTCCACGGACCGCTTGTAGGTCTTGCGGTCGATCTCCAGTGCCTCCTCGACCCGGCCCACGGCCCGCAGGTCGGCTGTGAGGCCGCCCGCCGTCATCAGCGTGTGCGCGTCGTCCTCGCCCAGGGCCTCGCGCTGCCGCTTGTAGACGTCCTCGTCGATTTCGAGGGCCCTGTTGTACCAGCCCTGGAACCGCAGCACGTTGGCGATCTCGAAGCGCAGGTGCAGGGTCCAGCGGTCGTTCGGGCCCGCCTCCTTCTGCCAGATGGTCAGCAGCTCGTCCGCGAGCGACATGGCGTCCGCGTACTCGCCTCGCGCCCGCAGGTAGCGCAGCCACTCGGTCATCAGCCGCCGGATGCGGTTGTCGAGCGAGTACTTGGTCCACGGTGTCTTCAGGTGGGGCCAGATGGTGTTGTAGCGCGACCAGTTCGCCGGGCGTTCCACGTCGCCCTCGGCGGGGCGGGCACCGCTGAGCACGTTGCGGACGACGCGCAGCGCGTCCTCCTGCTCCGCTTCGGACATCGACGAGCGCACCGCCGCCTGCACCAGCCGGTGCACCTGGACGTGGCGGCTCTTGCGGTCGACCTTCGCCAGGGCGTACCGGTGCAGTTGCTGGATGGCCCGGGACACGAGCGCCGTGCCGTCACTGCCCGGCTGCAGTTCGCTGAGGGCGTCGCCCATCTCCTTGCCGTGCACGAGGTCGAAGGAGATGGGGTCGGCGCCGAAGTGGGAACACAGCTGCAACAACCGCCGGGCGACCGGGGAGTTGAGCTGCTGGATGGAGATGTTCCAGGTCGCGCCCACCTGGAGCGGATAGGTCTCGGCGTCGGTGACCGCCCTCAGCGTCGCCAGCTGGGGTCGCAGCAGCTCCAGGTACTCGGCGGCGTCCTGTCCGGTCTCGTTCAGCCATGCGGCGGCCTGGTCGACGGCCAGCGGCAGGTCGCCGAGCGCCTCCGCGACCCGGTCCGCCTCCTCCTCGCTGATGGCGGACACCCTGTGCCGGAGGTGGTCGACGCTCTCGACGCGCGAGAAGACGTCGACCTCGACGCGTTCGCCGATCTGGGCCCAGCCCTCGTTGCGGGTGGTGATCAGTACGTGGCCGGTGGGGCTGTTGACCAGCAGGCGCTCGATGGACTCGGGAGTCGTCGCGTTGTCGAAGACCAGGAGCCACCGGTCGTACTTCGTGCCCCGGCGCAGCCCGTCGCGGACCGCGTCGGCCGTGGCGCTGATGCTGTCCCGTTCCTCGATGCCGAGGTGCGGGGCGAGTTCGGAGTACTGGCGCAGCGCGAGGTCGCCGAACTCCGCCTCGATCCACCAGACGACGTCGTAGTTGCCGCGGTACCGGTGGGCGTACTCGGTGGCCAGCTGGGTCTTGCCGACGCCGCCCATGCCGTGCAGGAGGGTGGCGGTGCCGGTGGCCGCGAGCCGCAGACGCAGGGTCTCCAGCAGCTCGGTGCGTCCGGTGAAGGCGGCGTTGCGCACCGGGGCGGACCACACGGGCGGCTCCGCGCCGGGGAAGCGGGGACCGCTGACGAAGGCGTCCGCGGGGTGCTCGCCCTGGACGACCTGCACGTCCAGGGCCCGCAGCAGGGCGTTCCTGGCCTGCGCCTCGGTCATGTTGGCCAGATGGATCGGCTTGCGGTCCGAGAACGGGTGTCCCCGTCGCACGTCACCGACCTGGATCGGCACCAGGGTGCGCCGTGAGGCCATCGGGTCGGCCGCGGCCACGGCCTCCCACACCGCCCTTTCCTGGGGGGACTTCTCGTAGGCGGCGGACAGCACGGCCACCGTACGGGAGGCACCGCGCACATTGCTCTCCGTGTCGTCGCGCAGCAGGACACCGGCGGCGGAGCCGTCCTCGGAGCGGGCGTCGCCCACGGTGAAGCCCGCGTCGCTGAGGACCCTCCTGATCCAGTCCGCCCATGTCTGGTCCTCGGGCACATGGCTGAGGAACACATGGGTGGGGTCCGGCGGCCGGCGGCGTACGACGGCCTTGAGATAGCTCTGGCGCTCCTCGTCGGTCATCGGGGCGAGACAGCTCACCTCGCCCTCGGTGATGACCGAGGTGAGCCGTTCGCAGGCGGCAAGCAGGGAGGCCGGGGTCCCCGGCTCGTCGCGGAAGGTCGCCAGGATCTCCTCGTAGGCATAGGTGGGCTTGTACGGCACCTCCACGTTGCCCCAGTAGCGGCGGGGGTCGACGTGCGGGGTGCGTACCAGGAGCTGGTCGAAGGTGAGCCGGACCTTGGCCCGCGCGGCCTCCAGCCGGTCCGCCTCGGAGTCCTCCACCCGCATGGGCACCGGCAGGATCCGGATGCGGCGGTCGCCGTAGGTGTCCTTCACCCGGCGGGCGACGGCCGCCGCGCCCTCGATGCTCTGGTCGTTGTGGGTGAAGCAGTTCACCAGTACGTCGGGGAAGTGGATCGTGCAGATGTCGGAGATGTCACTGAGGCCGGTGCGGCTGTCGACGAGGACGTAGTCGTAGCCGCGCCGGAACTGGGCGCACAGGGCGTCCAGGAACTGACCGCCGTACTGCTCCTCGTAGAAGCGGTTCCAGTTGAACTGGGAGAAGATGGAGGAGTAGTTGCGGTCCTGGCGGCCCGCCGAGATGTAGTCCAGCCGGCCGCCGGACGGGAAGGTCCACAGCAGCGGCGAGACCGCCTGGCCGATGTCTGCCTGGCCCGTGATCCAGGCCGTGTCGGCCTCGGTTCCGTGCAGGGAGTCGACCCGCAGCATGTAGTCGTTGATGAGGTCCAGTACGCCGGGGCGGTCACGCAGCGCGCTCGGTTCCAGGAACGGGTGCAGGAAGCGGTCGAGGCCGGGCGCCTCCAGGTCCCAGTCGACCACCAGGACCCGTTTGCCCTGTGAGGCGGTGATCCAGGCCGTGTTGGCCAGTGCCATGGTGCGACCAGTGCCGCCCTTGTAGCTGTAGAACGTGACGATCTTGCCGCCTTCGGGGCGGGAGAGCGCGCCGGTCACGGTTGGGCCTCCTGGTCACCCTGCGGCGGCTCCGTCGGCGCCGAGGGCCTCGTCGAGGATCGTAGCGGAACTCGGTTGAGGTATTGCTGGGCCGCGGTGTCGGCGAGCTCCATGAAGAGCGAGTTGAACGCCTCGGAGTTCTGGATGCGGCCCAGCATGGCGCCGCGCTGGATGGGGCGGCTGCCGCTCAGCCGCCGGGGCAGCACGGACCTGAGCCGCGCTTCGAGATCGCCGCGCGCGTGCCGGGTCTGTGGGTCGTCGGCCAGCGGGGCCAGCACGGTCACCCAGGGCAGGTCGCGGGCGTCGAAGGCGCGCAGCCGGGCGGCGGCCGCTGGGTCGTGCAGGATCCAGGGGTCGAGGATGAGCACCCACGGGCGCCTGGTCTCGCGCTGTCCGAGGAAGACGGGCTCGGCCTCGTCGTACGTGCAGATCTCGGGGGCGAATCCGAGGTTGCGGGCGAGTTCGGCGGTTCGTTCGGCCAGCGGTGTGCCGTAGCCGTCGCTGAAGGGCTGCCAGTCCCGTGGCTCGCGACCGTACTTGGCGTCCCTGCGGCCGGGCGGCAGATGGTCGATGTCCGGGGCGAGCACGGCGATGCCCAGCGGATGCCAGGACGAGGCGGTGAACGCGTCCGGTACTTCGTCCAGATGTGCGAACTCGGCATCGTCCGGCACGGGTTCGGGCGCACGGCTCGCGGCCTGTACGACGCACTGGGCGATCCTGCGGACGCACTGGTCGTAGTAGGGCTTGTCGGAGTCCCGCCGCAGACCGGACAGGCCGCCGGTCTTGTAGCCCTCCGCCGCGTCTCGGTCGACGTACGACGGTGTCGCCGGCCGGTCGGGCACGGGCAGACCCAGGTCGACGACGACCGGGCGCGCGGTGGTCGGCACGGGCGTCCACAACACCGGAATGAGAGCGCCGCGCTGGGGGCGCTGGGGGCGGTGGGTGAAGGCGTACCACTGCCGGCCGCAGTGGACGTCGGTGAAGTAGCGGCGGGTGATCACGGCGACGAAGGTGCGGCTGCGGTGCAGGGCGCTCACCGTGCTCGGCCCGCCGCGGTCGGCGGCGTCGAGATGGCGGACGGTGGAAGGGGGCGCGTGGGTCCCGCTCATCGAGATGACGGCCCTGGTCAGGTCGTCGCAGAACTCCAGCACCTTCTTGTCGGCCGCCGGGGGGCCCGCGTCCACGTCGCCTTCCGGCGGCGGCACGGGGGCGTAGCTGAAGAAGAAGTGGGGCGCGTCGTCGTGCATCAGTGTTCCTCCCCCGTCGATCGCTTCAGGGAGTCGAAGAGGTGGTCGAAATCGCCCGGCTCGCACGGCTCCAGACGTGCGCTGACCGCCACCTCGACGATTTTGAGGGCGAGTTGGTAGACCACCTTGGTGAAGGTCGCGTGGCGCCCGTACTTCAGCAGGCCGCGCAGCCCCATGTCCGCGTAGGCGGTCCCGAATGCCTGGTGGGTGTACTGAACGTCGCGGTAGGGAGGGGGTATCTCCTCGGGCCGCAGCGGGTTCCACAGGACCGGGACGATGGCGTTGCGCGTGAACGTGCCTCGCTCGCGCTGCAGTTCCTGCCGCAGCTCGAAGCACTGCCATTCCAGGGCGCACCAGTCGCTGCTGAACAGCCGCTGGGACAGGAGCGGCACGAGGACCTGGCATCGCGCGAGGTGCCCCTTCAGCTCGTCCTCCCACAGGGTGCCGAGCGGCATCCGCTCGTCGAGGTAGACCGCGGGGATCTTGGCGTCCAGGTCGGTGAGTTCCATCAGGTCGCCGGTCAGCTTGGCATGGAAGTGGCGCAGCAGTTCGTCCGGCGGCCTGTCGCTCTCGGGCACGTGGGGCGTGCGGCCGTAGCTGAGGAACCCGTAGGGCTGCTGGACGCTGCGGCGCGGCCTGTTGTCGTCGGAGCGCTCACGCACGGTCGGCCTCCGCGGATTCGTCGCGGGGCACCGTGCGGCGGGCGGCCATCCAGGGGGCGGCCGTGTCCACGGCCCAGCGCAGCGGGAGGAGCCGGCTGTCCGCCGCGCCGATACGGCCGCGGACGATCGGGCCGCGGCCGACCGGCTGCGATGTCTCCAGCCATCGGCCGAGTTCCCCGAAGTCGCTGTCGTCGAGATCGACGTCGTCGAAAGCGGTCCAGCGCGGGCCGTCGTCGGTCATCCGCCGGCAGTCGTAGCGGCGGCGGACCGGGGCGGGCCGACGGTACTCCGACAGGTGGAAGGCCGAGCAGACCTCGAAGCCGACGCCCAGCAGCAGGATGTGCGCGTCCTCGTCGTACAGACGGCCGAGCGGGGACTCCTCGCCGAGCAGGCAGTTCAGGGCGTGCCCGGAGGTGATCCGGGCGGCCCGGGGTCCGAGCGCGGCGAAGGACGTCTGCGGGTGGTCGCTGCGCACGGCTCCTGGAGTGACCCGCACCCTCTCCGCAAGCCGTCCCATGCCGTGGGAGGGGGTGGAAGCCGCGCTGAAGGGCTCCATGTTCTCATGGTAGGACAGAAGTTGATGTCCGGTCAGATCTCGCGTCATACGGATGTATGTCCGTGATGTCAGGGAATTGCTCTCTGTGAACGTGGGCACCACCAGGGTGCCGCCGGGACCGAGCACGCCCCGCAGTGCGCGCACCACCGTCCGGCTGCCGTCGCGTACCGGACCGACGGACCGCAGGGACGCGTGCACCAGCAGCGTCGTGGCCCTGTCGACGCCGAGTTCGCGCAGGTCGGCGGTGAGGGAGTCCTCCGTGTGCATCCCCGGTCAGCCCTGCAGCCTGGCGGCCATCCGGCGTCCGTGTGCGGTCAGGTCGTCGTGGTGGGGGATCGCCCGTGCGGGAAGGCGGTTCAGGTAGGCGGACCGGAGACCTTCCCTGGCCTCGTCGTCGGCGGCGAGATCGAACAGGTCCAACAGGGCGTTGAACTTCACCTGTTGCACTCCTTCCACGATCAGGCCGGCCAGCGCTTCGGAGGTGTCCGGCAGGGCCAGCCCCAGGGCCCCGAAGGCGTGCGGGTCGGCGGCCACGTGGCCCTGCTGCCCTTCGCCGTGCACCGGAGTGCACGCGGTCAGCAGGGCGCGGACTCCCGGTGCGCGGTGTGCGTGCCGGGCGCGAAGGTGCTCGGCTGCCTCGGTGAACGACCGTGCCCACCGGTCGTACTCCGTCTCGTCCAGTCTGGGGGCGGGCTCTGCCGCGAAGCCGTCGCGGTAGGGGTCGCCGTCCTCCAGGAGGACCGTGAACTCCTCTGTGACGATGCCGCGTACGGGTTCCCAACCGATGCCGAGGCCCGCGGCCTCGCTGACGGGAAGCGGCCGGCCGCCCGGCCGGGCGTCGAGCAGCAGGGCGCCCGCACGCGCGACCAGCGCGACGGGCCCGTGACCGGGCGGCAGGGTCAGCCGTCCGATCCCCGGCAGATGCGCCCCCACGGCCCGCTCCGGCAGGTCGAACCGGTGCTCGGCGCCCGCACGGAGCGCGACCGCGACGGCGATCTCGCCCAGCCGCTGCCGTACGGCGGCCGCGGGCACCCTCCCTTCGAGGCTGCGTACCGCCCAGGTGCCGAGCTGAGGATGACGCACGATCTCGGCGGTCTCCCGGGGCCGGTGCCGGTCCAGTCGGGTCACGGCGCTCGCCTCGGGTCCCGGGTACCGGGCGCACACCGCGCCGAGCAGCATCCGGCGGATGCTGGCCTCGGCACCGACGAGGGCGCGCAGCGCCTCGCCGTCACCGTCGCCCGCGGCGAGGGAGTCGAATCCGTGCGCGGTCAGCGTGTGCCGGTGGTGCGCCGGCCGCGGGGCCCGCAGGATGTGTCCGATCAGCCGGAAGAGGTCCTCGCAGTAGACCGAGGGGTTGTCGAAGCCGTTGTCGGACCGGTAGCGGTGGCCGTACAGTCCGCCCCCGCAGATCTCCACCACGGAGCAGTCGCGGCACTGCCGGCTCAGCGCGTCCACTCCCCCGGTCTGGGCGAGGAAGCCGGGGTGGGCGGCCGCCTCGTCGAAGCTGTGCCGCAGGACGTGGAACCCCGTGGCGGGCGCGCCGTGTCGTGCCGTCTTGAGCCAGTCGGCCTGCTCGATCTCACCGTCGGTCTCGATGACGGCCAGGTCAGGGGCGGCGAGTCCGAGTGCCTCGGTGAAGGACTCCCGCCCGTCCCGTCCGGCCTCGATCGAGTCGAAGAGACGGACCGGGAAGGGCCGGCCGTCGGCGGTCCAGCGGTCGTGGACGGTGGTCAGCCAGCGCGCGTGGGCGGCGGGGTGTGCGGGGTCCCCTGCCGGCGGCCGGTCCCAGGTGGCGTGGGGGAGCAGGAAGTCCACGTGCGGCGGGTCCAGCGCGGCGAGGGCGTCGTAGACGGCGACCGGGTCGTTCCGCACGTCGACGGTGCACAGCAGGCCGGCGAAGGCGCTGCGGTAGGCGGGGGAGCCGATGAGCCGCACCCCCCGGACGACGGCGTCGTACGACCCGGTGCCGTTCGCCCGTTTGCGGTGCCGGTCGTTGGAGGCGCGGTCGCCGTCGAGGGAGATTCCGGTGCTGATCCGTTCACGGACCAGCATGCGGCACAGGTCCTCGTCCAGGAGCAGGCCGTTGGTCTGCATGTGCAGGGCGAGGTCGCACACGCCGTCCAGCGCGACGCGCAGGTCCCCGGCGATCCGGGCCAGCCGCTCGCGTCCGGCGAGCAGGGGTTCGCCGCCGTGCAGGACGACGTGCACACGCGAGACTTCGGGGTGGGCTCTGGCGTGCTCGGCGATCCGGGACACCACGGCGGTGGCCACCTCGTCGGAGATCACCTTCGGCCGGCGCCGCCAGCTCTGGTCGGCGTGGCGGTAGACGTAGCAGTGATCGCAGGCCAGATCGCATCTGCTGTGCACCTTGAGGACGAACTGGCGGAACGCTCTTGTCCCGGCGGTCATCGGCCCATGGTGTCCGGGGTAGTCAGATGCTCGAGTCGAAGCTGGGTCCCGGCCGCAGTGCGGGCGACAGCAGCCTGTCCAGCGTCCGCGGGTCGATGTCGCCCAGGCCGTCCAGCGGGGTGGCTTCGCAGTCGGGGATGCGTGTCACGAGGTGCCGCGGCCGCGGGGGCGCTGTCGGTAACGCGCTCTGAAAGCCACCGGAAACCTCTGCGGCATTCGTCATCGCGGTCTCCTTCGCCGGTTCGTGGAAGCGCCCGAGGGGGCGGATCCCCATCAGTGACAAGGGCGGCAAAGGTAGCTTACGCGCCCGCTTCCCCGCGGTAACGGCCAATTCTCGTCAAGGTGGGCGCGCGTAGCGCACGGGCAGCACGCGTCCGGCCCCGGGGTTCCCGCCGAAGGAACGTACGGAGCCGGAACGTCAGGGTCGTTGCCCCCTACGCGTGGTCGCTCGGCGGCTTCGTGACCTCACCGGTCGTCGTCTCCTCGGGCCGTCCCAGCCGGCTGTGCGTGCGGCCGTACAGGAAGTACAGGACGAAGCCGAGGACCATCCAGACGGCGAAGCGGGTCCAGGTCTCGGCCGGCAGGTTGAGCATCAGCCAGAGCGAGGCGAGGACGGACAGGGCCGGGACGACGGGCACCCACGGGGTGCGGAACGCGCGGGGCAGGTCGGGCCGGGTCCGGCGGAGGATGATGACGCTGACCGCCACGACGACGAAGGCGAACAGCGTGCCGATGTTGACCAGTTCGGCCAGTTCGCCGAGGCTCGTGAAGCCCGCGACGACCGCGATGACCACGCCGAGCAGGATGGTCGGCCGGTGCGGTGTCCGGTACCGGGGGTGGACGTGGGAGAAGAAGCGCGGCAGCAGCCCGTCACGGCTCATCGCGAAGAACACCCGGGTCTGGCCGAGCAGCAGGATCATGCAGACGACGGTCAGGCCGACGGAGGCCCCGAAGCTGATGAAGCCCGCGAACCACGGGTGCCCGGTGGCCTTGAACGCGTCGGCCAGCGGGGCGTCCACGGAGAGCTTGGTGTAGTGCTGCATGCCGGTCACCACGATCGACACCGCCACGTAGAGCGCGGTGCAGATGAACAGTGAGCCGAGGATGCCGCGCGGCATGTCCCGCTGCGGGTTCTTCGTCTCCTCGGCCGCCGTGGCCACGATGTCGAAGCCGATGAAGGCGAAGAAGACGACGGACGCGGCGGTGAAGACGCCCATCACACCGAAGTTGGAGGGTGCCCAGCCGAACAGCAGCTGGACCAGCGGGGACTGGAGGTCGCCACCCGCCTCGACGGCCTGCGCCTTCGGGATGAACGGGTCGTAGTTGGCGCCCTTGATGAAGAAGGCACCCGCGACGATGACCACGAGGACGACCGTCACCTTGATCGCGACGACGAGCGAGGTGATGCGGGCCGACA
Source organism: Streptomyces spongiae (assembly GCF_009377185.1). Classification (GTDB taxonomy): domain Bacteria; phylum Actinomycetota; class Actinomycetes; order Streptomycetales; family Streptomycetaceae; genus Streptomyces; species Streptomyces spongiae. The sequence continues at coordinate 25,187 of NZ_VJZC01000027.1, forward strand.
GCTTCATGCCGATGACGAGGATGGCGGTGAGGACGAGGACGAGCCCGGCGGCGAGGATGTCGAAGCCGAATCCGTCGGCCCCTTCCCTGCCGCTGAGCGCCTCGGGCATCTGCCAGCCCGCGTTCTCCATCAGCGAGCGGATGTAGCCGGACCAGCCGACCGCGACCACCGCCGTGCCGAGCGCGAACTCCAGCACCAGGTCCCAGCCGATGATCCAGGCGGGCAGCTCACCGAGCGAGGCGTACGAGAAGGTGTACGCGGACCCGGCGACCGGGACCGAGGACGCGAACTCGGCGTAACAGAGCGCGGCGAGCGCGCAGACGACTCCGGCCACGACGAACGCCAGGGCGACCGCGGGCCCCGCGTTGTTCTTGGCGACCGTACCGGTGAGGACGAAGATGCCGGTGCCGATGATGACGCCGACGCCGAAGACGGTGAGATCCGTGGCGGACAGGGACTTCTTGAGCGCGTGCTCCGGTTCCTCGGCGTCCCTGAGCGACTGTTCGACCCGTTTCGTCCTGAAGAGGGTGCTGCTCATGCGCGTACCTCCCACGCTGTGTCGTCCCCGACATGATCGAGAGGGGGCGTAGGGCGTATGCCCCAGCGCGGTGAATTCACGCGAATGGGCCGGTCCCACCACCGTAAAAGGTGGTGGGACCGGCCCTTGCGCATACCTCAGTCGCGGGCGGGCTCCACCGACTCCACCTGCTCGAACCGGCCGTCCAGCTTGGAGACGAGACCGGTGACCTGGCGGGCGATGTCCGGCGCGGTGAGGCCGATCTCCGCCATGACCTCGGCGCGGGTGGCGTGGTCCAGGAAGCGCGGCGGAATTCCGAAGTCGCGCAGCGGGACGTCCACACCGGCGTCGCGCAGGGCCTGGGCGACGGCCGAGCCGACACCACCGACACGGGAGTTGTCCTCGACGGTGACGACCACGCGGTGCTGCTCGGCGAGCGGCGCCATGGCCTCGTCGACGGGCTTGACCCAGCGCGGGTCGACCACGGTCGTGGAGATGCCCTGCTGGTCGAGCAGGCCGGCGATCTCCAGGCACATCGGCGCGAGGGCGCCCACCGACACCAGCAGCACGTCCGGCGCGTCGGTGCCCGGCTCGCGCAGCACGTCCATGCCGCCGATACGGCCGACAGCGGGTACGGCGGGACCTACCGCGCCCTTGGAGAAGCGGACCACGGTCGGGGCGTCCTTGACCTCCACGGCCTCCCGCAGCTGGGCGCGCACCTGGTCGGCGTCACGCGGCGCGGCGAGCCGCAGCCCCGGTACGACCTGGAGGATCGACATGTCCCACATGCCGTTGTGGGAGGCGCCGTCGGTCCCGGTGATACCGGCCCGGTCCAGCACGAACGTGACCCCGCACTTGTGCAGGGCCACGTCCATCAGCACCTGGTCGAAGGCGCGGTTGAGGAAGGTGGCGTACACGGCGAAGACGGGGTGCAGTCCGCCCGTGGCCAGACCGGCGGCGGACACGGCACCGTGCTGCTCGGCGATGCCCACGTCGAAGACCCGCTCGGGGAATGCCTTGGCGAACTTCTCCAGACCGACCGGCTGGAGCATGGCGGCGGTGATGGCGACGACGTCCTTGCGCTCCATGCCGAGCCTGACCATCTCCTCGCCGAAGACGGACGTCCAGTCGGCACCGGAGGAGGCGATCGGCAGACCCGTGTCGGGGTGGATCTTGCCGACGGCGTGGAAGCGGTCCGCCTCGTCCTGGAGGGCGGGCTGGTAGCCGCGGCCCTTCTCGGTGAGGCAGTGCACGATGACGGGGCCGCCGAACCGTTTGGCCCGCACGAGCGCGGACTCCAGGGCTTCGATGTCGTGGCCGTCGATGGGGCCGACGTACTTGAGCCCCAGGTCCTCGAACATGCCCTGGGGGGCGATGAAGTCCTTCAGGCCCTTCTTCGCGCCGTGCAGGGTGTCGAAGAGCGGTTTGCCCACGACCGGGGTGCGCTCCAGCACTTCCTTCGTCCGGGCGAGGAAACGCTCGTACCCCTCCGTCGTGCGCAGCGTGGCGAGGTGGTTGGCCAGGCCGCCGATCGTCGGGGCGTACGACCGCTCGTTGTCGTTGACGACGATGACCAGGGGGCGGTCCTTGGCGTCCGCGATGTTGTTGAGCGCCTCCCAGGCCATACCGCCGGTGAGGGCGCCGTCACCGATGACGGCGACCACGTGGTCGCCGCGTTTGCGGATCTGGTTGGCCTTCGCGAGGCCGTCGGCCCAGCCGAGGACCGTGGACGCGTGCGAGTTCTCGATGACGTCGTGCTCGGACTCGGCCTGTGACGGGTAACCCGACAGACCGCCCTTCATCTTCAGCTTCGAGAAGTCCTGACGGCCGGTGAGCAGCTTGTGCACGTAGGACTGGTGGCCCGTGTCCCACAGCACCTTGTCCTTCGGGGAGTCGAAGACGCGGTGCATGGCGATGGTGAGCTCGACCACACCCAGGTTGGGCCCCAGGTGGCCGCCGGTCTTGGACACCGCCTCCACGAGGAAGGTCCGGATCTCCTCGGCCAGCTGGTCCAGCTGCTCCAGGCTGAGCCGGTCCAGATCGCGCGGTCCCCTGATGCGGGTCAGCAGCGGCACCCGTGCCTCCTTGCAGTGTGCGTTCGAGCGTTGCCGGGTCCGGTCGAGTCTAATGTTCCGCCCGTACGGCCGACGCCCGGCCCGCGCGTCATACTCACGCGATCGGCCGCAGACAACAGTTCCCCGCGCCCCAAAGGGGCGCGGGGAACTGCGCGACCAGCCACGTACAAGCCGCAGCCGAACAACAACAAGCAGCCCTACGGCACTACGCGCGACCCGCGGTCTTCTGCGTACGACGTGTGACCGAGTCAATAACAACCGTCGTCAGCAGAACCCCCGCCGTGATCATGTACTTCACCGGCTCCGCGATCGACTCCAGCTGCAACCCGTACTGGATCGACACGATCACCATCACACCCAGCAGCGCGTTCCACGTACGCCCACGCCCACCGAACAGCGACGTACCACCGATCACGGCCGCGGCGATCGCGTTCATCAGCAGGTCACCGGTACCGGCACTCTGGTTCGCCGAAGCGATCTTGGAGGCCAGGAACAGGCCGCCCATCGCCGCGAACCCACCGGAGACGGCGAACACGGAGATCCGCACCGCCGTCACGTTGATACCCGCACGCCGGGACGCCTCCACGCTGCCGCCGAGCGCGAAGATCTTGCGGCCGTACGAGGTGCGGCGCAGCACGAAGTCGGTGGCCACCAGGAACACCAGGAAGATCACCGTGGCCAGCGGCAGGCCCTTGTACTGGTTGTACATGGCGGCCGCGGCGAAGGAGATCACGGCGAGCAGCACCGTACGCAGGAGCGTGTCGCTGAGCGGCCGCGACGGGATGCCGACCGCTTCCCGGCGGCGGTTGCCCAGGAACGAGGTGACGAAGAACACCGCGACCACCACGGTGGCAAGCCCGTACGCCGCCGCGATGTCCGTGAAGAAGTACGTGGTCAGCTTGCCGATGAAGCCGTCGCTGTCGAGGTTGATCGTGCCGTTCTCGCCCAGCGTCTGGAGCATGAAGCCCAGCCAGAAGAGCAGGCCGGCCAGGGTGACGGCGAACGCGGGCGCGCCGAGCACCGCGAAGAAGAAGCCGTGCGCCGCGCCGATGGCCGCACCCGCGGCGATGGCGAAGAGCACCGCCGCCCACTCGGGCCAGCCCTGGTTGACCGCGAGGACGGCCGCGATGGCACTGGACGCGCCGCTGACCGAGCCGACGGACAGGTCGATCTCGCCGAGCAGCAGTACGAAGACGATGCCGACGGAGATCATGCCCGTGCCGACCATCGTGACGGAGATGTCGCTGAGGTTCTGCGCGGAGAGGAACGCCGAGTTCAGGCTCTGGAAGACGACACAGATGATGAGCAGACCGATGACGACCGGGATGGAGCCCAGTTCACCGGCCTTCATCTTCCGCCTGAACTCACCGACGTAGCCCGTGAGGCCCCGCTCGCGGACGAGGAGCCGGGGGTCGACCGCGGTCACCGCGGCGGCGGCGGCCTCGGGGTTCTCGACGGCGTGCTCGTCCGTCGCGGTGGTGGAGGTCTTGTCGATGCTCACTTGGAAACCTCCCCGTTCGTGCGCGCCGCACGGCGGGTCACGGCGTTGTCGGTGGCGCCGGTGATGGCGGAGATGATCTCCTCCTGCGAGGTCGACTTGACCTCGAAGACGCCGTTGTTGCGGCCGAGGCGCAGCACGGCGACCTTGTCGGCGACGGCCTTCACGTCGGCCATGTTGTGGCTGATGAGAATGACCGCGTGGTTGCGCTCGCGCAGCCGCTCGACCAGGTCGAGGACCTGGGCGGTCTGCTCGACGCCGAGGGCCGCGGTGGGCTCGTCGAGGATGACCAGCTGGGGCTCGCCGAGCATGGAGCGGGCGATGGCCACCGTCTGGCGCTGGCCGCCGGAGAGCGAGGCGATCGGGATGCGCACGCTGGGAATGCGGATCGATAGCGTCCGCAGCAGTTCCTGGGAGCGCCGCTCCATCTCGACCTCGTCGAGGACGCCCCACTTCCTCAGCTCACGGCCGAGGAAGAGGTTGCCGACGACATCGATGTTGTCGCACAGCGCGAGGTCCTGGTAGACGGTCGCGATGCCCAGACTCTGGGCGTCGTGCGGCCTGTTGATCTGGACGGCTTTGCCGTCCCATTCGATGACGCCCTCATCGATGGGGTGTACGCCGGCGATCGTCTTGACCAGCGTGGATTTTCCGGCGCCGTTGTCGCCGACCAGGGCGACCACCTCACCGGCGTGGACCTCGAGCTCTACATCGGTGAGCGCCTGTACGGCACCGAACCGCTTGGAGACCCCGCGCAACGCCAGCACGGGCGTAGCGGACACGTGAACCATCTCCTTCGCCGCCTGACCCGGCGGAAGGGTTCTGCAGAGAAAAGCAGAGAAAAACGGGGGGGGTTGTTCCGTCCGGCGCCCCGCTCTAGCTTGCGGGGCTGTCTGATGCGCGGGGCGCCGGAGGAGCCGTGGAGTGGACCGGACCCCTGTCAGGGGCGGCCCACATGAAGCCGGTCCCGTACGGGAGTCGCGGTGGACTCCCGTACGGGATGGGCGAGGTGCGGCTGCTTACTTGACGCCGGCCTCGTCGCAGGCCTTCTTGTACTTGGCCGTGCAGAGCTCGGCCGTGGTGTAGATACCGTCCTTGATGACGGTGTCGTTGATGTTCTCCTTGGTCAGCGAGACCACCGGGATGATGGCCGACGGAACGTCCTTGGCGCTGCTGCTGGAGACCTTGTCCTTGGCGACGGAGTCGAGCTTCTCGCCCTTGGCGAGCGCCACGGCCAGCTCGGCCGCCACGTTCGCCTCCTGCGGGTAGGACTTGTAGACGCTCATGAACTGCTCGCCGGTGAGGATGCGCTGCACGGCGGCGAGTTCGGCGTCCTGACCGGTGACCGGGACGTCGATGCCGGCGGCCTTGAGGGCGGTGATGATGCCGCCCGCCATGCCGTCGTTGGCGGAGTAGACGCCGATGATCTTGTCCTTCTTGAGCGCCGAGATCGCCGACTCCATGTTGGCGTTGGCGTTGTCCGGCGACCACTCCTTGGTGTCGAACTCGCGGCCGATGTTGACCTTGCCGTCGAGGACGGAGTGGGCGCCCTTCTTGAACATGGCGGCGTTCGGGTCGGTGACGGCGCCGTTCATCATGACGATGTCGCCGTCCTTGGCCTTGTCGCCCAGGGCCTCCAGCAGGGCCTCGCCCTGGGTCTTGCCGACTTCCTCGTTGTCGAAGGAGGTGTAGGCGCTGATCGGGCCCTCGGCCAGGCGGTCGTAGGCGACGACGGGGATGCCCGCGTCCTTGGCCTTCTGCACGGAGTTCTGGATGGCCTTGGCGTCCACGGCGTCCAGGATGAGCACGTCCACCTTGCTGGTGATCATCGTGTCGACCTGCTGGGCCTGGAGGCTCGCGTCCTGCCGCGCGTTGCTGTACAGGATCTCTGCCTTGTCGTTCGTGAGCTCCTTGACCTTCTTCTCGATCAAGGGCTTGTCGAACTTCTCGTACCGCGCGGTCTTGTTCTCCGGCAGGAGCAGGCCGACCTTGATGTTGTCGCCCTTCGCCGCGCCCGAGGACTCGCTGTCAGAGTCCCCCGACTCCTTGGCACTGCCACAGGCGGCCAGCGAGACGGCCATCGCACCAGCTGCAACGGCGACGGCGGCACGGCGCATACGCGTGTTCACTTCAGAAACCTCCCTGACGAGGCCGCGACACTGCGGCCGAGGTGACGGGAAGTCAACTCGGCCACACGTGCGACGTCAAGAAGTAAATCCTTAACGAGATGGCAACGGTGCCATTCGTTATCTAAGTGAAGGCAGGCGCGGCGGAGGACAGCGTTCCGTCCAAAAGTGTCGAATCCCCCATCTCGCTGAGGGCCAGCGCGAGGGCTCCGAGGACCTCGGCACGACCGCCCAATGCCCCTGGCAGCACGGAGAGTTGACGTGCCGCGCTGGGGATCGCGTACCGGCCGACGGACTCCCTTATGGGGCCGAGGACCAGCTCCCCGGACTCGGCGAGATCACCGCCGAGGACCACCCGGCTCGGGTTCAGCAGGTTGCAGAGGTTGGCGACTCCGCTGCCGATGTGACGGCCGACGTCGGCGATCACCCGGCGGCAGCCCGGGTCTCCGTCCCGTGCCAGCCTGACCACGCCTTCCATGGTCAGGCCGGTGCCGTGGCTGGACTGCAGGAGGGGCAGTACGTAGCGCGCGGCCGCGAAGGTCTCCAGGCAGCCGCGGTTGCCGCAGCGGCAGACCGGGCCGGACTCGTCCAGAGTGATATGTCCGATCTCGCCCGCCGTGCCGCCCGGGCCGCGGTAGATCTTCCCGGCGATCACCAGGCCGGCGCCGACACCGCTCGCGACCTTGATGTACGCGAGGTCCTTGACCCCGCGGCCACTGCCCCAGACCAGCTCCCCGAGGGCGCCCAGGTTGGCGTCGTTGTCCACGTGCACGGGCACGCCGAGCCGTCCCCGCAGCTCCTCGGCGGGCCGGGTTCCGGTCCAGCCGGGCAGGATGGCGGTGGAGCCGAGGGTGCCGGACTCCACGTCGATCGGACCGGGCACGCCCAGGCCGACGCCCGCGATCTTGTCGCGGTCCACTCCGGTGGCCGCGATCAGCCGGTTGACCAGCTGCTCCGCCCGGTCGAGGCCCTGCGCCGCGGAGGCGTCCACGTCGAGCGGCTCGGACTCCTCGGCCAGCACCTGGTGGGCGAGGTTTCCGATCGCGACGCGCAAATGCGTGTGCCCGAAGTCCACTCCTATGACGATGCCGGCGTCACCGCTCAGGGAGACGGCCCGGGCCCGCCTGCCGCCCGCCGAAGTGGGCGTGACCTCGACCGTTCCGCCGTCCTTGAGCTCCCGCACGATGTTGGAGACGGTCGCCGCCGACAGGCCCGTCGTCCGCGCGATCTCCGCCTGGGTGAGGGACCCGGCCAGCCGAACGGCTCGTACGACCCGCTCCAGGTTGGCTCGGTGCAGCGACGACTGCGACCCCGGAGTCTCCACGACGACCTCCTGCGCGCGGGACCGCTTCAGCGAGGCCCCGTCCATTTCCAACAAGTGAACTCTAAGTCGAGCTGTTCGGGGTCGTCCCGTCAAGAGGTTGAACCAGATCGGGGGCGTTGCACCTGCACGCGTACGCCGCCCCCGGAAGGCCGGGAACGGCGTACGGACAGCGAACGCGTCAGGGTGTCGGGGGCCGGAATCCTCCTACTTCAGCGCGCCCGCCGTGAGTCCCGCCACCACCTGCCGCTGGAAGACGATGTACGCGGCGAGCACCGGCAGCATCGCCATCACCAGCCCGGCGAAGAGACCGGACCAGTCGCCCTTGTAGCCCTGGCTGACGGCCAGCTGCACCAGCCCCTGGGTGAGGACGCGCTTGTCCGGGTCGGTGTTGAGCACCGTCGGCAGCATGTACTGGTTCCACTGCCCCAGGAAGTTGAAGATGCCCACGCTGATCAGGCCCGGCTTGGCCATCGGCAGCATGATCTGGAAGAACGTCCTGGAGTGCGAGGCCCCGTCCACGAACGCCGCCTCCGCCACCGAGGACGGCAGGGTGCGGAAGAACGCGGTCAGGAAGAACACCGTGAAGGGCAGCGAGTAGGCGATGTAGACGAGGATCAGGCCGTGGATGGTGTTCAGCAGGCCCATGTTGTTCACGACGTAGAACAGCGGGACCAGGGCGAGCATGATCGGGAAGCTCATGCCGCCGACGAACAGGTAGTAGATGAAGCGGTTGCCCGGGAAGTCGAAGCGGGCGAGCACGTACGCCGCCATCGAGCCGAGCACCAGCGTGCCGACGAGCGAACCTCCCACCACCAGGGCGGTGTTGAGGAAGTAGTCGCTCATGTTGGCCTGGGTCCAGGCCCGCGACCAGTTGTCGAAGTGCAGCTTGTCCGGCAGCGACCAGGGTGAGCTGAAGATCGACTTGTCGTCCTTGAATGACGTCATGACCGCCCACAGCAGCGGCATGACGACCATGAACGCCCACAGGACGAGCATCCCGTGGGAGAAGGCGTTGAGGAAGGTGCCTTCCTTCTTCTCCTTCGGTGGCCCTCCGGCCGGGGCGTCCACCTTGACGACGGGGGCACCGGACTCGGCCGGTACGGGGGCGGAGGCTTCGGTCGTCTTCATGATCAGTACTCCAGCCGCTCGCGCCGGCCCAGCCGCATCACGACGGCGGCGAAGGCCAGCGTGACGACGAGCAGGGCGACGCCGATGGTGGTGGCGTAGGCGGCCTGACCGTCACGGAACGCCTTCTGGTACACGTACAGGACCATGACGGTGGTCGAGTAGTCGGGGCCGCCGGGCCCGGTCGTCATGATCCCCACGACCGCGAACGACTCGGCGCCGAGGGCGAGGATGCCCATGTAGACCCAGCCGGACTGCACGGTGTCCCACAGCAGCGGCAGGGTGACCCGGAAGAACGTGGTGACGCGGTTCGCGCCGTCCAGCAGCGCGGCCTCGTACAGATCGGCCGGGATGGAGGCCATGCCCGCGGAGAAGAGGACCACGAAGAAACCGACCGTGGACCACACGAGCACCGCCATCACGCACCACAGCGCCAGGTTCGGGTCGCCCAGCCACAGCGGCTGGACGCTGTCGAGCCCGATCCCGCGCAGCAGGGAGTTGATCGCGCCGCTGTCCGGGTTGTACGCGAAGGCGAACAGCAGGGCGACGATCGCGATGGAGAGCACCTGCGGGAAGAAGTAGACGATCTTGTAGAACGAGGAGCCGCGGACACCGGAGATCACCGGTCCGCCCTTTCTCCGCCGCCCGCCCACATTGATCATGAAGGCGAAGAACAGCGCCAGTCCGAGTGTCACCAGCGGCACCAGCAACGCGAACAGGACGCTGTGCTGCAACGACTTCCAGAAGATCTTGTCGTCGAGCATCCTCGAGTAGTTGTCGAAGCCGACCATCTTGAACTCGGGACTCAAGCCCGTCCAGTCCGTGAACGAGTAGTAGATGGACTGGATGAACGGCCAGACGACGAAGAGCGCGTACAGCCCCAGGGGTACCGCGAGGAACCCCACGATGAACCGGTACTTGCCGTGCTGCATTACCACCGACCCCGATCTGCGCGCGGGCTCCGCTGAGGGGTCCTTGCACTATGAGCGTCCGATGAGGTCGCGTGGTCCGGTGCCGTGCATCGCAAGGCGCCGGAGCTCCCTCGGTGGGGGTCCCCCCGCTCGAGCGAAGCCGAGAGTGGGGGAGGAGCCACGTGGGCGTTTCGGCAACGCGGCGAGGTGCGGTGCCAGACCGCGCGACCCGGGCGGGCATAGTGCAAGGGCCCCTGAGGCCTGCCCGGCGCGCACACGCCGGGCAGGCCCGTCAGGCGGATCCTCACTGGTGCTTGTAGTGCTTGATCGACGAGTCCTTGGCGGCCGCGTCGGCGAAGCCCTGGATCTTCTTGATGGCTTCGGCCGGCGTGATGCGGCCGGCCATCATCTCGCCGAGTCCCGCCACACCGATCTGCTCCTTCTGGAGCTGCACGTACCAGTCCTGCAAGCGCGGGTTCAGCACGTTGTCGCCGGCCTTCTCCAGCGCCGCGACACCGGACTTCAGGCCCGGGGTGAGGCTGATGCCGTCCGTGCCGCCGTTGAAGGCGGTCAGTGACTTCACCTTGCTGGTGAAGTTCTTCGAGGACTCCTCGCTGAGCATGATGCGCAGCTGCTCCATACCGCCCGCGCCGTTCTTCGCCTTGGCCGGGACGACGAAGGGCTCGCCGCCGGAGGCCCAGATGGTGCCGAAGGGCATCTTGTCGGAGGAGTCGAGTCCGGTGGGCGCGGAGACGGCCAGGTCGAAGTCGCTCGGGATGACCTTGGCGGACTCGTTCTCCACCCAGGAGCCGTTCGGGATGAACAGCGCCTTGCCCTCGGCCCAGGCGGTCTGCGACTGGATGTGGTCCAGTCCCGGGGTGCCCTTGAGGACGTAGCCCTTCTTGTAGAGCTCGTAGTAGGCCTCGAAGCAGGCCTTGACCGCCGGGTTCTTCCAGGCGTTCGGCTCCAGGTTGTCGATGGCGTCGAGCACCTCGCGCCCGCCGACCTTGCCGATCATCGGGTAGAGCGAGAAGGGGAGGTAGTACGGGTACTTGCCCGCGTACGTCCAGCCCGCCATGCCCTTCTTCTTGGCCTTCTCGCAGACCGCGAGCATCTGGTCCCAGGTCTCGGGGTACTGCTCGTCGAGCGAGTCCAGGGCCTTCTGCGAGTACCAGACGCCGTACACCGTGTAGGCGTAGTACATGATCCACACCGGGTCGCCGTCGAACTGGCCCATCTCCACGATGCCGGGGCGCAGGGTGTCGCGGACCTTCTTGTTCGGGTCGTCGTAGGACGGGGAGTCCAGCAGCGGGGTGAGGTCGGCGAGCTGCTTCTTGCCGACCAGGACGCCCATGTCCATCTGCTCGGCGCCGGAGTTGTCGATGAGGTCGGGCGGGGTGCCCTGGTTGAACCGCGGCTGCAGCGTGGACTGGATCTTCTGGGTGGCGGAGAACTTGACCTTCGCCTTGGGGAAGCTTTTCTCGTAGATCTTCACGGCGTCCTGGGCGTACTCCTTGCCGAAGCCGCCGTCGAACAGGACGAACTCCATCTGGGCGGTGTTGTTGACACCCAGGGGGTTCTTCGCGGTCTTCTCCCCCGCCTTGGCCTTCTCCTCGTCGCCGCCACCGCCGCTGGCACACGCGGACAGGAAGCCCATCGTGGGAACGGAGATCAGGCCCAGCGCTGCGGAGCGCTTCATCAGATCACGGCGGCCGACGCCCTCGGGGCCGTTGGTCCGGTCGGTAGTGGATCCCATGCTCAAGTCCTCGCCTTCTCCAGGACTCAGGCGGTGAACCGGATCCTCCCGGCACCGCGGTCGGTTCGTGCTGGGGTCGTGCGTGAGGATTCAACAGGGGCGAGACGGCAGACGGCGCGTGTGACACGGCCCCTGGCCCCGTATTCCCCCCGGGTTGTGCCTGTCCACAGCCTGGCTCGGCTAGGCGGACGCCGACAGGTATAGTCCACTCCCCGTCAGCTGAGCAAGATCGAACGCAAGGTGGCCTGTGGTCTTTTCCGAGTTGAGACCTCGCGGAAATATGACACGACTGTGACCTTCCTGAGCGAAGATCCACACCACTTCGCCCCGATTCGACGTCACTTCTCCGGCGCGGAACCAGCCACAGAACGCCCGGATGCCACGTCCAACACCCTTGACACCACCCGGCACTTGAACCCCTACTAGTGCCTTGCGCAGCGAAGTTGACAACGTTGTCCATTGCTGATCGTTCCGATCAGGCGCAGGGAGGGTGCTCGCGCATGCGGCACAGATGGGGTTCCACGGCGGTGCTCGGCGCCGCCGCCTTCGCTCTCGTGACGGCCTCGCAGGGGGTGGCCGTGGCACTGCCGGTCGCGGCGGCGTCCGCGGACCGGGAGTTCCACTCGTCCTTCGAAACAGCTGATCCATCACCGGATTGGCTCAATACGGTCGATACCGCACCAGACGGCAGCAAAAGGTCATCCGGTGTCGACGGCGGCTTCAGCAGCGGCATCCCCGGCAATGTGAACGACCACGTCACGGACCTCCGGGCGAGCGGTGAGTACGCGGGCGCGGGCGAGGTGAAGGAGAACCTCGTCGACGGTGAGCCGACCACCAAGTGGCTGACCTTCGCCTCCACGGGCTGGGTCGAGTTCGACCTCGACGCCCCGGCCAAGATCGTGAAGTACGCGCTGACGTCGGCCAACGACCACGCCGAACGGAACCCGAAGGACTTCTCGCTCCAGGGCTCCACGGACGGCAAGGACTGGAAGACCCTCGACACCCGGTCGGGCGAATCCTTCAGCGAGCCGTTCCAGACGAAGACGTACGACATCGGGGGCGGCCCGGCCGAGTACCGGCACTTCCGGCTGGAGATCACCAGGAACAACGGCGCGTCCGACGCCACCCAGCTCGCCGACGTGCAGTTCTCCACGGGCGGCAGCGGCGATCCCCTCCCCCAGGACATGCTCTCGCTGGTCGACCGCGGCCCCAGCGGCTCCCCCACCGCCAAGGCGTGGGCGGGCTTCACGGGCAAGCGTGCGCTGCGGTACGCGGGCCGGCACACGGCGGACGGCCGGGCGTACTCGTACAACAAGGTCTTCGACGTCGATGTGGCCGTCGGCCGGAACACCGAGCTGGCGTACCGGATCTTCCCGTCCATGGCGGACGGCGACCGCGACTACGACGCCACCAACGTGTCGGTGGACCTCGCCTTCACGGACGGCACCTACCTGAGCGATCTCGCCGCCACCGACCAGCACGGCTTCGCGCTCACCCCCCGCGGGCAGGGCGCGGCCAAGGTGCTGTACGTCAACCAGTGGAACAACGTGGCGTCACGGATCGGCTCGGTCGCGGCCGGCAAGACGGTGGACCGGATCCTGGTGGCCTACGACTCGCCGAAGGGCCCGGCGAAGTTCCGGGGCTGGCTCGACGACGTGGCCCTGCGCGTCGCCGCCCCCGAGAAGCCGAAGGCCCACCTGTCGGACTACGCGCTGACGACCCGCGGCACGAACTCCAGCGGCGGCTTCTCCCGCGGCAACAACTTCCCCGCGACCGCCGTGCCCCACGGCTTCAACTTCTGGACACCGGTCACGAACGCGGGCTCCCTGAGCTGGCTGTACGACTACGCACGGGCGAACAACGCGGACAACCTGCCCACGATCCAGGCGTTCAGCGCGAGCCATGAGCCGAGCCCCTGGATGGGCGACCGGCAGACCTTCCAGGTGATGCCGTCGGCCGCGTCGGGCACCCCGGACAACGGCCGCACGGCACGCGCGCTGGCCTTCCGGCACGAGAACGAGACGGCGCGGCCGTACTACTACGGCGTCCGCTTCGAGAACGGCCTCAAGGCCGAGATGGCGCCCACCGACCACGCGGCGGCGCTGCGCTTCACCTACCCGGGCGACGACGCGAGCGTGCTCTTCGACAACGTCACCGACCAGGCGGGTCTGACCCTCGACAAGGAGAACGGGATCGTCACCGGCTACTCGGACGTCAAGTCCGGGCTGTCGACGGGCGCGACCCGCCTCTTCGTGTACGGCGTCTTCGACGCACCGGTGAAGGAGGGCAGCTCGTCGGGCGTGAAGGGCCACCTCCGCTTCGACGCGGGCGCCGACCGCACGGTCACCCTGCGCCTCGCCACCTCGCTCATCAGCGTCGACCAGGCGAAGGACAACCTGCGCCAGGAGATCCCGGACGGCACGTCCTTCGAGACCGTGAAGACGCGGGCGCAGCGCCAGTGGGACCGCGTCCTCGGCAAGGTCGAGGTGGAGGGCGCCACGCCGGACCAGCTGACGACGCTGTACTCCAGCCTGTACCGGCTGTACCTGTACCCCAACTCGGGCTTCGAGAAGGTGGGTTCGACGTACAAGTACGCCTCCCCGTTCTCGCCCATGCCCGGTCCGGACACCCCGACGCACACGGGCGCGAAGATCGTCGACGGCAAGGTGTACGTCAACAACGGCTTCTGGGACACCTACCGGACGACGTGGCCGGCGTACTCCTTCCTCACGCCGAACCAGGCCGGTGAGATGGTCGACGGCTTCGTGCAGCAGTACAAGGACGGCGGCTGGACCTCGCGCTGGTCCTCCCCCGGCTACGCGGACCTGATGACGGGCACCTCGTCGGACGTGGCGTTCGCGGACGCGTATGTGAAGGGGGTCGGCTTCGACGCGAAGGCGGCCTACGACGCGGCGGTGAAGAACGCGACGGTGGTCCCGCCGTCAGCGGGCGTGGGCCGCAAGGGCATGGCCACCTCCCCCTTCCTCGGCTACACGAGCACCGAGACGCACGAGGGCCTGTCGTGGGCGCTGGAGGGCTACCTCAACGACTACGGCATCGCACGTATGGGCCAGGCGCTCTACAAGAAGACGGGCGACAAGCGCTACAAGGAGGAGGCGGCCTACTTCCTCAACCGCGCCCAGGACTACGTGAACCTGTTCGACAAGAAGGCCGGCTTCTTCCAGGGCCGCGACGCGAAGGGCGACTGGCGGGTCGAGTCCAGCAAGTACGACCCGCGCGTGTGGGGCTACGACTACACGGAGACGAACGGCTGGGGCTACGCCTTCACCGCCCCGCAGGACAGCCGGGGCCTGGCCAACCTGTACGGCGGCCGGAGCAAGCTGGCGGAGAAGCTCGACGAGTACTTCGCCACGCCCGAGACCGCCTCGCCGGAGTTCAAGGGCTCGTACAGCGGGGTCATCCACGAGATGACGGAGGCCCGTGACGTCCGGATGGGCATGTACGGCCACTCCAACCAGGTCGCCCACCACGTCAACTACATGTACGACGCGGCCGGACAGCCCTGGAAGACACAGAAGAACGTCCGCGAGGTGCTGTCCCGCCTGTACACCGGCAGCGAGATCGGCCAGGGCTACCACGGCGACGAGGACAACGGCGAGCAGTCGGCCTGGTACCTCTTCTCCGCGCTCGGCTTCTACCCGCTGGTCATGGGCAGCGGCGAGTACGCCATCGGCTCCCCGCTGTTCACCAAGGCGACCGTCCACCTGGAGAACGGAAAGGACCTGGTGGTCAGGGCCCCGAAGAACAGCGCGAAGAACGTCTACGTCCAGGGCCTGAAGGTGGACGGCAAGAAGTGGACGACGACATCGCTGCCCCACTCGCTGATCGCGAAGGGCGGGACCCTGGAGTTCGACATGGGCCCCAAGCCGTCCTCGTGGGGCACCGGCCGGAACGCGGCGCCCGTCTCGATCACCCAGGACGACGCGGTGCCGTCACCGCGCTCGGACGTGACGAAGGGCGAGGGGGCGCTGTCCGACAACACGTCGGCGACGGACGCGGCCGTGTCGTCCGTGGACCTGCCGGTCGACGGCGGGACGAAGGCCGTCCAGTACACGCTGACCTCGTCCTCGGACCGCGCCAAGGCACCGACCGGCTGGACCCTCCAGGGTTCGTCCGACGGCAGCACGTGGAAGACCCTCGACCGGCGCACGGGCGAGTCCTTCCAGTGGGACAGGCAGACCCGGGCGTTCTCGGTGACCACCCCGGGCACGTACACGCAGTACCGCCTGGTCCTCTCCGGTGAGTCGACGCTGGCGGAGGTGGAACTGCTGGGCTGACCACCGCCGACGGCACGGGCGGGCTCGGGGGCGACTCCGGGCCCGCCCTCGTGTTGCCCGGCGCCGCTCGCCCGGCGCCAGGCTTCAGGCGGCGTGCGTCAGGCGTTTACATGTGAGCCGCTCAGCGCTAGCTTTCGAAATAGGTGTGGTGGGAGCGCTCCCATAGCGGTGGACCGGAACCCGCCCCTCGGAACGCTCCCACCTCCCCGCACGCGGAGGCGCCGCACCGCACCCGGCGCCCCCTGCGCGCACACGCACGTTCCTCATGGCTGTACACTGAAGGAGCGTTTGTCATGCACGTGACAACCTTACGATCGATACTCCCCAAACGCCACAGAGCCCTCTTCCTCGTCCTGCTCGCCCTGGTCACCACGATCCCCGCGCTCGGCCTGGTCGTGACGGCGGGCAGCGGTGAGGCGGAGGCCCACGGCACCCCCATGAAACCGGGCAGCCGCACCTTCCTGTGCTGGCAGGACGGGCTGACCGACACCGGTGAGATCAAACCGGTCAACCCGGCCTGCAAGGCGGCGCAGCAGGTCAGCGGCACCACGCCGTTCTACAACTGGTTCTCCGTGCTCCGCTCGGACGGAGCGGGCCGCACCCGCGGCTTCGTCCCCGACGGCCAGCTGTGCAGCGGCGGCAACACCAACTTCACGGGGTTCAACACGCCCAGCAAGGACTGGCCGCTGACCCACCTCACCTCGGGCGCGACCGTCGACTTCTCGTACAACGCGTGGGCGGCGCACCCGGGCTGGTTCTACGTCTACATCACCAAGGACGGCTTCGACCCGACGAAGACGCTCACCTGGAACGACATGGAGGAGCGGCCGTTCCTGAGCGTCGACCACCCGCCGCTGAACGGCTCCCCGGGCACGGTCGAGGCCAACTACTCCTGGCGGGGTCAGCTTCCCGCCAACAAGTCCGGCCGCCACCTCATCTACATGGTGTGGCAGCGCTCCGACAGCCAGGAGACCTTCTACTCCTGCTCGGACATCGTCTTCGACGGCGGCAACGGCGAGGTGACCGGCGTCAAGGAGCCGGGCAACCCCACCGACCCCGTACCGGGCCAGTGCTCGGCGACCCGCCGTACGACGGGCAGCTGGAGCGGCGGCTACCAGTCCGAGGTGACCGTCAAGAACACCGGTGACGTGCCGATGCTGGGCTGGATGGTCGACTGGACGCTGCCGAGCGGGCAGTCGGTCAGAAGCCTGTGGAGCGGCAACGCCACCTACAGCGGACAGAACGTGATGGTCCACAACGTCGACTGGAACGGGTCGCTGGATCCGGGCGAGAGCACGACGTTCGGGTACGTGGCGGACGGCTCGGGAGGTGATCCCGCCACGAGCCTGGCCTGCCGGGTGGGCTGAGGGCCCTCCCGGCCGGTCGCGGAGCCGGGGCGGCTCGGGGCGGACCGGGTGCGCGGGCGATACCTGCTCACCCGGTCCGCGAGCCGTGCCGGTCCCCGGGGGGAAGGGGCCGACACGGGTGGGGCCTGGCTTGAGGTGACTG
>NZ_VJZC01000271.1 GCF_009377185.1 Streptomyces spongiae
GGGGGCGGAGCCCCCAGGACTTAGGGCACCAGCACCCGCAGATCCACCGACTCCGCCAGCGCAGCGAGCCCCGCGTCCCCCGGGTGCAGATGGTCCCCGCTGTCGTACGCGGGCAGCATCCGCGAGGGGCGCTCCGGGTCCCGCAACACCGCGTCGAAGTCGAACACGCCGTCGAACTCCTCGGCACCCCGGATCCACGTGTTCACCGCGGAGCGCTCCGCGTCCGCGGCCGCCGTGCACCGCGCCTCGCCCTCGCACGGCGCGATCGTCGCGGCCAGCACGCGCAGCCCTCGCGCGTGCCCCCTGGCCGCGATCTCGCGCAGTCCGGCGATGACCTGGTCCGCCGTGGCGCCCCAGCGGACGTCGTTGACGCCCTGGAAGACGACGACGGTACGGGCGGAGGTCTGGGCGAGGACATCGCGGTCGAGGCGGTTCAGGGAGCTGACCCCGCCCGCGTCGGTCGAGACCCCGTCGCCCGGGTAGCGGTCGGCGACCACGCGGTTCGCCGAGATGCCCTGGTTGAGGACCCCGTAGCGCGGGACCGCGTTCTGCTGCCGCAGTCTGGAGGCCAGCACGTCGGGCCAGCGGCGGTTGGCGTCCATCGTGGACTTGTCGCCGTCGGTGATCGAGTCACCGAGCAGGACGACGGACCCCGGCCCGCCTCCCACGTCCACCCCGGTCAGCAGCGGCCACGTGGTGATCGTCGAGGTGTACGCCGCCGCCGAGCCCTCGCCCGCGTGGTCGCCCGGTTCGCTGACGTACGAGGTCTGCATGGCCATCCGGTGCACCGGCGCCGCCGTGACCGTCCCCGGCAGGTGGAAGCTCACCAGGAGGTTGGCGTTCGCGGGCACCTCGAAGCCCAGCGGGTCGCTGAAGGCCTGCGCCCCCGCCGGAATGTCGGTGCCCGCCGCACCGCCGAACGACAGCGGCACGGGCGCGCTCCCCGCGGCGGCCCCCTCGGCCTGCACGGCCACGGTCGCGCTCCCGATCCGCACCGGCGCGCCCGCGAAGGTGTTGTCGAGCCGGATCCGCACCCGGGGCCCGCCCACGGAGGTGTGCACCACGAGCCGCAGCGTCCGGTCCGTCCACGGCCCGACAGCCGTGTAGCCGGAGGAGGGCGCGGCCCAGCTCCCGGACCAGCCACGAGCCATGGGCCGCACCGACAGCGAGAAGACATGCAGGTCGGGGCTGCGCGGCAGTGACACCGACGCCACCTCACGCCCGCGCACGACCGGAACCGTCACCACGTACAGCCGTGCCTTCTCGGCGAGTTGGCCGCCCGGCGTGTTGACGTGCCCGAGCGCCACCGCCTTGGTGGCGAGCGGCCCGGTGCGCCAGTCGGAGGCGGTCAGACGGTACGAGGAGCGTGTGCCGTCGGTGTACCGCACCGTGCCCGTGCCACCGGTGTCGGTGCCGCCCGTGCCCGCGACGAGGAAGGCGAGCGCGTCGCCGCGTCCCCGCACCCGTACGGACTGCCCGTCGGCGCGCACGTTGTCCGGTTGCCCCGCCGCCCGGCGCGGCAGGGTCAGGCGGGCGCCCTGCACCGTCAGCGAGCGCCCGGGCGCCCAGCCCGCGGCCGTCAGGTCCTGGGCCGACAGTGAGGCACCTGAGCCGTCGAAGTCCGCCTCGCCCGGCCGGGCGTCGTCGCTGACAGCCCTGTTGTCGAAGTGCCGCTCCAGCGGAAGCGGACCGGCACCGGACGTGCCCGCGGTCCCGGCGGCCCGGGCTGACGCGACCGGCGTGACCGCCGCCAACAGGCCGAACACGACAGCCGTACCCCACACGCGTCGACGCACGCGCGACCCCTCTCCTGTACCACTGACGTGACAGTTGCGTCCTGAAGCTAAGGACGTGTCAGAAACCCGTCAATGAGGCGTGCGCGAACTCACGGCGAACTCCACCGGAACGCCGTGGGGGCGGAGCCCACGGGAGCGGACGGTTCCGCGCGCCTGTGGTGCGCCGGGGGGCGCGAATGCGACGCTGGCGGTATGGGCATCCCTTTCCTGGGTAACTGGCGCAAGAAGCACGGACCCGCCTTCGGTGTCGCGGTGGCCCCCGGCGGTGACGGCGAGAACGAGGGGATCGCGGAGCTCCTCGCCGAGTGCGAGGTGCTGCGCGCGCAGGCGGACGACGCGGGCGTCGAACTCGACGACACCGCCGCCTCGTTGGAAGCGCTCGACCAGCTCGTGCCGCGCTGGCGCGACGACGAGGAGATGCTGCCGTGGCTGGGCAACGACGCGGGGCTGTACCTCGGCACCGTCATCGTGCGTACGGTCCCCGGGACGGGCTGGGCCATCCTGGCGAGCGGCCGGCCCGTCGTGCGGATGGCCACCGGCCGGGAGATCGACGTGGTCGCCAGCGGCCATGACTGGGCGGCCAACGGGGCACCGCAGCTTTCGCAGCTCTACGCCGAGGTGGCGGAGGGGTAGGAGGGAGCACCGGGCCCGCAACCGGGGGGAACCAGGCGGGTCACCGGGCCTTTCTTCCGCAAATACGGCTAACTCGTGACCGATGCGTGTCGCTTATCCCGTCCATTCCTGTCCGGTAGTTTGCGGTTTCGGCGATACGGGCGAGAGCGAACAGGGCGGGACGTGCCACGGAACGGGGGAGCGGACTTCATGACAGGACACCTCTCGACCGACGGCGGCGATGGTCCCGGTACGGTCGAACACCCCACCGTCACCCGCCAGTCGGTCGACTACGATGTGCCGTCCACCCCCGTTCGGGACCCGGGACCGTAGGGGAGGGCAGCAGCTCACAAGGCCAGGCCCGACCGGTGGCAGCCGGAGATCACTGCTCGCGCAGCGGCACCGACACATAGGAGGGATCGTGCCGCGGCGAGGAGAAGGTCAGCTGCGCGCCGGACGGGTTGTGCTCGATGTAGAGCGGGTCGACCGTGTCGACGACGAGGGCGAGACGGTGACCTGCCGGAACGTCGTAGGCCGTGGAGAACAACTCCAGGTCCACGCCGAACGGCTTGCCGGGCGTTTGCCCGTGGAAGGTGTACGGCGCGTTGCTGACCAGCTTGCCGAGGCCGAGCGGCCCCACGTCGTAGAGGTATGCGACGAGGGTGCCGCTCTCCTCGGTGCTGGTGACCGTCGTGTGCAACGTGGCGGTGCCCCGAACCTGTTGGGCGGCGGCGTACTTCTCCGACTGCCACACTGCGGCCCACCGGCGGGGCAGCAGCGGGATCGAGGCCATCGGGGGCAGCTGGGCCACCTGGTCGAGGACGCTGGACAGGAAGATGGTGCCGCCGTCCGCGCCGGAGTTGACGTTGGCGTTGATCGTGGTGGTGCCCGAGAGGGCGATCTTCCTGTTCGTCGCGCTGACGGACTTCCAGTCCGGGTAGCCCTCGTAGCCGCCCGAGGAGCGGGACTTGAGCCGCACGGGCTGCTCTCGGTCGATGCCGTTGTTCTCGCCCTTGAGGTAGTGGCCGAACCAGCGCTCGGTGTCGGTCCACACGTCGTTGGGCAGGCCGAGCAGTCCGGTGATCTCGGTGGTGGCGTGGTCTCCGGGGCGCAGTTCCAGCCTCTTGGGGCCGGTCAGCTTCTCGTAGAAGTCGGCGTACTGGTTGGGCGGGAAGATCGAGTCGCCCCAGGCGTTGGCCAGCATGATCGCCGCGCCGTTGGTGTTGATCTTGTCGACGTAGGTCGCGGGGGAACGTTTCTTCCCCCAGTCGATGATGCTCTGTTCCTTCGCCAGGTTGGAGGAGAAGAAGTCCGCGAAGATCTGCCGGAGTTCGGGGCTCGGGCGACCGGTGATCTCCCCGGCTCCGTCCAGCAGGGCGGCCGCCTGGGCGTGCTGGGTGCGGCCCGAGTAGATCGAGTCGATGAGGTCCGCCCAACCGCTCAGCGCGGCGACGGCCTTGACGCGCTTGTCGTGCGCGGCGGCGAGCAGGCTGATCCCGGCGCCGTACGACAGACCGGCCATGCCGACCTTCCGCGCGTCGGCCGGGGTGTTGGCCAGTGCCCAGTCGATCACCTTGGATGCGTCGGCGATGTCGGGCGGGCCCGCCACCTCGATCTGGCCGCCGGACTGCCAGAAGCCGCGCACGTTGTAACTGACCACGACGTAGCCGGAGTCGGCGAGCTTCTGGGCCTGGGCCAGATACTCGACCTGCGGCAGGCCCCAGCTCGTGGGCAGCACGATGAGCGGGTACGCGCGCGAGCCGTCGGCGTCCGCGGGCGTGACGACGTTGGCCTTGAGGGTGGTGCCGCCGTCGCCGGTGATGTCGACGAAACGGACGGACGGGGTGGCGGCCTGGGCGGCCGGGGCCAGGCCGACGAACGTCCCGGCGATCAGTGTCGCCGAGACGGCACCGACGGCGGACGTACGCAGCGCGTTGCGACCGGGTCCCATGGGTCACTCCTCACTCGTGTCAGTGCAAAGTGACCCGACGGTAACCGCGACCGTTTACCGAAGGTAACCCGTCGGTAAGTTACGTACAGGTAACGATAGTTGAAAAGTGTTGAAATTCAGGAGGCGCGGTGTTGATTGCGCGGAACCACCGCCGGTATGGGCGTCTGCGCCGCCTTCGTCACATCGGCGACCAACTCGACCACGTCCGGACCGTACGCCTGTGAGTTCACGACCTTCAGCAGCAGGACGAAGGTGCTGTTGCCGTGCTTGCGCGCCAGGCGCTCGTGGTTGCGGGACAGGTAGCGGGTCGCGGCCTGGGTGGTGATCGCGCGCTGGCCGCAGAACAGGAAGACCGGGCGGGCCGTGTGCCCCTGGTCCGCGGTGAGCCGGGCGAGGAGCACGTACTCGCTGCGGCCCGCCTCCAGCCGGTACTGCTCCTTGCCGATCAGGAACGCGCCCCGGTCCGGGCCCGGCTCGGGATCGGAGTTCACCTGGACACCGGGCAGCAGCGACGCCAGGTGGGCCGCCATCCGGCGGTTGGGGGCCGGGTGACCCACGCAGAACTCCGTCCGCTCCCCGAAGCCCTGCTGGGTCGCGTCGTGGGCGACGATCTGCGCGCCCGCGCCGCAGTCCTTGATGAGTGCGGAGAGTTCGAGCAGCGCGGACACGTCATGACGGGTCACCGTCAGGTCCGGACCGCCCGCCGCCTCGCGGTTGACCACCAGCAGCGACTCGGCGTTCTCGGGCAACCCGAAGAAGGCCTGCTTACGGCGGAGTTTCCGGTTCCACAGGTAGCTCCGGGCGATCCAGCCCAGCGCGGCGGCGATCACCGCGACGATCACCACGAGGACAAGGGTGCGCACGTCGTCATTCATGGGCGCGCATGGTAGCCCCTGGCGTCACATTCCCGTCTGCCCCGTGGCGGCTGGCACGCACGCTCGCGGCGTTGCCGGAAAGCCCTAGTAGCTCCTCCCCCACGCTCGGCTTCGCTCGCGCGGGGGGACCCCCTTCGAGGACTTTCCGGCGCCTTGCGATCGCACGCACCAGCCGCCACGGGGCCCGCCCTTCGGGCGGACGACGGGAATGTGACGCCAGGGGCTGGGCGCGCCCGAACACTGTCCGGGAGAGTCCTGACGCGCCCATGGCAACCGGGTTACGCTGCGCGGACGGTTGTCAACGGGAGGTAGCGGATGACTCGCCCCGTCGCACGGAGGCTGGCGGTTCTTGCGGTTTCGGCCGCGGTGATGTCGGTGGGGGCGGCGGCGCCACCCTCCGCCGGGCAGGACGGCGTTGAGAAGGAGCCCGTGGCCGTCGGCTACGGCGGCGCCGTGTCGAGCGTCGACCCGGACGCCTCGGCCGCCGGCATCGAGGTCCTGCGCGGCGGCGGCAACGCGGTCGACGCGGCGGTCGCCACGGCCGCGGCCCTCGGCGTCACCGAGCCGTACTCGTCGGGCATCGGCGGGGGCGGCTACTTCGTCTACTACGACGCGAAGTCCCGCAAGGTGCACACCGTCGACGGCCGCGAGACCGCGCCCCGGACCGCCGACGAGAACCTGTTCGTGGAGAACGGCAAGGCGATCCCCTTCGCCGACGCGGTCAGCAGCGGCCTGAGCGTCGGTACGCCCGGCACCCCCGCCACCTGGCAGGCGGCGCTGGACAGCTGGGGCAGCAAACGGCTCTCCACCCTGCTCAAGCCCGCCGTTCGACTCGCCCGCGACGGGTTCACCGTCGACGAGACCTTCCGCTCGCAGACCGCGTCCAACGAGACGCGGTTCCGGTACTTCCCGGACACCACCGAGCTGTTCCTGCCGGACGGCAAGCTGCCCGTCGTCGGCTCCACCTTCAAGAACCCCGACCTGGCCCGCACGTACGAGGAACTGGGCCGCAAGGGCGTCGGCGCCCTGTACCGCGGCAAGCTGGCCGACGACATCGTCGACACCGTCAACGAGCCGCCGGTGGACCCGGACTCGAACTGGAACGCCCGCTCCGGCGACCTCTCGCTGAAGGACCTCTCCGCGTACCGCACGAAGCGCCAGGCGCCCACGAAGACCTCGTACCGCGGCCTCGACGTCTACGCGATGGCACCCTCCTCGTCCGGCGGCACGACCGTCGGCGAGGCGCTCAACATCCTGGAGAGGACGGACCTCTCGAAGGCGAGCGACGTCCAGTACCTGCACCGCTACATCGAGGCGAGCCGGATCGCGTTCGCCGACCGCGGGCGCTGGGTGGGCGACCCCGCCTTCGAGGACGTACCGACGAAGGAACTGGTGTCGCAGAAGTTCGCCGACTCGCGTGAGTGCCTGATCAAGGACGACGCGGTGCTCACCAGCCCGGTCGCGCCGGGCGACCCGCGCAACCCGTCGGCCTGCGACACCAGCGGCACGGCCGCCCCGACGACGTACGAGGGCGACAGCACCACCCACCTCACCGTGGCCGACAAGTGGGGCAACGTCGTCGCGTACACGCTCACCATCGAACAGACCGGCGGCAGCGCCATCACCGTCCCGGGCCGCGGCTTCATCCTCAACAACGAGCTGACGGACTTCTCCTTCACCCCGGCCAGCCCGGCCGTCCACGACCCGAACCTGCCGGGTCCGGGCAAGCGTCCGCGCTCGTCGATGTCGCCGACGATCGTGCTGGACAAGCACGGCAAGCCCGTGGTGGCGCTCGGCTCACCCGGCGGCGCGACCATCATCACGACGGTCCTGCAGACGCTGACCGGCTTCCTCGACCGCGGTCTGCCGCTCGTCGACGCGATCGCCGCGCCGCGCGCCAGCCAGCGCAACCAGACCACCACCGAACTCGAACCGGGCCTGTGGAACAGCCCGCTGAAGACCAAGCTGGAGACCATCGGCCACGGCTTCCGCCAGAACCCCGAGATCGGCGCCGCGACGGGCGTCCAGCGCCTGCCGAACGGCAAGTGGCTGGCGGCGGCGGAGACGGTACGGCGGGGTGGAGGGTCGGCGATGGTGGTGAGGCCGGCGCCCCGTTAGGGGCGCGGGGAACTGCGCGACCAGCCCCAACGCACCCGCAGCCGCCCAAGCACCCCAACCCGGCAGACGAGACGCAGCAGTCAACTGGATGCCGCAGCCGGCGTGTCGAACGTCAGCCCGCCGTCCGCGGCATCCACCAGCACCCGGTGGCCAGCCGAAAGCCGGCCATCCAGCAGCAGCCGCGACAAATGGTTGTCGACCTCCCGCTGGATCGTGCGGCGCAGCGGCCGCGCCCCGTACTCCGGCTCGTGGCCGTGGCGGGCCAGCCAGTCCACGGCCCGCTCGGTGAACTCGATCGTGACGCCCTGCGTGTGCAGCCGGCGCCGGGTCCGCTCCAGCAGCAGGTCGGTGATGCGCCGCAGCTGCTGGTCGGTGAGCTGACGGAAGACGACGATCTCGTCGACGCGGTTGAGGAACTCCGGGCGGAAGTGCTCGCGCAACGGGCGCAGGATCCGCTCGCGCCGAGCCTCCTCGTCGGCCTCGGCGCCGCCCGAGGCGAAGCCCAACCCGGAACCGCGCCGCGAGATCGCCTCGGAGCCGAGGTTGCTCGTCATCACGATGACGGTGTGGGTGAAGTCCACGGTCCGGCCCTGGGCGTCGGTGAGCCGCCCGTCGTCGAGGACCTGCAGCAGGATGTTGAAGACGTCCGGGTGGGCCTTCTCCACCTCGTCCAGCAGGAGCAGCGAGTACGGGTGACGGCGCACGGTCTCGGTGAGCTGACCGGCCTCCTCGTGACCGACGTACCCGGGCGGCGCCCCGACCAGACGGCTCACGGTGTGCCGCTCCTGGTACTCGCTCATGTCGAGCCGCACCATCCGCTCCTCGCTGCCGAACAGCGCCTCCGCGAGCGCGCGGGCCAGCTCGGTCTTGCCGACGCCGGTCGGGCCGAGGAAGAGGAAGCTGCCGATGGGCCGTTCGGGACTGGCCAGACCGGCCCGTGACCGCAGGATCGCGTCGGACACCGCGCTCACGGCCTCGTCCTGCCCGACGACCCGCTGGTGCAGGTGCTCCTCCAGGCCGAGCAGACGTTCCTTCTCCTCCTGGGTGAGGCTGCTGACGGGGATGCCGGTCTGGCGGGAGACCACCTCGGCGATGTCCTCGGCGGTGACCTCCAGATGCTGCCCGTCGTCGGTCGACCGCACCTCGGTCCCGGCGTCGCCGACCTTCTTCTTCAGCTCGACGATGCGGTCGCGCAACTGTGTGGCCTGCTCGTACTGTTCGCTCGCGACCGCCTGGTCCTTGTCCCGGGTCAGCTGCTCGATCTCACGCTCCAGGGCCCGGGCGTCGGTGCCCTTCGTCCCGGCCCGCAGCCGCACGCGGGCGCCCGCCTGGTCCATCAGGTCGATGGCCTTGTCCGGGAGCTGCCGGTCGGCGATGTAGCGGTCGGACAGCTCCACGGCCGCCACCAGCGCCTCGTCGGTGTAGCGGACCTGGTGGTGGGCCTCGTAGCGGTCGCTGAGGCCCCGCAGGATCTCCAGCGCGTCCGCGACGGTCGGCTCGGGCACCATGATCGGCTGGAAGCGGCGGGCGAGGGCCGCGTCCTTCTCGATGCGGCGGAACTCCTCAAGCGTGGTGGCGCCCACGATGTGCAGCTCGCCACGCGCCAGGGCCGGCTTGAGGATGTTGCCCGCGTCCATCGACCCGCTCTCGCCGGACCCGGTGCCGACCACGGTGTGCAGCTCGTCGATGAAGACGATCAGCTGGTCGGAGTGCGTCCGGACCTCGTCGACGATGTTCGTCAGCCGCTCCTCGAAGTCACCCCGGTAGCGGGTCCCGGCGACCACGCCGGACAGGTCCAGGGCGACCACGCGCCGGCCCGCCAGGACGTCGGGCACGTCCGCGTCGGCGATGCGCTGGGCGAGGCCCTCCACGATCGCGGTCTTGCCCACGCCCGCCTCACCGATGAGCACCGGGTTGTTCTTGCCGCGCCGGGACAGCACCTCCACGGTCTGCTCGATCTCCTCGTCCCGGCCGATGACGGGGTCGATACGGCCCTGCCGGGCGAGGTCGGTCAGATCGCGGCCGTACTTGTCCAGCGTCGGCGTGGGGCCGCGCTGCTGACGGTCGGGGCGTTGCTGGGCGCCGGGCGGGTAGCCCGCCGCCGAAGCCTCCGGCGCCTCGGGCGGCAGCGAGGGCGGTGAGAACCGGGCGGCGTTCAGGATGTGCCCGGCCGCCGAGTCGGGGTTGGCGGCCAGGGCGGTGAGGACGTGCTCGGGGCCGATGTAGCCGGAGCCCCGGACCCGGGCCAGCTCGTGGGCGTCCAGCAGGGCCCGCTTGACCGCCGGGGTCAGGGCGAGCGACGCGGGCGACGGACTGTCGCCCTGTTGCTGTCCGGCCGGACCGATGCGTTCGTCGATCTCGGTGGCCAGCGAGTCGGGATCGGCGCCGGCGCCGGCCAGCAGACTTCGGGTGGGTTCGATGGCGACCGCCGCGCGCAGCAGATGCTGCGTGTCGAGGTCGTTGCTGCCGTGATCGGCCGCGTACGCGGCCGCGTCGGCGACCAGCTGCCTGGCCTGCCTGCTCATCAGCCGTCCGATGTCGACGCGCTGGGGGTGCGGCCCGCCGAAGAAGCGTGCCAGGAACTCTCCGAAGGGGTCCGGGCCGTAGCCCTGCGGACCGGGAAACCCGCTGGTCATTGGCCATCCGTTCCGGGGGCCCGCGGCCGGTGCAAGCGACCCCGGGGACACGCAGCCACGCCCCCACGCCGCCCGGCACGCACTCTCGCCGCACCAGCCAAAGGCCCAAGTAGCTCCGCTACGAGGACCTTCGTCCGGCACGCCGAGAGCACGCACCGAACGACGCGGGAACGCACCCGCGTGTCCCCGGACCCGCTTGGCCCCGGCCCCGGGCGCCCTCGCCGATCGAGGTGTCGTTCGGCAGGCGAGTGCCCGGTCACGTCCGTGTTACACCTGACCGCGCCCGGTGTCAGAGTGCCGCGAGACGGCCGACCGCGTCGGCAGTCCAGATGTACTCGATCTCACCGACCTCGATGCCCGGAGCGACGGTCAGCGGGCGCTCGGCGGTGACCAGGCCGCCCGCCCGCTCGTAGAAGGTGATCGCACGGGCGTTGCCCCGCAGCACCTCGAGGAAGACGTCCCGCCCCGGGTGCGCGTCGGCGGCCCAGGCGAAGCCGCGACGCAGGAGGCGGTACCCGATCCCGGTGCCTGTGCGCCCGGGCCGGACGTGCAGGTTGTCCACGTGGACGCGCCCGTCGCGAACGGTGTCGAGATGGATGAACCCGACCAGCTCGTCCCCCTCCTCGGCCAGCATCAGCCACCGCCCCGAGGCATCTTCCGTACGCGCCCGCCACTTGGCGCGGTGCGAATCGGCCAAGGGCCCGTTCAGGAACTCGGGCGGCATGAGACCGACGTACGCATCGCGCCAGCTGGCGGTGTGCAACGCGGCGATGCGGTCACTGTCGGCGCGGGTGCCGTTCCTGAAGCGCATAGGGCAGGGTAACTGCGCCACTCCGGGGGAGTCGCCCCTGTAAGGGGCGCGGGGAACTGCGCGACCAGCCACAACGGACCCGCGCCCGCAAACGCACAGAACCCCAACGGCGCTCACCGCGCAGTAAGCACCCGAGGTCCCGCATCCATGATCGCCACGGAGTGCTCCGCATGCGCCGCCCGCGACCCGTCGTTCGTCCGCAGCGTCCACCCGTCCACCGCCTCGTGGTACCCGTCGCCACCCCCGCCGATGACCATGGGCTCGATCGCCAGCGCCATCCCGTGCCGCAGCCGCATCCCCCGGCCGGGACGGCCCTCGTTCGGCACCGGAGGGTCCTCGTGCATACGGCGCCCGATGCCGTGCCCGCCGAAGTCCTGCGGGATGCCGTACCCTGCCGCGCGGCACACCGAGCCGATGGCGTGCGCGATGTCGCCGATGCGGTTGCCGACCACCGCGGCCGCGATGCCCGCCTCCAGCGCGCGCTCGGCCGTCTCGACCAGCCGCAGGTCGGCCGGGCGCGGTGTGCCGACGACGAAGCTGATCGCCGAGTCCCCGGCCCAGCCGCCGAGTTCGGCACCACAGTCGATGGACACCAGGTCGCCGTCCCGCAGCCGGTACGCCGTCGGGATGCCGTGCACGATCGCGTCGTTGACCGAGGCGCAGATCACCGCCGGGAAGGGCGTGGGCGCGAAGGAGGGCCGGTAGCCGAGGAAGGGCGACCCCGCGCCCGCCTGGCGCAGCACCTCCCGCGCCACCTCGTCCAGCTCCAGCAGCGAGACTCCCACCTCGGCGGCCTTCCGTACCGCCGTGAGTGCCTGCCCGACGACCTGTCCCGCCGCGTACATCGCGTCGATCGACGCGTCCGTCTTCAGTTCCACCATGCCAATTACTATACCGCTCGGAGTCCAATTACTATAACGGTCCGGTCGGCGGGGATCGGTATTAGAATGGGGACATGGTCCGCAACCCCCTGACCCCCGAAGAGCGTGAGCGCGGCGAGCGGCTCGGGAGGTTGCTGCGCGAAGCCCGTGGCGACCGGAGCATGGCGGAGATCGCCACGTCCGCCGGGATCTCCGCCGAGACTCTCCGTAAGATCGAGACCGGCCGCGCCCCGACCCCGGCGTTCTTCACGGTGGCGGCGCTGGCCCAGGTGCTCGGTCTGTCGATGGACGACCTCGTCGGCCGGTGCGTGCCGACCGCGGTCTAGTACTGCTGGAGCACCGGCCCCGGCCTCGAACGGGTCACGCACGGGTATCACCCGACCCCGCAGAGCACACTGCGTCGCCTCTGAAAACTCCCCGTAGCACTCCTGTAACACAGCTGGTGTTGTCTACGGCATCGGAGCACTCCAGTCTGGCGGGAGTCGAGAGATGGCTGTGGACCAACTCCCCGCGCAGGCGAGGGAGTTCGCGAGCTACCTGAACAAGCTGCTGACCCGGCTCGATCCGGCCGACGGCTGGTGCGCGGTGTTCTGGCAGCGGGACCCCGAGGGGATGCGCGCCTGCCTCGACGGCTTGGAGGTACCGCCCTGGGACGTGGTCGAGGCGCTCCTTCAGGACCTCGCCACCGCATACGGTCCCGCCGCCGCGGCCCAGGAGGCCGAGCGGGCCCGAGCCCTGCACGGCGCCGCGCTCGCCGCCCACGACTCCCGCCCCGGCTCCCGTGACGCCCTGGGCGACCGCCTCGGCGCCATGATCCGTGAACAGCGCCGCGCCGCCGACCGCGTCGCCGAGCTGTCCCACCGGCTCCCGACGGCCGCCACCCCGGAGGAAGCCGAGTCCCTCCGCCTCGACCTGGCCTGGGCCCACGACGACCACGAACGCGCCACGGCCCGTTGCGCCGAGCTCCGGGCCCGCCTCACGTCCCTCGACCGCCGTGCCTCGCGCACACCGGCGCAGGGCGCGCCGCACTTCCGGGACGCGGCCGCCGGAGCCGTCTTCCGGGTACCGGACCGCGGCGGGCGCACCCACGGCCTGTGGGAGGACGACCAGACCCGCACCCATGACGTACGGGACCGTCACGGCCGTACGGGCGAGACGCCGGACCACCACGAACACCCGGCCGCGGCAGCAGCAGCGGCGGGCGCCGGGCGCCCGGACGAGAGCGGCCGCCGGGTGGAAACCGGCCCTCATGCCGCCGGAGCCTTCGCCGTGCACGCCCCCGTCGGCCTCGACCAGCCGGACCGAGCCGCCCCCGGCCTCGGCCCACACCCCGACCGCGACGGGAGCGCTCC
>NZ_VJZC01000272.1 GCF_009377185.1 Streptomyces spongiae
GCGGGCGGGGAGTTCGGGGAGTTCGAGGAAGGAGTTCAGGCGGTCTTGCCGGTGTCGGCGGTCGCGGGCTCCTTGGTCTTCAGCAGGCGCAGCTTGGGGGTGGGGCCCGAACGGCCGCCGCGCCGGTGCAGTCCGCGGGCCGCGTAGTCGCCGGCGAACTGGATGAGCGAGATGACGACGGCGAGGACCGCCACGGTGATCCACATGAGCCCGGTCTCGAAGCGCTGGTAGCCGTAGCGGATGGCGATGTCGCCGAGGCCCCCCGCGCCGACGGTGCCCGCCATCGCCGAGTAGCCGATGAGGGCGACGATCGTGGTGGTGGTGCCGGCGATCAGGGAGGGCAGGGACTCGGGTACGAGGACCTTGCGGACGATCGTCCAGGTGTTGCCGCCCATGGCCTGCACGGCCTCGACGAGCCCGTGGTCCACTTCGCGGACAGACGTCTCGACAAGGCGCGCGAAGAAGGGGATCGCCCCGATGGCGAGGGGCACGATGGCGGCCTCACGGCCGATCGTCGTCCCCGTGATCCAGCGCGTGAAGGTCATCAGGGCGACCATCAGGATGATGAACGGCATCGAGCGGGCCACGTTCACGACCTGCCCGATGACCTTGTTGGCGACGACGTTCTCAAGGACGCCACCGCGGTCGGTGAGCACGAGCAGTACGCCGAGCGGGAGGCCGCCGACGACCGCGACGAGGGTGGACCAGCCGACCATGTAGAGGGTGTCCCAACATGCCTGCTCCAGCAGGGGCTGCATCTCCGACCAGGTCACTTGGCGGCACCTTCCTTCACCGGCTCGGGCTTCTGATCGCGGCCCAGGACGTCGAGCTGCAGGCCCTGTTCGCGCAGGAAGCCGATCGGCACGACGTTGTCCTCGTAGCGGCCGGGCAGTTCGATGCGCATCCGGCCGATCTGCTTTCCGGCGACGGTGTCGATGGCCGCGCCGAGGATCGAGATGTCGATGTTGTAGGTGCGCGAGAGCTGCGAGATGACGGGCTGGGTGGCCGCCTCGCCGTGGAAGGTGACGTCGACGACGGTGCGGTCGTCCCCGGAGGCGTCGCCGCCGACCGGGAAGAGGGCCGCGGCCAGTTCGGAGCCCGGGGTCGCGAGGAGTTCGCTGACGGTGCCGGACTCGACGATGCGGCCCTGCTCCATGAGGGCGGCGGAGTCGCAGATCGACTTGACGACGTCCATCTCGTGCGTGATGAGCAGGACGGTGAGGCCCAGCTGCTGGTTCAGGTCCCGCAGCAGTTGGAGGATGGATCGGGTGGTCTCCGGGTCGAGGGCGCTGGTCGCCTCGTCGGAGAGGAGCACCTTCGGGTCGCCGGCGAGGGCGCGGGCGATGCCGACGCGCTGCTTCTGGCCGCCGGAGAGCTGGGCCGGGTACGCCTTCGCCTTGTCGGCGAGCCCGACGAGGTCGAGGAGTTCGAGCGCCTTGCGGGAACGCTCCTTCCCGGACTTGCCGAGGATCTCCAGGGGCAGTTCGACGTTGTCCTGGACGGTGCGCGAGGACAGCAGATTGAAGTGCTGGAAGACCATGCCGATCCGGCTGCGCGCCGCGCGGAGTTCCCGGCCGGCGCGCGGGCCGCGGCCGACCAGGGCCGTGAGGTCCCGCCCGGCGACGGTGACCGTCCCGGAGGTGGGTCGCTCCAGCAGGTTGACGCAGCGGATGAGCGAGGACTTGCCGGCGCCTGACTGGCCGATGACGCCGTACACCTCGCCTTCGGGGACGTGCAGGTCGACGCCGTCGAGGGCGGTGACCTCACGGCCGCGTGAGCGGTAGACCTTGGTGAGGCCTGATGTGGTGATCACTGGGGGTTTCCATCACTGTCGAGTGCGCGGGCGTGGGTGTGCCCGGACGCGGAAGGGAACAGGTGCGCAAGGGGGTACCCCATGCCGGTCGGGCAGTGGGGGCGGCTTCCGTCACATACGGCGAACGGCGTACGGACATGCCACAGCGGCTCGCTTCGGGGCGCGAGACTCAGGGGTGGTGCGGGGGCCCTCTAGAAGGCGCACATTCGACACAGACAACGAGCACCGGGCGCCGGGGTCGCCTCGGTCGCAGGGATGCGGCAGCTCGTGGTGGTCATGCGATCAGTAAACCAGACCTGCGGTCCTGACACGGCACCCGCTGTCCGCATGATGGACAGTGGTGGACAGGGCTGTCGGGGACGTCGTCCCTGGTCCGGGAGGTCCGTGGGCGGCGCCTGGACCTGTCGGGTTGTGGTCAATGCCACGATGACCACTCCGGCGATGAGCCCTGCAATACGCCCACGGTGAGCGTTCCCGCGGGGAGGTCGGGGGCGGGGGCATCAGGGCTTTTGGCCCGTAATAGGGTCACGGCATGCTTGATGCCCTGACGGTGGCGGCCGCCGTTGCCGCGCTGCTGCTGGCCGCATGGTGCGGCTGGGCCGCGTACCGCGACCAGCCGACCAAGGACTGGCATTTCATCGGGATGGCCGTGGTGTCGCTGCTGGCCCTGGTGCAGTTGGTGGTCGGGATCGTGCAGCTGGCGCGCGGCGAGAAGCCGGAGCAGGGCACCACGATCTTCGTGGCGTACCTGCTCGGGGCGCTGGCCTGCGTTCCGGTGGCCGGCTTCATGTCGCTGGCCGAACGGACCCGCTGGGGCAGCGTGACCGTGGCGGCCGGCGGTGTGGTGCTGGCCGTGCTCCAAGTGCGGCTCTATGACATCTGGGGAGGCTGAGATGGCTACCGCCGAGGAGCGAACGCCGGGAACGCGGCGAACGCGGCTCATCAAGGGGCCGGGGATGCTGCTCGTCTGGTTGTACGGCGTGATGGTCGTCGGTGCGGTGTCGCGCTCCGCGGTGCAGATCTCCACCGAGTTCGAGCATGCCCCCCTTGCCTACTCGCTCTCCGCCATGGCCGGCCTGGTGTACGGCTTCATCACGTACTCGCTGGTGCGGGGTGGGGAGACGGCCCGCAAGGCGGCGTTGGTGTGCTGCGCCGCCGAGCTGTTGGGCGTGCTGGTGGTGGGGACGTGGACGCTGGTCGAACCCTCGGCCTTCCCTGACGCGACGGTGTGGTCGGACTACGGGATGGGGTACTTGTTCATTCCCGTGTTGCTGCCGCTGTCGGCCATTTACTGGTTGCGTAAGGGGGCGCGGTAGGGGGTGCCGCCTTAGGTTTTTGGGCGGCTGCAGGTCCGTCGTGGCTTGTCGCGCAGTTCCCCGCGCCCCTAACCGGCTTACGCCGTCGCTGCGTACGTTCCCGCCGGGGCCGACTTCTCCAGGACGATCATCGGGACGCCGTCATCGCCCTTCGATGTGCCCACCGTCTCGTAGCCCACCCGCCGGTACAGGCGCAGGCCTCCCTCGCTGCGCTGGCCCGCGTGGAGGCGGAACCTCGTGGCGCCCCGTTCCTCGGCGAGGGCCGCTTCGGCCGCGCGGAGGAGGCGGGCGCCGATCCCGTGGCCCTGGAGGCGCGGGTGGACGCAGAGCTTGCCGATGGACGCGGCGCCGTCGTCGCCGATGGTGCCGCGGACGGAGCCGACCACCTCGTCACCCAGCCGGGCCACGAACACACAGTCCGCGGTGACCTCTGCGCGCACCGCTTCGAGCGGCTGGACGAGCGGCTCAATGCGGTAGTTGCCGTACAGAGCGGCCTCACTCTGGAAGCACAGGTACTGCAGTCTGAAGATCTGCTCGGCATCCTGCTCGGTCGCCACGGAGATGGTCACGCTCATGCCCATGTGTGCACGCCTCCCGCTCACCTGTCGCCTGTTGTCCCTCACTCCTATCCCCGTGGTTCGCGGGCCGCAACCTCCGCGTTGAGTAAACGACGCAGACATCCCAGGCATCTGGAACGTTCCGGTCCAAGACTCCCCTGTGAGATACCCAACTCACTCGCGATCTCACGGTACGTAAGGTCCTTGGGGGAAAGGAGCGCCGCGAGGAGCCGGGGACAGCGGCCGGGCAACCGGCGCACCGCCGCATGAAGGGCACGGCGGCGGGCGGCTGCGAGGGCCAGGTGCTCGGGGCCGTGGCCGCGGTCGTCGGCAGGACCGGCGAGTTCGGCGGATTCGTCGTACGGCCGTTCCCGGCGGGTCGTACGGCGGGTGCGGCGCACCTCGGAGCGGACGGCCCGGCGCAGCCACCCCTGCGGGTCCACGGGTGGGCCGTCGGAGTCGAGGCGTTCCAGGAGGCGGAGCCAGACCGCCTGTTCCAGGTCGCCCGGCTCGGTTCCGGAGGCGTGCGCCTCGGCCGAGGCCTCGGCGGTGAGAAGCGGGCGAAGGACGGCGACCAGGTCGTGTGTCATATGCGGCACGACGCGGCCGCCCGGGCAAGGGGTTGCCCGGGCGGCCGTCTGTCACCCCATCGGGGCCTGCCGCTCAGCTGTTGACGAAGTCCTCGCGGGCCAGCACTCCGGTGTCCGGGTTGTCGGTGAAGACACCGTCGATGCCCGTGGCGAAGTACGTCTTGAAGACGCCGAAGACGTCGCCGTAGGCGTCCGCGTCCGTCCCCTTGCGGAAGCTCGCGGGCAGGAACGGGTTCTCGTTGCGCATCGTGTAGGGGTGCAGGACCAGGCCCACCTTGTGCGCGTCGGCGACGAGCGTGGTGGGCGTGGTGAGGTTGCCGTTCGCGTCCCTCGGGATGATCAGGTCGAGCGTCGGGCCGATGCCCTGCGCGTAACCGGCGATCTCCCGCAGACCCTGGGGCTTGATCAGGTCGGCGACCGTGCGAGGGTCGCCCGTCTCGACGAAGTCCCACGGGCGAGTGGTGGCTCCCGAGAGCAGGACGACGAGGGGGTTGTCGACGAGCTTGTTCAGGCGCTGGATGCTGGTCGGCTCGAAGGACTGCAGGATGACCGGCGAGTTCCGCCTGTCCTTGCCGTACTTGCGCAGCAGCTTGGCGACCCGCTCCTCCAGGCCCAGGCCGAGCTTGCGGAAGTAGGTGGGGTGCTTGAGCTCGGGGTAGATCCAGACCTGCTTGCCGCGCTTGCGGGTCTGCTCCTCCTGCCACCTCAGGACCTCTTCGAAGGTGGGGATCTCCCAGCGGCCGTTGTAGAGGGTGTTGTGCGGGCGGTTGGCCGGGATGCGTTCGGTCGCGCGGAGTGTCTTCAACTCGGCGAGCGTGAAGTCCTCGGTGAACCAGCCGGTGGTGTTGACACCGTCCAGCACCTTCGTGGTCTTGCGGTCGGCGAACTCGGGGTGGTTCGCGACGTCCGTGGTGCCGCCGATCTCCGGTTCGTGGCGGCAGACGAGGTGACCGTCCTTGGTGGGCACCAGGTCGCCGGCCTCGACGATGTCGGCGCCCAGGTCGAGGGCCAGTTGGTAGGAGCCGAGGGTGTGCTCGGGCCGGTAGCCGCTGGCCCCTCGGTGGCCGATGATCGTCGGCACAGGCAGGCTCTTCAGCCCGCCGCTCCCCTGCCGGGCGTCGGCGACCGCCGTCCCGGACAGCCCGAGAACCGCTCCGCCCGCCCCGAGCACCGCGGCGCCCAGCAGCGCCCGCCGTCCCGTCCCCCGGCCCTGCTGCTCGTACGACTCCTGCGTCCCCATACGACTCTCCTCCCACCAGACGCCCTGCACCTGTCAAAGCGCGACGATCGTAGGTGGCGTGAGGTGACGTACGGGAGACCTGGGACGGAACACGCGGATGACGCTGGATGTCTTCCGGATACCTTGCGGGACGGGCGAGTTGACGCACCGTCGGCTTGGCCGGGCCGGCCGGGGGTACTCGGCCGAGGCCGGCGCGCGCGATATCCGTCACACGAACGGCCCCGGCGTAGAAACGCTCATCGGGGCGCAACCGCAGGTAAAACTACGTCAACAGTACGTATCTACTCGGTGAACCCGATGTGCGAGACCCGGGGAACCGCGAGTATCGTCCTCACCTGCACAGACTCATATCGAACCCCTTGGCATCGGAGGGCCCGTTGTCCCGCTTCGCGTTCATCAAGGCCACGCTCGGACCGATCATGCGCCTGATGTTCCGCCCACGGGTGGAGGGTGCGGAGCACATCCCGGGGGACGGTCCGGTGATCCTCGCCGGCAACCACCTCACGTTCATCGACTCGATGATCCTGCCGCTGGTGTGCGACCGGCAGGTGTTCTTCATCGGCAAGGACGAGTACGTCACCGGCAAGGGCTTCAAGGGCCGGCTGATGGCCTGGTTCTTCACCGGCGTCGGCATGATCCCCGTTGACCGCGACGGCGGCCGGGGCGGTGTGGCCGCGCTGATGACCGGGCGGCGGATCCTGGAGGAAGGCCGGATGTTCGGCATCTACCCGGAGGGCACGCGGTCACCCGACGGGCGTCTGTACCGGGGGCGCACGGGTATCGCGCGGCTGACCCTGATGACCGGTGCGCCGGTTGTGCCGTTCGCGATGATCGGTACGGACAAGATCCAGCCGGGGGGTGCGGGGTTGCCGCGGCCGCGGCGGGTCACGGTGCGGTTCGGTGAGGCGATGGAGTTCTCCCGGTACGAGGGGATGGACCGTGACCGGTATGTGCTGCGTGCGGTGACCGACTCGGTGATGGCTGAGGTCATGCGGCTGTCGGGGCAGGAGTATGTGGACATGTATGCGACGAAGGCCAAAGAAGCGGCCTGAGCTCCGCTGGGTGACAGGACTACGGTCGTTCGTTGGCTGCGGGTTCGTCGTGGCTTGTCGCGCAGTTTCCCGCGCCCCTATCGGGGTGCGTCCTCCAGGCGCTGGTCGCGTAGCAGGAACCAGGCCGCTGCCGATGCCGCCAGTAGTACCGCCGAGCCGATGCCTGCCGCGAACGCCAGGCCGTTGACGAAGGCTTCGCGGGCCGCTGTCATGAGGGCGTCTGCGTTGTCCGCGGGCAGCGCGGAGGCCACCTCGACGGCGCCGCCGAGCGACTCGTGCGCCTCGGCCGGAGTGCCCGGCGGAGCCGGGAAGCCGCGGTACACACCGGTGACGATCGAGCCGAGCAGGGCGATGCCGAGGGCCGCGCCCAACTCGTACGCCGTCTCCGACACCGCGGACGCGGCACCCGCCTGCTCCTTGGGCACTCCCGAAAGGATCACGTCGGCGGTCACGGTGAACGAGAACCCCGCCCCGACACCCACCACCAGCAGTGCGGTACCGATCAGCGGGTAGCCGGTGGACTGGTCGACGACGGTGAGCGCGGCCAGCGCCAGCCCGACCGCCGCGAGACCGCCCGCGACCACCGACCGCACGGAGAACCTCCGGGCGAACGAGCCCGCGACCAGTCCGGCCGCCACCGCGCCCACGGCGGCGGGCAGTTCGGCGAGGCCCGCCTCGAACGGGCGCCTGCCCTGGACGAGTTGCAGGTACTGCGACAGGAAGAACACCAGCCCCGACAGGCCGAGGATGGTCAGCAGGTCGGCGAGCACGGCTCCGGAGAACCCGCGGTTGCGGAACAGCCGCATGTCCAGCAGCGGGATGGGCAGGACGAGTTGGCGCCGTACGAACCAGTGGAGGGCGCCCGCACCGAGCGCGGCGGCGCCCAGCGCGTCCAGCGACAGCCCGTGGGTCGCGAGTTCCTTCACCGCGTAGACGACACCGATCACGCCGACGAGCGACAGCGTGACGCTGGTCAGGTCCCAGGGACCGGGAGCGGGGTTGCGCGACTCGGGCAGCAGCTTGATGCCGACGACGACGAGGACGGCCATCACCGGAAGGTTGATCAGGAAGACCGAGCCCCACCAGAAGTGTTCGAGCAGGAAGCCGCCCGCGACCGGGCCGACCGCGGTGCCGGCGGAGGCGGTGGCGCCCCAGATGCCGATGGCGAGGCTGCGTTCACGCGGGTCGTGGAAGAGGTTGCGGATCAGGGCCAGCGTGGCGGGCATCAGGGTGGCGCCCGCGACACCGAGCAGGGCCCGCGCCAGGATCAGCAACTCCGGTGTCGCGGCGTAGGCGTTGAGCACCGATATCGCGCCGAAGGCCGTGGCGCCGATCAGCAGCAGCTTCTTGCGGCCGACACGGTCGCCGAGGCTGCCCATGGAGACGAGCAGGCCCGCGATCACGAACGAGTAGACGTCGCCGATCCACAGGAGCTGGGTGCCCGAGGGCTTCAGGTCCTCGCTGATGTAGGGCGTGGCGAGGCCGAGGACGGTCGCGTCGACGGCCACCAGCAGCACGGCGAGGACGAGGACGCCGAGCGCGAGCCAACGGCCCGGACGCTTCACCGCCTCGGGAGTCGTCGGCTGCAGGGCGCTGGTCATGATTCCTCTCTCCGTAGTGCGCCGCCGAGCAACAGCTCGACGATCATGAACTGGAAGTCCTTGGTGGCCACCCGGCCGTCGAGCACGGCCCAGGCGCCGGAGGCGACGAGCCCGTACAGCGCCTCGGTGAGCCAGGCGGGGGTGAGGTCGATGCGGAACTCGCCGTTCTCCTGGCCGCGCCGGAACAGCGCGGCGATGCGCGCGTCGATCCGGGCCCAGCCCTCGTTCTGGCTCTCGCCCTCGAACAGCTGGTTCTCGCCGTAGAGGAAGGCGAGCAGCCCGGCGACGGGTTCGAACTCCCCGACGAGTCGCCGCACGGCGTCGCTCGCCGGGCCCTCGTCCAGCCGGGCCGCGTCCAGGGCTTTCCCGCACTCCTCTATGCCGAGCGTCTCCAGCGCCCGGACGAGAGCGTCACGGCCGGCGAAGTGGCGGTGCAGCGTGGCCCGGCTGATCCCGGCCGCCTTGGCCACCTCGTCCATGGTGGCGGTGGACTTACGGGTCAGCAGGGCGGCGGCGCTGCGCAGCACCTGGTCACGATCGAGGGCCATGAGACAAACCTAGCCCATGTGAGACACGCATGTCTCACCGCAGGCATGAGAGTCTCATCACCCCTCTGACGGAGCGGTTACCGGTCCATCGTGGACCTCAGTGGTGTCTCGTGGACCTCAGTGCCAGGGCAGCTGCCCGCGCCGCCCCCAGTACGCGGCCGGCTCCTCGACGAGCGCGGCGAGGCGGGCCAACTGGTCGTCGTCGAGGTCGACGACGGCGGCGTGCAGGTTGGAGGCGAGCTGGAGGGTGGTCGCCGCGCCGGACAGCACGACACCCGCCCACGGCCAGCGCAGTACGAAGGCGAGGGCGACCGCGTCGGCGCCCATTCCGGACTGCTCGGCGATGGCCCTGACCGGCTCGGGAGCGTGCGGTCCGGCGAGGCGGCCGTTGGCCATGCCCTCCTTGACGATCACGGTGAGCCCGGCGTCGTGCGCCTCGGCGAGCGCGGGGGCGGCCGAGGTCTCCAGGGCGTTGTACGTGGACTGCACGGTGCGGAAGAGGGGCTCGCCGTCGACGGTCACCGAGAGCGCGGCGCGGATCGCCTCGGCCTGGGCGGGACCGCTGGTGGAGAAGCCGATCGTGGTCCCCCGCTCCGCGGCCTCGGCCAGCTTGGCGTGGAGCTCCTTGTCGGTGAGGGCCGGGCTGTCCGGGGTCACCGAGTGGATCTGGTACAGGTCGAGCCGGTCGCCGAGCAGTTCGGCGGTCTCGGCGCGCTGGCGCTCGTACGTCTGGACGCTGTGGTCCTTGACCTCGTGCGTCTCGGCGTCGGAGCGCCAGTCCGCGGTGTACGTGTAGCCCCACTTGCTGCCGATCACGACGTCGTCGACATCGGGGCGGGCCGTCAGCCAGCCGGCGAGGAACTCCTCCGCACGGCCGTAGGAGCGGGCCGCGTCGAAGTAGCGGACGCCCTGGGCGTAGGCGGCGTCGAGGAGTTCGTGGCTGCGGGCGCGCAGCGTCTCGGCGCTGCGGTCCTCTCCGAGGTCGTTGTCCCGGCCGAGGTTGATGTAACCGGGGCGTCCGACGGCGGCGAGACCGAGTCCGATGTGGCAGGTGGGGGTCGTTGCTGTGGCCAGTCGGGCGAAGGGCATCGCGGGCTCCGTTCGGTCGGCTCCGTAGGGCTTTCCGACCAACGTAACCCCCGATGACCTTCGTCATGCGGCGGCGGTGGGTGCGGGGCGGGTTCTCGCCCCCGCCGCCCCTACCCGTCCCGTCTCCCCAGGGGCTGCGCCCCTTCAGCCCCGCGCCTACGAGCTCGGGTCATTCGGTGCTTTGGCGAGTCCGCGTTCGTCGGGGCTTGTCGCGCCGTTCCCCGCGCCCCTGTCGGGGCGCTCCCCTTACCGCTTCTTCGCCGTGGCCCATGCGTGCTGGGAAGCCACGTCCGTCTTGACCTCGGCGAGTTGTACGGCCACCGCGCTCGGTGCCGTGCCTCCGCGGCCGCTGCGGGAGGCGAGTGCGCCCGGCACGTTGAGGACCGTCCGGACCTCGGGGGTGAGGTGGGCCGAGATCTTCGCGAACTGGTCGTCGGTCAGCTCGTCCAGTTCCTTGCCCTCCGCCTCGGCCGCCTTGACGCACTCCCCGGCGACCTCGTGGGCGACGCGGAACGGCACGCCCTGCTTGACCAGCCATTCGGCGACGTCGGTGGCGAGGGAGAACCCGGCCGGGGCCAGCTCCTCCATGCGCTCGCGGTGGACGGTCAGCGTGGCCATCATGCCGGTGAACGCGGGGAGCAGGATCTCCAGCTGGTCGATGGAGTCGAAGACCGGCTCCTTGTCCTCCTGGAGGTCGCGGTTGTACGCGAGGGGCAGGGCCTTGAGCGTCGCCATCAGGCCCGTCAGGTTGCCGATGAGACGGCCGCTCTTGCCCCGGGCCAGCTCCGCGATGTCCGGGTTCTTCTTCTGCGGCATGATCGACGAGCCCGTGGAGAACGCGTCGTGGAGGGTGACGAAGGAGAACTCCTTCGTGTTCCAGATGATGACCTCCTCGGCGATCCGGGAGAGGTTCACGCCGATCATCGCGGTGATGAAGGCGAACTCGGCGACGAAGTCGCGGGAGGCCGTGCCGTCGATGGAGTTCGCGGAGCTGCCGTGTTCGAAGCCCAGGTCCTTGGCCACCGCCTCCGGGTCCAGGCCGAGGCTGCTGCCCGCGAGGGCGCCCGAGCCGTACGGGGAGACCGCCGTGCGCTCGTCCCACTGGCGCAGGCGCTCCGCGTCCCGGGACAGGGACTGGACGTGGGCCAGGACGTGGTGGGCGAAGAGCACCGGCTGGGCGTGCTGGAGGTGGGTGCGGCCCGGCATGGCGACGTCCGGGTGGGCCTCGGCGAGGCCGACCAGCGCGTCCTGGAGCTCGGCGATCAGACCGCCGATGGTGCGGGCGTGGTCGCGCAGGTACATGCGGAAGAGGGTCGCGACCTGGTCGTTGCGGGACCGGCCGGCGCGCAGCTTGCCGCCGAGGTCGGGGCCGAGGCGCTCCAGCAGGCCGCGCTCCAGGGCGGTGTGGACGTCCTCGTCGGCGATGGTGCCCACGAAGGAGCCGTCGGCGACGTCCGCCTCGAGCTGGTCGAGACCGGCGATCATCCGCGTCAGCTCGTCGTCCGTGAGCAGGCCCGCCTTGTGCAGCACGCGCGCGTGGGCACGCGAACCGGCGATGTCGTACGGCGCGAGCCGCCAGTCGAAGTGGACGGACGCGGACAGCTTGGCCAGGGCCTCGGCGGGACCGTCGGCGAAACGGGCGCCCCAGAGCCGTACGTCACCGCTGTTGCTGCTCACTTTGCGTTTGCTCCCAGTTCCTAGTGAAGGTGTGGATATGACCGCAGACCCTATAGACCCTGGGCCGGGTCCGCGTCACTCGACGGCACCGCAGGCGAGCGCGCGCTTGCGGATGACCTCCAGGTCCTCTCCGCCCTGGCCGACGTCGACCGCGACGGCCACGACCTCGGCGCCCGTCTCCTCGGCGACCCAGCCGATGGCGACGGAGGTGTCCAGACCGCCCGAGTAGGCGAGTACGACGCGCTCGGTCACGGTTCTCTCCTCATGGTGCGCCCGCCGACATGCATGAGTATGCAGAGCTCTGCATGATTCGTCAATCTCGGACGGGTCGGCCCGTCGGACGGCAGGGGGCATTCTGGGCGCCGACCTGGGCTTTCCCGCCCATCTGCGGCGTCGGGCACGGTCGCCCCGAAAGAAGTTGAACGAAATTTCAGAAGCCCTTGAACGATGGAACGCGCTTTCTCGTACCTCTCCCCGAACGCCGGCGCCGCGTTTGTAAACCAAGGAATCAGAGGACCGGGCCCTCCCGCCGACCGACGGACGGCCCCGACCACCCGACCCCTAGTGAGGCATCCGCATGTCCAGGGCTCTTCCGAAGTACCACAAGCGCCGCGTCTTCATGATCGGCGGCGCCGCCGCTGTGGTGTTGTCAGGGGCGGTGATCGCTGGGTCCGCCTTGGCCGGGGAGACGTCGAAGAGCAACAACAACGCGTCGACCAAGGCTTCGCCCGGCACGATCAGCTGCCCTGCGGTGGAGGGCGAACTGCCGGAGATCCCCGCCTCCGCACAGGCCGAGGTCGACAACAACCTCGCCCAGCTCGAGACCCAGATCCAGGAAGCCAACCAGCGCCTCGTCGACACCGTCGGCCAGGGCGGCCCCAACTTCGTCCAGAACGCCATCCTCGGCCCCCTGGAAGACAAGCGCGTCGCGGCCCTCAACCGCATCGAGACCGCCATCGGCCGCGCCGCCGAAAAGCCCGAGGGCCTCGAAGCCCTCGC
This sequence comes from Streptomyces spongiae, assembly GCF_009377185.1. Lineage (GTDB taxonomy): Bacteria > Actinomycetota > Actinomycetes > Streptomycetales > Streptomycetaceae > Streptomyces > Streptomyces spongiae. The sequence continues at coordinate 12,483 of NZ_VJZC01000272.1, forward strand.
CCCCTGCGAGCTGAACGCCGGTGGTGACGCGGCAGCGGGCGAGGAGGCGGCAGGCGAGGGTGCGCAGGCCGGCGGTGGGGACGCCGCGGCCGAGGCCGGCGGGGCGGCCGGCGACAACGCCGCCGGCGGGGAAGCCGCGGGCGAGGGAGCCGCGGGCGACGCCGGGAACGCCGGCGGCGCCGAGGACGCCGGTGACGCGGCGGGCGGCGGAGCCGCCGGCACGATCAGCTGCCCGGCAGTGGAGGGCGACCTGCCCGCGATCCCCGCCTCCGCGCAGGCCGAGGTCGACCGCAACCTCGCCCAGCTGGAAACCCAGATCCAGGAAGCCAACCAGCGCCTCGTCGACACCGTCGGCCAGGGCGGCCCCAACTTCGTCCAGAACGCCATCCTCGGCCCCCTCGAGGACAAGCGCGTCGCCGCCCTCAACCGCATCGAGACCGCCATCGGCCGCGCCGCCGACAAGCCCGAAGGCCTCGAAGCCCTCGCCCCCTGCGAGCTGAACGCCGGTGGTGACGCGGCAGCGGGCGAGGAGGCGGCAGGCGAGG
>NZ_VJZC01000273.1 GCF_009377185.1 Streptomyces spongiae
CCCCCACTGGACCCGGCCGCCCGAGCCCGGCCGGGTCGACCCGGCGGTCCTCGGCGCCCTCCTGCGCAGGCACGGATGGCAGCGACGCGGCGGAGCGCCCGGACGCTACGGCCGCTGGACGCCACCCGGGCCGGGCGGCGCCGGCACGAGCCTGCTCGTGCCCGAGAGCCGTGCCTTCCCCGACAGCGACGACCTGCTCGGCGAGGCCCTCGACGCGCTCTCCCGCAGCGGGTCCCCGTCCGCCCGCGACGTCCTCCTCGCCCTCTCCGTCCCCAGCGACGAGATCAGCTGGTGGCGGGACGTCCCGACGGGACCCGTCGGCGCCGCCTCCTGGACCGTCGAGGACCAACTGCGCACCACCGCCCGCCGGATGCTCCTCGCGGGCGCCCTCGCCACGCGCGCACGGGCGGGCTACTACGGAGCCCGCCACCGCCGCCAGGCCGCCGCGTCCCTGGACGACGTCCTCATCGGGGCCGCGCCCGAGGGAGGCCGCCTCACCGCCTTCGTGCCCGTCACCACGGGCCGCCCCCTCGCCGTACGCCTCCACCAGGCGCTGTACGCGGCCCGCGAGGCCGTCGACTACCGGCGCGCCACCGGCGGCATGGACGCCTTCGACAGCGCGATCGAGGCGGGCGTCAGCCACGAACTCACCGAGTCCCTGGTCGCCCTCGTCCGCGGCACCGAGGGCGCGCGTGTCGCCGTCGCATGGGCACCCGCCGCCGGGGTTCCCGAGGGCTGCGCCACACCGGCCGAGCCCGTCGAGTTCTCCCCGGGCGACCTGCCCGCGCTGCGCGAGGCCGGGGCCCGCTACCTGCGCGAGGAGCCCTCGGTGCCGGTACGCCTCACCGGAGCCGTCGTACGGATGCGCCGCTCGGGACCCAGCGGCGCGGGCACCGTGCGCCTCCGCGTCCTCGCCGGGGCCGAGGTACCGCACGTCCGCATGACGCTGGACGAGGAGTCGTACCGGATCGCGGGCCACGCCCATCTCGTCGGACTGCCCGTCCGCGTGCACGGCAGGCTGGAGAGCCGGGGCGGGTTCCGGCGGCTCACCGACGCCTCCGGGGTCGCCCCCGTGCAGGTCGACGAGGCCGAGCGGGACCGGCTGATGAAGTCCCTCCAGGAGACCGCCGAGACGATGGCCTTCTTCGAGGAGGCGTGCGGCGGGGACTGAAGCCCGCAGGGGATAACCGTTTCGCAGAGGGCACCCGGGGCTCGGTAGGATCCTCCCTAACCACTTCCAGCATTGCGTTGCAATGCCCAAGCGGGGAATGTGGACCCTTCAGGCAGGAGAGACCGGTGTCAGACGTCCGTGTGATCATCCAACGCGATTCCGAGCGGGAAGAGCGCGTGGTGACGACGGGCACTACGGCCGCCGACCTCTTCTCCGGCGAGCGCACCATCGTCGCGGCCCGCGTGGGCGGCGAGCTCAAGGACCTCGCGTACGAGGTGAAGGACGGCGAGACCGTCGAGAGCGTGGAGATCTCCTCCGAGGACGGCCTGAACATCCTGCGGCACTCGACCGCGCACGTGATGGCGCAGGCCGTGCAGGAGCTGTTCCCGGAGGCCAAGCTGGGCATCGGCCCGCCGGTCAAGGACGGCTTCTACTACGACTTCGACGTCGAGAAGCCGTTCACGCCCGAGGATCTCAAGGCCATCGAGAAGAAGATGCAGGAGATCCAGAAGCGCGGCCAGCGCTTCTCGCGACGCGTCGTCACCGACGAGGACGCCCGGGAAGAGCTCGCCGACGAGCCGTACAAGCTGGAGCTGATCGGCCTCAAGGGCTCGGCTTCCTCCGACGACGGTGCGGACGTCGAGGTCGGCGCCGGCGAGCTGACGATCTACGACAACCTGGACGCCAAGACCGGCGATCTGTGCTGGAAGGACCTCTGCCGCGGTCCCCACCTGCCCACCACCCGCAACATCCCGGCGTTCAAGCTGATGCGCAACGCCGCCGCGTACTGGCGCGGCAGCGAGAAGAACCCGATGCTGCAGCGCATCTACGGCACCGCCTGGCCCTCCAAGGACCAGCTGAAGGCGCACCTCGACTTCCTCGCCGAGGCCGAGAAGCGCGACCACCGCAAGCTGGGCAACGAGCTGGACCTGTTCTCCATCCCCGACGAGATCGGCTCCGGCCTCGCCGTCTTCCACCCCAAGGGCGGCATCATCCGCCGGGTCATGGAGGACTACTCGCGGCGCCGTCACGAGGAAGAGGGCTACGAGTTCGTCTACACCCCGCACGCCACGAAGGGAAAGCTCTTCGAGGTCTCGGGCCACCTGGACTGGTACGCCGACGGCATGTACCCGCCCATGCAGCTCGACGAGGGCGTCGACTACTACCTCAAGCCCATGAACTGCCCGATGCACAACCTGATCTTCGACGCGCGCGGCCGCTCGTACCGTGAACTGCCGCTGCGCCTCTTCGAGTTCGGGACCGTGTACCGGTACGAGAAGTCGGGCGTCGTGCACGGTCTGACCCGTGCCCGCGGCTTCACCCAGGACGACGCGCACATCTACTGCACCCGCGAGCAGATGGCGGACGAGCTCGACAAGACGCTCACCTTCGTCCTGAACCTGCTGCGCGACTACGGCCTCACCGACTTCTACCTGGAGCTGTCCACCAAGGACCCGGAGAAGTTCGTCGGCTCGGACGAGGCATGGGAAGAGGCCACCGAGACCCTCCGCCAGGTCGCCGAGAAGCAGGGACTCCCGCTGGTCCCGGACCCGGGTGGCGCCGCCTTCTACGGCCCGAAGATCTCCGTCCAGGCCAAGGACGCCATCGGTCGCACCTGGCAGATGTCGACGGTCCAGCTGGACTTCAACCTGCCCGAGCGCTTCGACCTGGAATACACGGGCCCCGACGGCTCCAAGCAGCGTCCGGTCATGATCCACCGTGCCCTGTTCGGTTCGATCGAGCGCTTCTTCGCGGTGCTCCTGGAGCACTACGCGGGCGCGTTCCCGGCGTGGCTGGCGCCCGTCCAGGCGGTCGGCATCCCGATCGGTGACGCGCACGTGGAGTACCTGGAGAAGTTCGCCGCCGAGGCGAAGCGCAAGGGCCTGCGCGTCGAGGTCGACTCCTCCTCCGACCGCATGCAGAAGAAGATCCGCAACGCCCAGAAGGCGAAGGTGCCGTTCATGGTCATCGCGGGCGACGAGGACATGGCCAACGACGCCGTCTCCTTCCGCTACCGCGACGGCTCCCAGGAGAACGGAATCCCGGTCGACGAGGCGATCGCCAAGATCGCGCAGGTCGTGGCGGACCGCGTCCAGGTCTGACCCGTACGCGCACAGGCACACAGGGCCCCGGAGCTCACCGTTCCGGGGCCCTGCGCCGTCCTCCGTGTCCCACCCCGCCCGCCGCCCCGGCGACACGCTTCGTCCGGGTGAAGTCATATGCTGCACTGCATGACGAGTGAGCCGGAGCAGCAGATCGGAGTGGGGACGCAGGACGCGTTCCAGCGCCTGTGGACGCCCCACCGGATGGCGTACATCCAGGGCGAGAACAAGCCCACCGGTCCGGGGGCCGACGACGGTTGCCCGTTCTGCTCGATCCCGGCCAAGTCCGACGAGGACGGTCTGATCATCAACCGCGGCGAGCAGGTGTACGCGGTGCTCAACCTGTACCCGTACACCGGCGGCCACCTCATGGTCGTGCCCTACCGTCACGTCGCCGACTACACGGACCTCACGGCACCGGAGACCACCGAGCTCGCCGAGCTGACCAAGCAGGCCATGACCGCCCTGCGTAACGCCTCCGGCGCGCACGGCTTCAACATCGGCATGAACCAGGGCACGGTCGCGGGCGCGGGTATCGCCGCGCACCTCCACCAGCACGTGGTGCCCCGCTGGGGCGGGGACACCAACTTCATGCCGGTGGTCGGGCACACGAAGGTGCTGCCGCAGTTGCTGGCCGATACGCGGAAGATGTTGGCGGAGGCCTGGCCGGCAGGCTGAGGGTTGGGCCGCGCCCCGAAAGGGGCGCGGGGAACTGCGCGACCAGCCACAACGAACCAGCAGTCGGCCACCGGCAGAACTCGGCAGACGAGGAGCACCCGCCAACCGCCGGAGGCACTACGCGTCGTACAGGTCCGCCTTCCGCGGTGCCGGGTCCTGGACCGCCGAGCTGAGGAACGAGGAACGGGCGCCGAACTTCTCGGTGTCCACGCCGTTCTCCTCGAGGACCTTGATCGCGGCCGAGTGCACCACCCGCAGCACGGGCGTCGCGGCGCGCAGAGCGTCGTCCGCCATGAAACGGTGCCGCCACGGCTGGTCGGCCCACGCGTGCCGCATCCCGAACGGCTCGGGCAGCGCCAGTGACCCGCCGAGCCAGTTCAGCAGCGGTGGATACGCGGTCAGCGGCGCCCGCGCGGTCAGCCGCACGACCTCGTCCGTGCCGACCAGCGGGAGCTTCACCGTGCGGGTCTCCCAGAACCGCATCGACTTCTGGACCGTCTTCTCCTTGGCCGTCGGCTTGGTGGTGAACAGCCCGTGCACCGGCCCCAGCGCATGCCCGGTCACTTCGATGCGCAACGTCTGGTGCAGCACGGTCACGGTGATCATCATCGTGATGATCAACTGGCCGTCCCAGAGCGTCCACTGCACACCCAGGTAGTGCCGGTTCCCGCTGCCGAACTGCTGCTTGTTGCAGATCTCCTGTATGGCGTGGGTCTTGAACTGGTACGCCTCGACGTCCGTGTTCTCGGGCCGTGACACCTCGCCGGCACCCTCACCGATCGGGCTGACGATCCAGTGCTTGATCGACGGGGGAGGGAAGCCGCCGGTGTTCAGCGGTCCGCGCTCCAGCATGCGCAGCTGGTCGTGGATGGACCGTATGACGTCCCAGCTGCGGAACGGGTGGATCTCCTTGGACGGATCGGCCGGCACCAGGTCCTCGGCGAGCTGCCAGCTGCCCCAGCGGGTGCCCATGCCGAGGACGCCCTTGGGGCCGGCGTAGAAGACCAGGTTGGACCGCTGCTCCGCGCTGAGCCGGTGGAGCTCCTGGCGCAACTGCTCGGCCTTGCTCTCGTTCGGACTGCCGGGCACCACCTCGGGGATCTTCACGCCCACGCCACCGCCCGCCAGCAGGCCCGCCCAGCGCTCGCGCAGGTCGTGGGCCGTGCGCTCGCAGATCTGCTTGGCCCAGAACCAGCCGACCACGGGCAGCACGAGGGACGCGCGTGCGTACCAGGCCCAGAAGCCGGTGAACGGCATCTTGACCAGGACGACCACCGCGAGAGCGCCCATGGCCACGAGCAGTGTGGTGGCGAGGGCTCCGGCCCGCTTGTCCTCCCGCTTGGCGACCGTCGTCCGGATCTGGAAGACCAGGAGCCAGAGCAGGAGGCCGGGCAGGAACAGCAGGCCGCACAGCACCATCACCGCCGTGAGCCAGTTGTCCCGCTCGCGGCGGATGCGGTTCGCCGCGAGGCAGTGCTCGACGACGACCTGCGGCTCCATGCCGAAGGACTGGATGAGTGACTTGCGGCCGGCCCCGAGCATGCGGTCCCGCACCGCCAGCGAGAAGGCCTCGCCGAGGTTGGGCCGGAAGATCGTCGCCCACTTGCGGCCTTCCTTGACCGTGGACTTGTGCCACTCGTTGTTGGCCTTGAGGATCTCCGCGACCTCGTTGTCCCGGTAGGCCGCCGACGCCAGCGCGAAGGTCGCCGCCGTCTGGCCCGCGGTGCCTGTGAGCGGCACCTGCGCACCGGGTGTGAAGTCGAATCCGTCGTCCGCCACCGCCGCCCCCATCGCCACAGTTTCGCTTCTGCGGCCTTCCCGACTTCCGTGCTCCGCACACCTGTTGATCAGGTCAACGCGAGGAACGCGGCCTGAACGGGCCACAGCTCGATCAGGTGATCAGCGTATCCGTACCCACCGACATCCGTCATCGGGCACCGAAAGCCGCTCGCCGTCACGAAGTTGAGAGCAACCCCGTGCGTCCGTCCCCGCACCACGAGTCACTCCGCCCCCGAACTGCCCGGCGCCCCGAGCCCGGACCCCGAGCCCAGGGCGACGCGGCGGTTCCTCACCGAACTGTCAGCCCTCCTTCGCCTGTTCACGGACCTTCTCGGCGATCTGGGCCGGCATCGGCTCGTGCCGGGCGTAGACGCGGTTGAAGCGCGCGGTGCCGTGGGAGAGGGAGCGCAGGTCGACGGAGTACCGCCCGATCTCGATCTCCGGTACCTCGGCCCGTACGACCGTGCGTCCACCACCGGCCTGTTCGGTGCCGACGACGCGGCCGCGCCGCCCGGACAGGTCGCTCATGACGGGTCCCACGTAGTCGTCGCCGACCAGGACCGTCACCTCGGCGACCGGCTCCAGGAGGTGGATCCTCGCTTCGGCCGCCGCCTCGCGCAGCGCCAGCGCACCGGCCGTCTGGAACGCCGCGTCCGAGGAGTCCACGGAGTGCGCCTTGCCGTCGCGCAGCGTGACCCGTACGTCGATGAGCGGGTAACCGGCCGCGACTCCCTTGGCGGCCTGGGCCCGCACGCCCTTCTCGACGGAGGGGATGAACTGCCGCGGCACGGCACCACCGACGACCTTGTCCACGAACTCGATGCCCGAGCCGCCGGGCAGCGGCTCCACCTCGATCTCGCAGATCGCGTACTGCCCGTGCCCGCCCGACTGCTTCACATGGCGGCCCCGGCCCTGCGACCTGTCCGCGAACGTCTCCCGTAGGGAGACCTTGTGCGGGATCACGTCGACCTGGACGCCGTACCGGCTGCGCAGCCGCTCCAGCGCCACGTCGGCGTGCGCCTCGCCCAGGCACCAGAGCACCACCTGGTGGGTGTCCTGGTTCTGCTCCAGGCGCATGGTGGGGTCCTCGGCGACCAGTCGGGCGAGGCCCTGCGAGAGCTTGTCCTCGTCCTGCTTGCTGTGCGCGTGGATGGCGAGCGGCAGCAGCGGGTCGGGCATCTCCCACGGCTCCATGAGCAGCGGGTCGTCCTTCGCGGACAGCGTGTCGCCGGTCTCCGCGCGGTTCAGTTTCGCCACGCACGCCAGGTCGCCCGCTATGCAGTGCGACAGGGAGCGCTGCTGCTTGCCGAACGGCCTGGACAGGGCGCCGATCCGCTCGTCCACGTCGTGGTCCTCGTGGCCGCGGTCGGCCAGCCCGTGCCCGGAGACGTGCACCGTCTCGTCGGGTCGCAGGGTGCCGGAGAAGACCCGTACCAGGGACAGCCGGCCCACGTAGGGGTCGCTGGCCGTCTTCACGACCTCGGCGACCAGTGGCCCGTCCGGGTCGCAGGTCTTCACCTCGCGGGGTTTGCCGTCCGGTGTGGTGACTGTCGGCGCCGCGTGTTCCAGTGGGGTCGGGAAGCCACCGGTGACGAGTTCCAGGAGCTCCACGGTGCCGAGGCCCTGCCGGGACCCGTCGGCCGCGGGGGCGGCGGCCAGGACGGGGAAGAAGACCCCACGCGCGACGGCCCGCTCCAGGTCCTCGACGAGCGTCTTGAAGTCGACCGTCTCGCCGCCGAGGTAGCGGTCCATGAGGGTCTCGTCCTCGCTCTCGGCGATGATCCCCTCGATCAGCCGGTTGCGGGCCTCCTCGATGAGTGGCAGCTGGTCGGCGCCCGGCTCGGACTCCTTGCGCTCCCCGGAGGAGTAGTCGAACAGCTTCTGCGAGAGCAGCCCGGTCAGGCCCGTCACCGGAGCGTGCCCGTCCGGCCCCTGCGGGCCGTGCAGCGGAAGGTACAGGGGCAGTACGGCGTCGGGGTCGTCCGCGCCGAAGGCCTCCGCGCAGGTCCGGGTCATCTCGTCGAAGTCGGCGCGGGCCGCTTCGAGGTGGGTGATCACGATGGCGCGCGGCATGCCGACCGCCGCGCACTCCTCCCACACCATCCGCGTCGAGCCGTCCACGCCGTCCGAGGCCGAGACGACGAAGAGGGCCGCGTCCGCCGCTCGCAGACCGGCCCTGAGTTCCCCGACGAAGTCGGCGTATCCGGGAGTGTCCAGAAGGTTGATCTTGATCCCGTCCCATTCGACGGGGACCAGGGAGAGCTGCACCGAGCGCTGCTGCCGGTGCTCGATCTCGTCGTAGTCGGAGACGGTGCCGCCGTCCTCCACGCGGCCCGCCCGGTTCACCGCTCTCGCTGTCAGCGCGAGAGCCTCCACCAGAGTCGTCTTGCCCGATCCGGAGTGGCCGACCAGCACCACATTCCGTACGGACGCGGGGTGGTCGGCCGCCGTAGCCCTGCCGGCGGCTCCGGGATGTGCGTTCGCCTTGTCGCCCATGATCCTGCCTCCCGTGCACGGTGAGGTCACTGTGGGCGCGGACATGCGGATCCGCGTGCGGTGGCGGCTCCGATGACGCCCGCGGTCCTTCGAGCTTTCCACTCCCGTCACGGTGCGTCCATACGACGGACGTGATCGTGCCGCCTCCGGCTCGGTGAACGGGCCGCCATCGCGCTGTGACCAGGCCGCAGCCGGGACGTGACACGGGGCGTGGGTGCCCGGCCGTCGTGGACGCCCGCGCGTGGCTACGATGGGCCCGCCGGTGGCCAGCAGGGGCCGCGCGGCCAACCGACCCTCGGGAAGGCCATGCTGAACAAGTACGCGCGTGCATTCTTCACGCGTGTCCTCACACCGTTCGCCGCGTTTCTCATCCGTCGTGGGGTCAGCCCCGACACGGTCACGCTCCTCGGCACCGCCGGAGTGGTCGCGGGCGCGCTGGTCTTCTACCCCCGGGGCGAGTTCTTCTGGGGCACGGTCGTGATCACGCTGTTCGTGTTCTCCGACCTGGTCGACGGCAACATGGCCCGTCAGCTCGGCCGCTCCAGCCGCTGGGGCGCCTTCCTGGACTCCACGCTCGACCGGGTCGCCGACGGCGCGATCTTCGGCGGCTTCGCCCTCTGGTACGCGGGCAACGGCAATGACAACGTGCTGTGCGCGGTCTCGATCTTCTGCCTCGCGAGCGGCCAGGTCGTGTCGTACACCAAGGCACGTGGAGAATCGATCGGCCTGCCGGTCGCCGTGAACGGGCTGGTGGAGCGCGCCGAGCGGCTCGTGGTCTCGCTGGTCGCGGCGGGCTTCGCCGGCATGCACACCTTCGGCGTGCCCGGCATCCAGTACCTGCTGCCCGTCGCCCTGTGGATCGTCGCCGTCGGCAGCCTCGTCACGCTGATCCAGCGGGTCGTCACGGTGCGTCGCGAGTCCGCGGAGGCGGAGGCCGCCGAAGCCGCCGCCTCCAAGAGCGAGAACGCCTCGCAGGGGAGTGAGGCGACGTCGTGAGCAACGCGCAGGAGCGGCTGACGGACGCCCTGTACGGTCTCGGCTGGAGCACGGTGAAGAAGCTCCCCGAGCCTGTCGCCGTACGCCTCGGCCGCACCATCGCCGACCTCGCCTGGAAACAGCGTGGCAAGGGCGTACAGCGGCTGGAGAGCAACTACGCGCGCGTGGTGCCGGACGCGTCGCCGGAGCGCCTCGCAGAGCTCTCCAGGGCGGGCATGCGTTCGTACCTGCGCTACTGGATGGAGTCGTTCCGTCTCCCCGCGTGGAGCGAGGACCGGATCAAGCACGGCTTCGACCCGCAGGACCTGCACCACCTCACCGGGGGCCTCGCCGCCGGCAAGGGCGTCATACTCGCCCTGCCGCACCTGGGCAACTGGGACCTCGCGGGCGCCTGGGTCACCACCAAGCTCCAGACACCCTTCACGACCGTCGCCGAACGCCTCAAGCCCGAGACGCTGTACGACCGCTTCGTCGCCTACCGTGAGGGCCTCGGCATGGAGGTCCTGCCGCACAACGGGGGCTCCGCCTTCGGCACGCTGGCCCGGCGGCTGCGCGACGGCGGCCTGGTCTGCCTGGTCGCCGACCGCGACCTGTCGGCGTCCGGCGTCGAGGTCGACTTCTTCGGCGAGACGACCCGGATGCCCGCCGGACCGGCCCTCCTCGCTCAGCAGACCGGCGCGCTGCTGATGCCCGTGACGCTCTGGTACGACGAATCCCCCGTGATGCGGGGCAGAGTGCACCCTCCGATCGCGGTACCCGAGTCAGGTACACGCGAGGAGAAGACGTCTGTCATGACACAGGCGCTGGCCGATGCCTTCGCCACGGGGATCGCCGACCATCCGGAGGACTGGCACATGCTGCAGCGCCTGTGGCTCGCCGACCTGGATCCCGCCAAGGCCCCCGAGAACCGGGACGCCGCGCGGGCTTCCGGGAAGGAGACACCGTGAGGATCGGCATCGTCTGCCCGTACTCCTGGGACGTGCCCGGCGGCGTCCAGTTCCACATCCGTGACCTGGCCGACCACCTCATCCGCCTGGGGCACGACGTGTCCGTGCTCGCCCCCGCGGACGACGACACCCCGCTGCCGCCGTACGTCGTCTCCGCCGGCCGCGCGGTCCCGGTGCCGTACAACGGCTCGGTCGCCCGCCTCAACTTCGGCTTCCTGTCGGCGGCCCGCGTACGGCGCTGGCTGCACGACGGCAGGTTCGACGTGATCCACATCCACGAGCCGGCCTCGCCGTCGCTGGGCCTGCTGACGTGCTGGGCCGCGCAGGGCCCGATAGTCGCCACCTTCCACACGTCCAACCCGCGCTCCAGGGCGATGGTCGCCGCGTACTCGATCCTCCAGGCAGCCCTGGAGAAGATCAGCGCCCGGATCGCCGTGAGCGAGTACGCCCGGCGCACACTCGTGGAGCATCTGGGAGGCGACGCCGTCGTCATCCCGAACGGCGTGGACGTCGACTTCTTCGCGGGCGCCAAGCCCCGCCCCGAGTGGCAGGGCGACACGATCGGCTTCATGGGGCGCATCGACGAGCCCCGCAAGGGCCTGCCGGTGCTCATGAGGGCGTTGCCGAAGATCCTCGCCGAACGCCCGCGGACACGGCTCCTGGTCGCCGGGCGCGGGGACGAGGAGGAGGCCGTGGAGACCCTGCCCAAGGAGATGCGCTCCCGGGTCGAGTTCCTCGGCATGATCAGCGACGAGGACAAGGCACGCTTCCTGCGCAGCGTCGACCTGTACGTCGCGCCGAACACCGGAGGCGAGAGCTTCGGCATCATCCTCGTCGAGGCGATGTCGGCGGGCGCACCGGTCCTCGCCTCCGACCTGGACGCCTTCGCCCAGGTCCTGGACCAGGGCGCGGCGGGAGAGCTGTTCGCCAACGAGGACGCCGACGCACTGGCCGCCTCGGCCGTACGGCTGCTCGGCGACCCGAAGCGACGCGAGGAGCTGCGGGAGCGGGGCAGCGCGCACGTCCGGCGCTTCGACTGGTCGACCGTCGGCGCGGACATCCTGTCGGTGTACGAGACAGTGACGGACGGGGCGGCCGCCGTCGCCGCCGACGAACGCACGGGTCTGCGCGCGCGGTTCGGCTTGATACGGGACTGAAGGGGCTGACGGGGCTGGCGGGACTGACGGGTATGTCCGGGGCCGAGGAAGCTGGTGTCCGCGAGGGGTCGTGCTGTGCCCCCACGCGCGGGGAGGGGCATGAGCACGGGGCGGAGAGTCCGGTGTTCCAGCTCACCGCTCCGGGGCCCCGGGCAGCGGCAGAGGCGCGCGTGGCGCACGACGAGGCCGCCGTGTCCCTGCCCGGAGGCGAGTTCCGCATGGGGGACGCCTTCGGCGAGGGCTACCCCGAGGACGCCGAAGGGCCCGTCCGGACCGTGCTGGTGGCCCCCTTCCGGATCGACACGACGGCCGTCACCAACGCCCGGTTCGCCGACTTCGTGCGCGCGACCGGGTACGACACCGAGGCGGAACGGTACGGCAGTTCGTTCGTGTTCCATACGATGCTGCACTCACGCGCGCGGGGCGCCGTTCTCGGCGCGGTCGCCGGCGCGCCGTGGTGGCTGGGCGTCGAAGGGGCCTCCTGGCGGGCGCCAGAGGGACCCGGGTCGCACATCGCCGCGGACCGGGAGGACCACCCTGTCGTGCACGTCTCGTACAACGACGCGCTGGCGTACTGCGCCTGGGCGGGCGCCCGGTTGCCCACCGAGGCGGAGTGGGAGTACGCGGCCCGCGGGGGACTGGAGGGGTGCCGCTACCCCTGGGGCGACGACTTCTCACAGGACCGCATGAACACCTGGCAGGGCGACTTCCCCCGGGTGAGCACGAGGCCGTCGGGCGCGACCGGAACGGTCCCCGTGGACGCGTACGAGCCCAACGGCTTCGGCCTCTACAACACCTCGGGCAACGTGTGGGAGTGGTGCGCCGACCGTTTCTCCCGTTTCTCGACGTCCGGCGGGGAACGGGTCATCCGGGGTGGCTCGTACCTGTGCCACGCCTCGTACTGCAACCGCTACCGGGTGGCCGCGCGGTCGAGGAACACGCCTGACTCCTCCACGGGGCACGGTGGGTTCCGGTGCGCCTGGGACGTGCGGGGGGCGTGACCGCGGACGGGTGGCCTTGCCGCTAGCCTTGCCGCCCGTGACGGCAACCCTCATCTGGATCCTCGTCGGCCTGGTCGCGATCGGCCTCTACCTGAGCTGGACCGCGGGCCGCCTCGACCGGCTGCACGCACGCATCGACGCCGCCCGTGCGGCCCTGGACGCGCAACTGCTGCGCAGGGCCTCGGTCGCCCAGGAGTTGGCCACCTCCGGGGTGCTCGATCCGGCCGCCTCGATCGTGTTGTACGAGGCCGCTCACGCGGCGCGGCTGGCGGAGGAGGAGCAACGGGAGGTCGCCGAGAGCGAGTTGAGCCAGGCGTTGCGGGCCGTGTTCTCGGAGGCGCAGCAGGTGGAGGCGGTACGGGAGGCGCCGGGCGGGGAGGACGCGGCGGGGGAGCTGGCCCAGGCGGTGCGTCGCGTGCCGATGGCTCGCCGCTTCCACAACGACGCGGTGCGCGCCGCGCGTGCGCTCCGGCGCCATCGCAAGGTCCGCTGGTTCCGTCTGGCGGGGCATGCCCCGTTCCCCCTGGCCTTCGAGATGGACGACGAGCCACCGGCAGCGTTGGCGGACCGCGCGACCGCGTAATCCGGAACGGGTTTTTCCTGTCTCTTATAAAAATCT
>NZ_VJZC01000274.1 GCF_009377185.1 Streptomyces spongiae
GGCGTGGGGTACGGCGGTCGAGTCAGCGTCCGGGCCAGCGCGGCGCGAAACCGGAGGTCAGCTCGGTGCGGTTGTGGCGCCACTTGGGCTCCTTGTTGACGGACCGGTTGGTGATGGCGCGTAGGGTGCGCACCAGCGGCCCGTACGTGGACGCGGCGAGACCGGAGGAGAGGCTGGCGCCGGGCGGCTCGTCCATGAATGGCATGAACTTGTCGGGGAAGCCGGGCATGGTGCAGCCGATGCAGATGCCGCCGACGTTGGGGCAGCCGCCGACGCCGTCCATCCAGCCGCGCTTGGTGACGTTGCAGTTGACCACCGGGCCCCAGCAGCCGATCTTCACCTGGCACTTGGGCGAGTTGTAGTCCTTGGCGAAGTCGCCCTGCTCGTAGTACGCGGCGCGGTCGCAGCCCTCGTGCACGGTCTTGCCGAACAGCCAGGTGGGACGCAGCTGCTCGTCGAGCGGGATGGCCGGCGCCATCCCCGCGGCCTGGTAGAGCAACCAGGTCACGGTCTCCATGAAGTTGTCGGGCTGGACCGGGCAGCCCGGCACATTGACGATCGGCAGCCCGCCGGCCGAGCGGAAGTCCCAGCCCAGGTAGTCGGCCAGGCCCATGCAGCCGGTGGGGTTGCCCGCCATGGCGTGGATACCGCCGTACGTGGCACAGGTGCCGATCGCGACGACCGCGAAGGCGCCGGGGGCGAGCCGGTCGATCCAGGTGTTGACGGTGATGGGCTCGCCCGTGCGCGGGTCGTTGCCCATCGACGTCCAGTAACCGTCGCCGTTGATGCGCTCGTTGGGGATCGAGCCCTCCACGACGAGGACGTACGGGGCGCCGAGCTCGCCGTCGGCGGCCTGGTGGAAGGCGCGGGTGAAGTCGTCACCGGTCTCGTAGGCGAGCACCTTGTTGTGCAGGACGACCTTCGGCAGCCCGGGGATGGCGCCGAGGACCACGTCCTCCAGACTCGGCAGCGACGCCGCCGTGACGGAGATGGTGTCACCGTCGCAGCTCATGCCCTCCGAGGTCCACAGGATGTGAACCTCCTCCACGGCCGCGGGGGCCTCCTGGGTGTCGGTGCTCATGGGATCCCTTCCTGACGGCGTCCCCCGCAGCAGGCTGACATAAATGACAATCAGCCACCATTCGGACACTCCGTTCGGGGATGCTCCCGTGTCGCGGTGCGGAGGTGCTCCGGTGTCTCCTTCGGCCGCCGCTTGCGTACGAACGCGGAGCGCAGCGCGTGGTACGGGGCCGCCGGGTCGTCGAAGACGGAACGCATGCGCCGCAGTTCGTCGGCACGGTAGGCCCTGAGGGGACGTACGGCCTCGTCGCGCTCCCGGGCGGCCTTCTTGGCGCCCAGCCGGGCGGGCAGCCCCTCGGAACGGGCCAGTCGTGCCGCCATCCGGGCGACTTCCCTCGCGAACTCGCCCGGTCCGCACTCCACGACCCGGTCCACCAGGCCCAGCGCCCGGGCCGCGGTGGCGGTGAGCGGCAGCGCGTCCTCGGTGAGCCGCGCGGCGGCCTCGGGACCGACCCGGCGCGGCAGGGTGTAGGTCCAGTACTCCGAGCCGTACAGGCCCATCAGCCGGTAGTGCGGGTTGAGGACCGCGCCACCGCGGCACCACACCTCGTCCGCGGCGAGGGCCAGCATCGCGCCGCCCGCCGCGGCGTTGCCGGGCAGCGCCGCGACCACGAGGCGGTCGGTGGTCGTCAGGATCTCCTCCACCAGGTCGTCGATGGCCTCGATGTTGGCCAGTGACTCGGCGGCGGGGTCGTGGGCGGCGTCGATGACGTTCAGGTGGATGCCGTTGGAGAAGAAGTCCCTTCTTCCGCCGATCACGAGGAGGTCGATCGGGCGGGTGCGGGTCTCGCGGTACGCGGTGAGCAGGCGGCGGCACTGGTCCGTGCTCATGGCTCCGCCGGGGAAGTGGAAGCGCAGGAAGCCCACGGTTCCTTGTTCCTCGTAGGTGATGTCGGAGTAGCTCCCGCGGGTTCGTTGGTGGCTTTCGGTTGTGGTCGGTTGCTCGCGCAGTTCCCCGCGCCCCTTGAGGGGCGGCCAGTTGCCCAAAGCCGTCACTGCGGGCAGCTTGAACCTTGCCTGGTCCCCTGGTCTACGGCGTGGACGCAGCTCCGGGATCCAGACCGCGCCGTCCGTTGTCGCTCGGCAGATCGCGCCGTGGTGGGTGGCCAGGAGTTCGCCGGGGGTGCCGGTGAGGTGGGGTTCGGGGTGGCCGCCGTGCAGGTACCACTCGGTGCCCAGGAACGTGTCGAGCACGCCGGGCTGTGAGTCGGCGGCGCGGAGCTTGCGCAGCACGGTCTCGGTGGTGTCGTGCGGCCAGTCGATGCGGCGTTCCTCCTGGCGCAGGTAGGACTGCCAGGTGTGCGTGGCCGGCATGGCGGGTTCGTACGTGCCCGAGGCGAAGCGTTCGACCGCGAGCAGCACCGCCCGCGACGCCGCGTCGGCCAGTTCGCCGCGGTACAGGTCGCTCTTGCCGACGTCCGGGGGCACGGGGAAGTCGGCCGACGCCCACACCGGTCCCGCGTCCATCTCGGCCACCGCCTCCAGGACGGTGACGCCCCACTGTGCGAGGCCCTGCTGCACCGCGCGGTCGAGGGACGACGGGCCCCGGTCGCCGGGCGGTCCCGGGTGGACGATCAGGCAGGGGCACGCAGACCAGACCTCCTCCGGGACGGCGGTCGTCAGCATGGGGGCGATGATCAGGTCGGGGTCGTGGCGGCGTACGGCGGCGGTGAGGTGCTGGTCGTCACCGAGCGCCAGCTCCACGGCGACCGCGTGCCCGAGGTCGCGCAGCTCCGCGAAGACCCGCTGGGTGAGGCTGTTGAACGCGCTGGCGAGAAGGAGGATCCGCATCACCCGGTGATGCTCTCCGGCCACCGCCGTACGACGTGCGAGGCACGCCACCGAGGGGCGTGTGCTTGGGCCGCCCGAGGGAAATCACACCCCCTCCGTGAGCGCGTGCCGGGCCGGGACCCGGGCCGTGCCTAGCGTGGCGGACCATGCACGAGCTGTCGATCGCCGCCGCCGTCGTGGAGAGCGCCGAGGGCGTCGCCCGCGAACACGGGGCGGACGCGGTGGCGGGCGTGACCCTGCGGATCGGCGAGCTGGCGGGTGTGGTCCCGGACGCGCTGCGTTTCTCCTTCTCGCTCGTCGCCGAGGGCACCGCTCTGGAGCGCGCCGAGCTGGTCATCGAAGAGGTGGCGGCACGGGCCCGCTGCGGCGGCTGTGACGCGCGCTTCGCGGTCGGTTCGCCGCCCGCGCTGTGGTGCCCGCACTGCGACACCCCGGCGGCCGAACTGCTGACCGGGCGGGAACTGGAACTGGCGGAGGTACGAATGGCAGGGAGCCCGTGATGTGCCGCAGCGTCGACGTACGGACGGCCGTGCTGGCCAAGAACGACGGTCTCGCCGCGGAACTCCGCGCCGACCTGGCCGAGCGGCGGGTGGCCGCGGTCAACCTGCTCTCCAGTCCGGGCAGCGGCAAGACCGCGCTGCTGGAGCTGGTGCTGCGCCGTGCCCGCGAGCGGGGCCTGGCCGTCGCCGCCCTCACGGCGGACCTGGCCACGGAGAACGACGCCCGGCGCCTCGCCCGCTCCGGAGCTCCCGTGAAGCAGGTGCTGACCGGCGGCCTGTGCCACCTCGAAGCCGCGCAGGTGCGGGCACTCGTCGACGGCTGGCTCCCGGACGCGACCCGCCTCCTGTTCGTCGAGAACGTCGGGAACCTGGTCTGCCCGGCCTCCTACGACCTCGGCGAGACGCTGCGCGTGACGCTGATGTCGGTGACGGAGGGCGAGGACAAACCGCTCAAGTACCCGACGGCCTTCGGCGCGGCCCATCTCGTGGTGCTGACGAAGACGGACATCGCCGGTGCGGTCGGTTTCGAGGACGGTGTCTTCTCGGCGGCCGTGGAGCGCGTCAATCCCGGCGTGGAGATCCTGCGCACCTCGGCCCGCGACGGGCAGGGCGTCGACACCCTGCTCGACCGCGTCCTCGCCGTCGCGGGTGGCGCGGCGCCGCACGCCCCGCTGCTGGCGGCGGATCACCTTCGCCGCCACGGCCACGACCACGACCCCGACGCTCATCACCACGACCACGGCCCCGACGCTCATCACCACGGCCACGCGTCCCCGGCCCCCACAGCGTGACCTCCGCGACGACGGCCCCGAAGGCGGCCGCGCCGACCGCGGTACGGCGGCGGGTGACCGTGCGCGGGACCGTGCAGGGCGTGGGGTTCCGGCCCTTCGTGCACCGTCTGGCGGCGGAGCTGGGGCTATCGGGCCACGTACGCAACGGCACCGAGGGCGTGGTCGCCGAGGTGGAGGGCGCCCCGGAGTCCGTGGCGGAGTTCTGCCGGGCCCTGGCGGAGAGGCCGCCCCCGCTGGCGGACGTACAGGAGGTGGCGTACGAGACCGTCCCGGCCCTCGGCGCGGCCGGTTTCGTCATCCACACGTCCGAGGGAGGCGGCACGGGCCGGACGCTCATTCCACCCGACACCGCGACCTGCGAGGACTGTCTGCGGGAGCTGGCGGACCCGGCCGACCGCCGCCATCGGCACCCGTTCATCACGTGCACGCACTGCGGCCCCCGCTTCACCATCTCCACGGGTCTGCCCTACGACCGGGCGACGACCACCATGGCCGCCTTCCCGCTGTGCCGGGAGTGCGCCACCGAGTACGCGGACCCGGCCGACCGCCGCTTCCACGCCCAGCCGGTGGCGTGCCACGACTGCGGGCCCCGGCTGCGGCTCACCGTCCCCGGTGGACGTCCCAACGAGGGCGGGCCGGCTCTCGACGAGGCCCGGCTGCTCCTGACGCGGGGTGCCGTGCTGGCCGTCAAGGGGCTCGGCGGCTACCACCTGGCCTGCGACGCCACCGACGAGCGTGCCGTCGCCGCCCTGCGCAGGCGCAAGGAGCGCGACGGCAAACCGTTCGCCGTCATGTGCGCCGACCTGGCGGTGGCCGAGCGGCTGGCCCACGTCGGCCCCGAGGAGCGGGAGGTCCTGACGGGCCGTCGGCGACCGATCGTGCTGCTGCGCCGCCGGGAGGAGGCCGGGGGGCTCGCCGACGCGGTGTGCCCCGGCAGCCCGGACGTCGGCGTGATGCTCCCGTATACCCCCCTGCACCGGCTGCTGTTCGGCCTTCCGGGCGATCCGCCGGGGCCCGACGTACTGGTCATGACCAGCGGCAATCGTTCCGGTGAGCCGATCGTCACCGGCGACGCCGAGGCGCTGGAGCGGCTCACCGGGATCGCCGACGCCTGGCTGTGGCACGACCGGGGCATCGAGGTGCCCTGTGACGACTCCGTGGTGCGTGTCCGTGCGGACGGGGGCGGCGAGGTCGTGCTGCGCCGGTCGCGCGGTCACGTCCCGGAGCCGGTCGCCCTGCCGGTCCCCGTCGACCCCGCGCTCGCCGTGGGCGGTGACCTGAAGAACGCCCTGTGTCTCGGGGCGGACGGCGGTGCCTGGTTCTCCCCGCACATCGGCGACATGGGCGACCTGGCCACCGTACGGGCCTTCGAGCGGGCCGAGGTGCGCCTGCGCGCGCTGACCGGGATCGAACCGGAGCTGCTGGCGGCCGACCGGCACCCTGGGTACCACTCGACCCGGTGGGCGCGGCGCACCGCGCAGGTACGTGCCCTCCCCCTCCACCCGGTGCAGCATCACCACGCCCACATCGCGTCCGTGATGGCCGAGCACGGTCTGGACGGCACCGCGCGGGTCGTCGGCGTCGCCTTCGACGGCACCGGGTACGGGGACGACGGGGCGATCTGGGGCGGCGAGGTACTGATCGCCGGCTACGAGGGTTACCACCGCTTCGCCCGGCTGCCGTACGCGCAGCTGCCGGGCGGTGACGCGGCCGTGGCCAACCCGTGCCGGGTCGCTCTGTCCCGGCTGCGGGCCGCCTGTCTGCCCTGGGACACGGACATGCCCTGCGTCGCCGCCTGCTCGCCCATCGAACTGCGCCTGCTGGAGCAGCAGCTGGACCAGGACATCGCCTGTGTGCCGACCTCCAGCATGGGCCGGCTCTTCGACGCGGTCTCCTCGCTGGCCGGGGTCTGCCACCGCGCCCGCTACGAGGCGCAGGCCGCGATCGAACTGGAGGCGGCGGCGGTCCTCGCCTGGCCGGAGGACACGGGGGCGTACGGCTTCGCCGACGCCCTGGACCCCGGGCCGGTGCTGGCCGCGATCGTGGCCGACCTGCGGCACGGAGTGCCCGTACCGGTGATCGCCGCCCGCTTCCACCGCGCGGTGGCGGCGGCCGTGGCGAAGGTCTGCCGGGCCGCCCGCCGGGAGACGGGAGCGGACGTGGCCGCGCTGTCGGGCGGGGTGTTCGCCAACGCGCTGCTGGACGCCGAGTGCGCGGCGCTGCTGGAGGCGGACGGTTTCACGGTGCTCCGCCACCGGCGGGTGCCGCCCAATGACGGCGGTCTCGCGCTCGGCCAGTTGGTCGTGGCGGCTCACGGGGATCGACGGCAACGACAAGGAGGACGCTGATGTGCCTTGCGGTCCCCGGCCGCGTGGTCGGGATCGAGGACCGGGACGGCACGCGCATGGCGCGGGTCGACTTCGGCGGAGTGGTCAAGGAGGTGTGCCTTGCCTACGTCCCGGACGTCGAGGTGGGCGAGTACGTCATCGTCCACGTCGGCTTCGCGCTCCAGCGGCTGGACGAGGAGTCGGCCCGCGCCTCGCTGGAGCTGTTCGAGCAACTCGGCCTGCTGGAGGAGGAGTTCGGCGACGCCTGGGCGCGGGCCGAGGCGGAGGGGCCGGACACGGAGATCCCCGAGCAGGAGGGCGTGCGGTGAAGTACATCGAGGAGTTCAACGACCCGGAGCTGGCCCGCCGGCTGCTGGACGAGATCCGCGCCACCGTGACCCGCCCCTGGGCGATGATGGAGGTCTGCGGCGGCCAGACGCACTCCATCATCCGGCACGGCATCGACCAACTCCTTCCCGAAGAGGTCGAGTTGATCCACGGGCCGGGCTGCCCGGTGTGTGTGACTCCGCTGGAGATGATCGACAAGGCGCTGGCGATCGCGGCCCGCCCGAACGTCGTCTTCTGCTCCTTCGGCGACATGCTGCGCGTGCCCGGCACCGACCGCGACCTGTTCCGGGTCAAGGGCGAGGGCGGTGACGTACGCGTGGTGTACTCGCCGCTGGACGCCCTTCAGATCGCGCGGCGCGAGCCGGACAAGGAGGTCGTGTTCTTCGGCATCGGCTTCGAGACCACCGCCCCGGCCAACGCGATGACCGTCCACGAGGCCCGCCGTCAGGGCATCCGCAACTTCAGCCTGCTGGTGTCGCACGTACGCGTGCCGCCCGCGGTCGAGGCGATCATGACGGCGCCCGACTGCCGCGTCCAGGCCTTCCTCGCGGCGGGCCACGTGTGCAGTGTGATGGGCACGGCCGAGTACCCGGAGCTGGCCGAGCGCCACCGGGTGCCGATCGTGGTGACCGGCTTCGAACCGCTCGACATCCTGGAGGGCGTGCGCCGTACGGTCCGTCAACTGGAGCGCGGGGAGCACCGGGTGGAGAACGCCTACCCGCGCGCCGTGCGTGAGGCGGGCAACCCGTCCGCGCTGCGCATGATCGAGGAGGTCTTCGAGGTCACCGACCGCGCCTGGCGCGGCATCGGCATGATCCCGGACAGCGGCTGGCGACTGTCCCGGGCCTTCCGCGCGTACGACGCGGAGCACCGCTTCGATGTCGGCGACGTACGGACCGTCGAGTCGCCCGAGTGCCGCAGCGGAGAGGTGCTGCAGGGACTGCTCAAACCCCACGAGTGCGCCGCCTTCGGCGCGACCTGCACTCCGCGCACCCCGCTGGGCGCCACGATGGTCTCCAGCGAGGGAGCCTGCGCGGCGTACTACCTGTACCGGCGGCTGGAGGTGACCCCCGTTGGCTGACACGGACGCGACCATGACGGTCGTGGACCCCGCGAACTGGTCCTGCCCCGTGCCCCTGCGCGACCACCCGGTGGTGGTGATGGGCCACGGAGGCGGCGGGGCGCTCTCCGCCGAGCTGACGGAACACCTCTTCGCCGCGGCGTACGGCAACGAGACGCTCGCCGCGCTCACCGACTCCGCGGCCGTCGAACTGGGCGGCGCCAGGCTGGCGTTCTCCACGGACTCCTACGTCGTACGGCCGTTGTTCTTCCCCGGCGGCAGCATCGGCGACCTGGCCGTCAACGGCACGGTCAACGACCTGGCGATGAGCGGCGCCCGGGCGGCCTACCTGTCGACGGCGTTCATCCTGGAAGAGGGAGTGCTGCTGGACGTGGTGGGACGCGTCGCCCAGGCCGTGGGGGCTGCCGCCTCCGCCGCCGGGGTGACGGTGGCGACCGGTGACACCAAGGTCGTCGAGGCGGGCCACGGTGACGGGGTGTACGTGAACACGTCCGGCATCGGGCTGATCCCGCGGGGCGTCGACATCCGTCCGCAGCGGGCGACGCCCGGAGACGTGATCATCGTCAGCGGCCCGATCGGCGCGCACGGTGTGGCGGTGCTGAGCGTGCGCGAGGGGCTGGAGTTCGGCTCCGACATCGTCAGCGACACCGCGCCGCTGGGCGGGCTGGTGGCCGCGATGCTGGAGGTCACGTCGGACGTGCACGTCCTGCGTGACCCGACGCGGGGCGGGCTCGCCACGTCGCTCTGCGAGATCGCCACCTCGTCCGGCACCGGGGTCGTCCTCACCGAGAGCGCCGTCCCCGTACCCGACTCGGTGACCGCCGCCTGTGGCTTCCTCGGCCTCGACCCGCTGTTCGTGGCCAACGAGGGGCGTCTGGTGGCCTTCGTACCGCCCGAGCACGCCGACGCCGTCCTCGCCGCGATGCGCGCCCACCCGCAGGGCGCGGGCGCCGCCGTCATCGGTACGTGCGTGACCGATCATCCGGGCATGGTCGTCGCCCGGACCGGCCTCGGCGGCACCCGGATCGTGGACCTCCCGCTGGGCGAGCAACTGCCCCGCATCTGCTGAACGGCACCCACACCACCCGGCCCGCGCCCTCCCGGCGGGCCGGGTTGGCCGTTCCCTCGATTTGCCTCAGGTCGGGCTGCCTCAGGGCTGGTCGGGTCTGGCTCTCGCGTTCCGCAGCCGGATGCCGCTGAACCCCAGCGTGCTGGTGATCACCGCGTCCCAGAACTCCCAGAGGTTGTCGAGTACGCGCAGTTGGATTCCGGCGTCCCGGTGAAGCTGGAGCAGATCGCCGACCGGCTGTGCGGGGCCCAGGGGTTCGACGGGCTCGGTCGCCACGAAGGCGTGCGACACCGGCTCGCCGAACGGCCGGAACGCGGCGGCGGAGAACCGGTAGGCGAACAGCTCCACGCCCAGGAATCGCTGCATCCAGCCGTACTCGATGGCGTGCACGCGCTCGCCTCCGCCCGGCCCGAGGATGCGGTCACGGTCCGACGCGGACGTGCCCGGCACAGTCCACGCCAAGGCTCTCGGGCACTGGCGGGGGAACCAGTAGTCCGGGGCCCGGGCGTCGTCGACGGCCCACACGTACGCCTCCGCCTGCTGGGCGGTGGCGGCGACATGCGGGCGGAACACGGTGATGGTGGGGTCCTCCGAGAAGTGCAGCACTTCTCCGGGTTGTGGGCGCATGGGCCGGTTCTATCGCACGAGAAGGACTGGTGCTCTCACGCGGCCGGTATCCGGCGAAAGCCGTATTCCAGGAATGCTTCGCTCAGGGCACTATGACGGGTGAAAGGTTCACGGACGGGCGGGGGGACACCGTGCCTTCGATCGATGTCAGCGGTGGTGGCGCGGCGCTGGCGCACGCGCCCACCCGCCGCGCTCTGCGGTCCGCCCGGCTGCTGCATTACGGGCGGCACTTCAGCCCCCATCTGGCGGCAGGGGTGGTGATCCTCGCCGTGGCCGCGGCCACCGGGTGGTGGCCGCTCTGTGTACTGCTGATCCCGGTCTCGGCCTACTTCGTGCCCCTGACGTGGTACCGCTGCTGCCGGTACGCCCGGTCGGACACCCGCCGGGCACAGCTGATCCTCAGGCACTACGCCTGGCGCCGCTGTCTGATGGAGCCTCCCGCGCCGGACGCCGTCCAGGGCCGTGGCTCACGGCGCCCCGACAACTGGCAGGGCACCTTCGTACGGCTCACGGATCCGTACGACACCGGGTGCGGCCGGTTGCACGGGATACCCGGGCCGGGGTGGGAGAGGCCGGTCCGGGGGCTGCGTGACCCGCGCGTGATCGATGTGCTGCTGGACGAGGGCAGCGCGACGGAGACGTGGTTCGCCGGGGACCTCCGGTTCGGCGGTGTCGTGTCCCCCGTCGGCGGGGGCAGCCCCGTCCTGCTACGGGCCCGAGGGCGGCGGGGACTGCGTGGCGAGGGCAGGGCCGCACCGCCCGAACAGGACGCCTTGGCGATACGGGCCGGCCTGCTGGACTACCGCGACCTGCCGAAACGCCATCCGATACGGCGTCAACGCGAGGACGAGGAGGCGCTGGCGCTCATGCGCGGGAACCGGCCGAGCCGTCGTCCCGGCCGTGCTCCGTAGACCGAGGCGGCCCTGCTCGAACGCAGCGCCACCTCGGGGCTCGTCACGCGGGTTCGCGGCGCGAGCCGACCGGCAACGCCGCGAACGCGAGGGACCGCGTCACGTTGCGAGGTCGTCCGCGAAGTGCCTGAAGCCGTGCCGGTGACGGTGGATGCCCCACAGGGTCTCCGCCAGCACTGCCGGGTCCTTCCTGTGGTGTCCGGGGACGATCGCGCCGGGGATGACGAGCTGCGCCACATGGATGCCCTCCGCGCCGAGCGTGTCGTGCAGCAGCTGCCCGTACGCGCTCTCGGCGGCGAAGGCGAGGGAGGTTCCGGCGCGGTCCGGGTGGGGAACCACGGCGGTGCCGCCGTTGACAAGGAGGACGGTGCCGCGGCCGAGGGCGCGCATGCCGGGCAGTACCTGCTGTACGGCGGTGACGGGGCCGTAGACGGAGAACTCGATCGGTCCGGTGAGGTCGGCCGGGGTGGTCTCCAGGACCGGTCGCATGAAGTCCCGGTGCGGGACCGGGCTGTACTGGAGGATCTCGATCGGCCCCAGGGCCACGTGTGCCGCGTCGAGGGCGGCGGCGAGGGCGTTCGGATCGCGGACGTCGGCGGCGAAGCCGCGCGCCGTGATGCCGTCCTCGGCCAGGTCGGCGGCGAGGGCGTTCGTCCGCTCGTGGCTGCGGGAGACGAGCGCGACGTCGAAGCCCTCGCGGCCGAAGCGGTGCGCGACGGCGGCGCCGAGTCCGGGGCCCGCTCCGATGATGGCGATCGTGGTCATGGTGTTCCCTCACATGGGCGGTACAAGGGCGGTCGTCACCGAAACGGTTTGACGGTCTTCATTGTGAAGTGCGAGGTGACGTTCCTGATGCGGGGGATGGTCATGACGTGGCCGCTGAGGAAGGTCTCGTACGCGGTGAGGTCGGCGACGGCCACGCGCACGAAGTAGTCGGGGCTGCCGAACAGCCTGCGGAGCTCGATGACCTCCGGCGCCTCCGCCAGGGTCCGCTCGAAGCGCTCGACGGTCTCCGCGTCCTGCGCCTCGAGGCTGAGGTCGATCAGCACCTCGAAGGAGCGCCCCATGGCCGCGGGGTCGATGACGGCCCGGTAGCCACGGATGACGCCGTCGGCCTCCAGACGCTGGACCCGTCGCAGGCACGGCCCGGTGGTGAGCCCGACCCGCTGGGCCAGCTCGACGTTGGTCAGTCGGCCGTCCCGCTCCAGCTCCGCGATGATTGCTCTGTCCGTGGCATCCATGGAGGGAATATTGCACACAGAGGCTTGGGGCGAGCAATCTTCGCAACCACATGTCCTGGGTTCTGCGAGACGATGGCGGGGTGCAGAACGACATACCCATCCGCCGGCAGCAGGTCGCCGCAGGCGTCCGTGACTCCTTCTCCGCCGGTCTGGGCATCTTTCCGCTCGGTGTGGCGCTCGGCCTGCTCGTCATCCAGGCCGGCCTGCCCTGGTGGCTCACTCCCGCCCTGTCCCTGGCCGCGTTCGCCGGCTCCCTGGAGTTGCTGCTGGTGGGGATGGTGGCCGCCGTCACGCCCCTGGCCGCGGTCGCGCTGACCGTCCTCGTGGTGAACTTCCGCCACGTCTTCTACGCCTTCTCGTTCCCGCTCCACCTGGTCAGGCACCCGCTGGCGAAGGCGTACGCCGTCTACGCGATGATCGACGAGGCGTACGCCGTCAACGCCTCCCTGCCCGAGCACGAACGCTCCGCACCCCGGCTCCTCGCCATGCAGATCTCTTGCGAGGTCTACTGGGTCGGCGGCGGACTGCTCGGGGTCGTCCTCGGCGCGGCGCTGCCGGCCCCGGTCAAGGGCCTGGAGTTCGCGCTGTGCGCCCTGTTCACCGTGCTCACCCTGGACGCCTTCCGCTCCCGCCGGGAGCTCCCCTCGGTCCTGCTCGCCGGGGCCAGTGTCACGGTCGCGCTGGTACTGACGCCTCAACTCGCCATGTTCCTCGCGCTGTTGCTGTTCGTCGGCCTGCTCCTCGTCCGCCACGCGCTCACCGCCCGCCGCCCCGCCCAGGAGACCGCCGATGCCTAGCACCTCGTATCTCGTGTCCGTACTGGCGATCGTCTTCACGATCACGCTCGCGCTGCGCGCGCTGCCGTTCGCGGTACTGCGGGCGCTGCGTGGCTCGGTGTTGGTGCGTCAGCTGTCGGTGTGGATGCCGGTGGGCATCCTGACCGTCCTCGCTGTCACCGCCCTGCACGGCACGATCGCCGCCGACCCGCACGGGATGTGGTTCGCCCTGCTCGCGGTCGCCGTCACCGTCGGCGTCCACCTGGCCTTCGGCCGCCGCACGATCCTGAGCGTGGGCATCGGAACCGCCGTCTACGTCGTCCTGCTCAACGCCGTGTGATCCCCTGCGTCTTCTCCGCTCGTGCCGAGGGGTGGGCGTCGTGGAGA
>NZ_VJZC01000275.1 GCF_009377185.1 Streptomyces spongiae
GCCCTCCCCCACGACCGGCACCACCACCGACGTCGACGCGAGCAGCACGGCCCCGGCAGGCGGGCCGCTGGCCGGGATGACGGTCGTGGTCACCGGCGCGATGGCCGGTCCCCTGGAGAAGCTCAGCCGCAACGAGATGAACGAACTCATCGAACGCGCCGGAGGCCGCTCCTCCTCCAGCGTCTCCAAGAAGACCGCCTTGGTCGTCGCCGGGGAAGGCGCCGGATCCAAGCGCGCCAAGGCCGAAACCCTCGGCATCCGCCTGGCCACTCCCGACGAATTCGCCGCCCTCATCGCCGACTTCGTCCAGTAGGACTTCCAAGGAGCCTTGCTCACCGAACGCCAGAGTGACCCGCATCACAGCAGCGGTGTGTCATACAGGCTCGCAGCCACACACGTTCTTGGGGCACAAGGTCCTGTTCGGGACACCACGAGTACTCACTCGGAGCGAGTCATGAGCCTCAAGTCCATCCTGGCCGCAGGTGCCGCGACGTCCGCGGCAACGCTGTCCCTGATCGCCATGGCGCCGGGCGCCACAGCGGCACAGGGGTCGCCGGACGCCGTCGCCAACGCTCTCACCTGCACAACGTTCACGCCCAACGGACGGAAGGGCGTCGCCGACTGCACGAACAACACCAACCGCACCATCGCCTTCCGCGTGACCGTCGTCTGCGGCAGGGCGATGGACCAAGTCGGCCCCTGGAGGACACTCAATCCGGGGGCGCGCGACACCTCCTCGATCAATTGCCCGTTCCTCAGCACGGGCGTGGGCAGCGTGAACTGGCAGGAGGGCTGACCATCATGGGCCTGAAGAAGACACTGGCCGCCGGCGTGGCGGCATCTGGCGCGGCCCTGTTCGTGATCACGACGGCGCCGAGCGCGGGCGCGGCCCAGGCGTCGCCCGGCGCCGCCCAGGAGCTGACCTGCCTGACCAGCTCCGAGAACCTGACCGGCACCGTCGGCTGCCGGAACAACACCAACCGCGCGATCGCTTTCCGCGCCGTGGTGACCTGCGGCTGGGCCAAGGACGAGTACGGGGAGTGGAAGACGGTCAACCCCGGGGCGACGGACACCTCCAAAGCCACCTGCGCGCCGTGGAGCACGGGCGTCGGCAGCGTGAACTGGGAGGAGGGCTGACGCATCGATCATGTGCCGTCCGCCTACGGCACGGCGCTCCGCGCCTGCTCGGGGCGGACGGCACCGTTGATCGACTACACGAACATCGACTACACCAGGGTCGCCGCCCCACCGGATCAGCGCGTCATCGAGGGGGCGCCACACAGAACTCATGGCCATCGGGATCGGCCATCACCACCCAGCTGACTTCGCCCTGGCCGATGTCGATTCGGCTCGCCCCGAGGGAGACGAGACGGTCGGCCTCCGCTTGCTGATCACTGCCGGCAGGTGGAACGAGGTCGAAATGCAGCCGGTTCTTCCCTGTCTTCGGCAGCAGTGGCGGGCCGCCCCACGTGACCTTCGTGCCGCCCTGCGGCGACTGGATCGCGGTCTCCTGGTCCTGGTCCCAGACCAACGGCCAGCCCAGCGCCTGGCTCCAGAAGTACCCGACGTCCTGCGAACCGTCGCACGCGAGCGCTCCGATGAATCCGCAGCCGGCAAGGAAGTCACTGCCCGGCTCGATGACGCAGAACTCGTTGCCTTCGGGGTCGGCGAGCACCACATGGCCCTCTTCCGGGCGTTGACCGATGTCGATGTGCCGGCCGCCGAGTTCGAGAGCTCTCGCCACAACCTCCTGCTGGTCATCAAGGGACGTGCTCGTCAGATCGAAGTGCATCTGGTTCTGGCCCGTCTTCTGCTCCTGAGTCGGCAGGAATCGGATCCGGAACCCGGTGCCATCGCTCGGCAGGAGCGTGATGCCGTCGTGGGAGTCGTCGGTCACTTCCCGGCCCAGGACGCCGGCCCAGAAGCGCGCGAGACGGAGCGGGTCGTTCGCATCGAAGCAGAGCGCGTGAAGGTGAGAAGGCATCCCTCGGTATCTCCCATCTACTGACTCGCAGCCGCAGACAAGGCCCGGCCCCTGCCCAGGAGGGAAGCAAGGCTAAGTTCCTCGGGAACTGCCACGCAACGCAAATAATCCGGACGGCGACGGTCTGCGAGCGGGGAAGCGCAGGATGCAGGGCGGGGAGAGACTCCGGCCCGGACGCCGGGGTGGCCCCGGGACGGAGGTCCGGCGTCAGGCTGCGGACTGGCCGCCCGCCGAGTCCGTGAGCGCCTGCTCCTTCAGACGCCGCCTGGCGTCGTCCCAGGTGATGGGGAGCCCACTGGTCTCGACTTCCCAGAAGGTGAAGGTGGAGGCGCTCATGGTCGAGCGCAGGGACGTCATGATGCCGCGGTGCGGCTCGGTTCTGGCGTAGGTGTACAAGGCGTCGCGGTCCTCCCAGGCGGACAGCGTGTAGAAAACGCGCTTGAGCGGCTCGGCGACAAGGGAGGCCCCGTAGGCGCCGGGGGCCGTGCGCACCTGACCCCACGCTGCCAGGGAACGCAGGAAGAAGCGGGGCACGTCCCTCAGCGACCGCACTTCGAAGCGGGACGCCATGACGAACGCCGTGCCGTGGAGCGGGGGCGGATTCGGGATGGTCCAGGGAAGTGTGGGCACCGTACTCTCTCCTTCAGGAATGGCGAGTGACACTATCCATAGTAGACAGTAGCGCTTTCCGTTATCCAGTGGATAAGGTGAGCAGGACTGAGGAGGAAGCCGATCCGGATGCGCATCTCCGAGCTGAGCCGCCGCAGTGGGGTGTCCATCCCCACGATCAAGTACTACCTGCGGGACGGTCTGCTGCCCCCGGGCCGGGCCACGGCCGCCAACCAGGCCGACTACGACGACAGCCACCTGCGCCGACTGCGCCTGATCCGCTCCCTGATCGGGGTTCGGGGCCTGTCGGTGAGCGCCACCAGGGACGTACTGGCCGCCGTGGACAAGCAGCGGGAGAACGTCCATCTCCTGCTCGGCCTCGTGCTCGGCATCCTGCCCGCCGACCGCGGCGGAGAACCAGAGGGCTCGACACAGGCCGACGACACCAGTGCCCCGGCAGGGGCCGACGCTGACGCCGACGTGTCCGGCCTCTCCGAAGTCGCCGCGCTGACCGCCGAGATGGGGTGGAAGACCTCTCCGCACACGCCCGCGGCCCAGGTCGTCGCCGAGACCCTGGAGACGCTGCGCGCCCTCGGGGTGGACTACGACTGGCGCTCCCTGCTGCCGTACGCCGAACTCGCCGACCGCACGGCGGCGCTGGACCTCGACCAGCTCGCGGACGCGAGCGATCCTCTGCAACAGGCCGAGCGCGCCGTCCTGTTGACGGTACTGCTGGAACCCGCGCTGCTGGCCCTGCGGCGGCTCGCGCAGGAACACCACTCGGCACAGCGGTACGGCGGCGGCTGACGGCGCGCCGGGGCGGCCGGGATCACAGACGGGGAGGGGCGATGCGTGCGGCGCCGCGTCGGCACACCGCGCCCGCTGTCGGCAGACCCTGACAGCCCGCCGGGCGTCAGGGTGTCGGCGGCTCCGCGACAAAGGTGCCCGGTGGCGGGCGCTTCTCGGCCAGCGCCTCGCCGCCGGCGAGTCTGGCCCGCAGGCGGATGACGGTGCCCGGAGCCAGACCCGCCACGAGGCTGCTCGGTGCGGCGAGGTCGAGGTGCTGTCCGACGTGCCGTGAGAGAAGGTCGGCGTGGCCGGAGACCGGCTGGGCGTCGAGGACGTCGACGCCCAGCCGGTCCCAGTCCTTCAGCCGGGGATGCGGGCCCGTCGTGAGCAGGCGGATCGTCAGTGCGGTGAGATTCTCGGTTGCCTGCACCATGATCCTGCCCTCCGCTCCAGCCCTCCGCCCCTGGCCTCGGCCCTTGCTGCTAGCGCCGACGGTAGCTGTGGCCGACGCTCGTGGTGGGCTCCACGGCTCCCGGCGCGCCGTCGTGCTCCTGTCGCGCGCCCCCTTCGAGGGCTGGCTCGGCAGACCTCCGCACGTCCCCTGCCACGGCCTGTTCCAGAATCTCCAGTCGCGACTGGAAGGCGTGGATCATGTCGGTCAGTCCGGTCAGCCCCGCCTCGCTGTCCACCTCGGCCCGCGCCGCGGCGACACCGACCGGCACGTGGACCGGGCCCGGAACGGTGACCGCGACCGTGGCCGTCATCGTGGGCCCGGACGCCGAGATGCCCGTGACGGACACTCCGGTGGGGGCACCCGAGTGGGAGTGGGAGCCGGGGGCGCTCGTGGGACCGAACGCGGTGTTCCCGGTGCTTCCGGGATAGGGGTCGCCGGTGTCGCCGCGGTTCGCCGACCACTCGAGGTCCTGCCTGTCGTCGGCCTGCACCAGACCCACCATGTAGTGGGTCTCGTCGGAGTTGTCCGGCTGGTGCTCGTCGACGTGCCAGATCAGCAGCCCGTCGCCCGGCAGCGAGACGTCGTAACCGGTGCGCTGGCGGTTCTCGACCAGGAAGTACTCACTGCCCGGGAGCCCGCCGGTCCACATCCGGTGTACCTGGTGGCTGTTCTTCACGTCGGGGATGGACAGGGTGGTCGAGCCGGTGACGTTGGACACCGTCGCCCAGCCCTGGTCGATCTTGCACCAGGCCGACGGGTGCGTCGGCACGTCACCGTCGCCGCCCCACGAACCGCCGCCCATCAGGCACCAGTTACCGACGCCCTCCGATGTGCCGTCGATGTCGTACAGGTCGGGAAAGCCGAACAGCAGGTGCCCCAACTCATGGGCGCAGACGCCGATTCTGGCGTCCTCGGGGATGGTCAGGTACGCGAAGATGCGTGAGCCGTCGGCGTTGTAGGCGTCCGGCAGAGTCCACTTGTGCGACCAGATGTCACCCGGGTCACCGCTGACCTCGCCGCCCGCTCCCGCGTGCACGACGATGAAGGCGTCGACGAACCCGTTGCCGTCGTTGTCGTACGGGGCGTAGTTGATCTGCGGGTCCGCGGCGATGGCGGTGTCTCTGGCCATGAGGTGCGCCCGGGGCTGTCCGGACGGCTTGCCGATGCCGAAGTTGCCGTTGGCGTACCAGGAGAGGTCCTTCGGCAGCCGGACGGGCCCGACGACCTCGCCGACGATGTCGACCAGACCGTGGGTGACCTCGCGGTAGTACTCTCGGACGCTGCCGTTCGGCATCGCACCCAGTGAGAAGAACAGTTTCTCGAACTGCTGCTTGTCGCGAGCCATCGGCTTGTCGCCGAAATCAGCGAGAACGACAACGACGCGTACGGCGCCGGTGAGCGGCCTGCGCTCGGCGGCCGCTGCGGCGATGTCGGCACGTGGTGTACCGACGGGGAACTCACCGGGCGGGATGATCGTGCCGTCATCGAATCCGAGAGGGTGCGGAGAGCCGCTCACGACGAACTGACTGGCGAGCGCCGAGGCGCTGCGGATGCGCTGCTGCTCTTCCTGGAGCCGCTCACGCAGTTCCGGACTGGGGCTCACGGCGCAGAAGTCGGACCAGACGGCGAGAGCACCGGCGCGGTTGGGCAGGCATGCAGCCATGGTGATCCCCTTTGAAGACGAGAGAGTGGGGTCTACACCAGTCACACACTCCCCACCGGCACCCGCAACCGCAGTGGCGGAACGCGTCGGCACGTGTACGAACTGTCATGCGCGAGCCGTCATTTCAGCGGCCGGCTGAGGTGACTCGCTCGACTCACCAACCAATCCGGTAACCGGCCATAACGGCGGCTGAGACATGCGTTCGGGCACCTTGTTCCGGCCCGAGGTGACATGCTCACACCTGGTCCCTGGTTTCCGAGCCCCGTCCCGCACACGGAAGGAACGACGGCCCGTGCTCGTACGCATGCCCCGCCGCACCCCAGGCCTTCTGCTCGCCCTCACCGCCGCCCTGCTCACCGGACTGCTCGCCCTGTTGGCCACGCACCCCTCGACCGCCGCGCCACCGGGCTCGGACCGGTCCTGGACCGGCACCTGGGCGTCGGGGGTGAGCGGCGTGCCGGCCAGTGCGAACACCGTCTTCACGGACCAGACCGTCCGTCAGATCGTGCACACCAGCGTCCCCGGAAGCACGGTCCGGGTCCGGCTGACCAACGAGTACGGCACCGAGCCCCTGGTCGTCGGAGAGGCGCACCTCGCGCGCGGCGCCGACGGCCCGACAGGCACCGAGATCGTGCCGGACAGCGACCGCGTCCTGCGCTTCCAAGGCCGCCCGTCCGTCACCCTCGCACCGGGCGAGCGGCGCTGGAGCGACCCGGTCGCCCTGCGCACTCCGGCCGCCGCCGACCTGGCCGTCAGCCTGCACCTCCCCGACCGGACGCGCGCGACGACCGTCCACTCCGGCGCCTTCCAGCAGACGTACATCGCCGCAGGCAACGTCACGGGAAAGCCGAGGGTGGAGCCGACGACGACCACGACGAGCTGGTACTTCCTGTCCGGGGTGA
The DNA here is from genome assembly GCF_009377185.1 of Streptomyces spongiae. GTDB lineage: Bacteria > Actinomycetota > Actinomycetes > Streptomycetales > Streptomycetaceae > Streptomyces > Streptomyces spongiae. The sequence goes on from NZ_VJZC01000275.1 coordinate 6,402, forward strand.
GCGTGACCGGTGGCTCGGCACGTTCCTCCGTGGTCGCCTTCGGGGATTCGATCACCGACGGCGCCGTCACGGAGACCGGCGCCAACCACCGCTGGCCTGACCTGCTGGCCGAGCGCTTCCGTCAGAACCCCGCGCTGGCCGGGATCGGCGTCCTGAACACGGGCATCGGGGGCAACCGTCTGCTGCGCGACCCGAACCCGCCCGCGGGCAACCCGGCCGAGGAGTACGCCGCGTACTTCGGCGAGGCCGGTCTCAAGCGCTTCGACCGCGACGTCACCTCCCAGCCCGGCACCCGCTTCGCGATCGTCCTGCTCGGCGTCAACGACCTCGGCCACCCGGGGAACATCGCCCCCGCCACCGAGGAGGTCACGGCCGCGGACCTCATCGCCGGGTACCGGAAGCTCATCCAGCGCGCCCACACCCACGGCCTGAAGATCTTCGGCGCCACGATCCTGCCGTTCGAGGGCGACACCCTGAACTTCTACACGCCGGAGCGGGAGGCGGCGCGGCAGGCCGTGAACCGGTGGATCCGCACCAGCGGCGCGTACGACGGGTTCGTCGACTTCGACGCGGCCGTGCGCGACCCCGAGCGCCCCGGCCGGCTGCTCCCGGCGTACGACAGCGGCGACCACCTCCACCCGAACGACGCGGGCATGGCCGCGATGGCCCGGGCGGTGCCGCTGGACCTCTTCCGCTGATCAGCCGCATCCGGCCTCGGCTGTGCCCATGCCCAGCAGGTCCGAAGTCGGTGCGCGTCGCGACTGTTTCCCCGCGGTTGTCGGCGTGTCGCCGCGGGGAACGCTCCGGGTGCGCCGTCACGGGTGCGGGCACAGACTGGCCGGGTGACCGGAACGCATACGCGACGGGACGCACGCGAGGTCGGTACGGGGCGTGCGGCGTCCCAGCCGCTGCCGCTCGCGGCGATGATGTTCGCGGTGGCGATGACGTTCATCGACCAGACGATCGTGTCGATCGCGGCGCCCGACATCGTCTCCGAGCTGGGGCTGTCCACCTCGGGCATGCAGTGGGTGGTCAACGCCTACCTGCTGTCCCTGGCCGCGTTCTTCGCCGTCGGCGGGCGTCTGGCGGACCTGTGGGGACCACGCCGCGTCGTCGTGGCGGGCACCCTGATCTTCGTCGTCTCCTCGGTTCTGTGCGGCTGCGTACCCGCCGGGGACTACGCGCAGCCGTGGCTCGTGGTCTTCCGGGCAACCCAGGGACTAGGGCCCTTCTGATGGATCTCCGTGGAGGAAGGAGCGGCGTCCGGTGCGTGCGCTGGGGGTCCCCCCGGCCGAAGGCTGGGGGAGTGCGGTGTGAAGGGTCATGTGGCGGAGCCACCTGTCCCTTCGCGCCGTGCGGCGAGGGTGCGTGCCGGGCGCCGTGACGCCGCGGAGATCCATCAGAAGGGCCCTAGGGGCGGCGTTACTCTTCCCCGCCGCGCTCGCGGTCGTCGTGGCGGTGTTCCCGATCGAGCGGAGGGGACGTGCGCTCGCCCTGTTCTTCGGCATCACCGGTGCCCTCACCGCCCTGGGACCGCTGCTCGGCGGGTGGTTGACCACCTGGACGTGGCGGGCGATCTTCTGGGTCAACGTTCCGGTCGCGGTGGTGGCGCTGATCCTCATCGCGCTCGCCCGCATCTCCGACCGGCGGCGTGACGAACCGCTGGACGTCCCGGGCGCGTTGATGATCGTCGTCGGCATGGGCGCGAGCGTGCTCGGCTTCCAGCAGGCGTCGGCCTGGGGCTGGGACAGTGCGGCGACGTGGGCCTGCATCGCGGGCGGCCTCGCGTTGCTGTACGTCTTCTGCCGTTACGAACTGCGCATCCGTCACCCGCTGATCAATCTGTCGGTGTTCCGCGACCGCGCCTTCACGGTGGACGCCCTGGTCCTCTTCTTCGCCATGCTGGCGTTCGTCCCCGTGTTCTTCTTCGCTTCGGTCTACGCCCAGGTCTCCCTCAGTGCCTCGCCCAACCAGGCCGCTCTGTACCTGCTGTACTTCTTCGTGGGGTTCGCCATCGCCTCCCAGTGGGGCGGCCGTATCCTCGACAAGCGGGGTGCCCGTCCGGCGCTCAAGACCGGGTGCTTGGTCGGCGCCATCGGGTTCGCGCTGTGGGCCGGCAAGCTGACCGACCTGTCCATGCACGACCAGTGGCCGTACGCCGCCCTCGCCGGCGCGGGCATCGGGTTCCTCCTCGCCCCGGCCTCCACGGACGCCGTCAACCGCGCGATCGACGCCTCCTACGGCGAAGTCACCGGCATCACCCAGACCGTCCGCAACTACGCGGCGAGCGTCGGTCTGGCCGTCTTCGGCACCGTGCTCACGCACACCATGACCGACCGTGTCGAGGACACCCTCCAGGCGCGCGGGATTCCGCCGGACACCGCGCACTCCGTGGCCGGGGACGTGACGCAGTCGATCACGGTCCAGGCAGACACCCGCACCCCTACCGGGGACGGCCCGGTCGCGACGGCCATGCGCGACGCGATGTCCTCGATCCGCATGGACTTCGCGGAGGCCAACCAGTGGGTGTTCTACGGCATGGCCATCGCACTCGGCATCGGCTTCCTCTGCGCCCTGCGCCACCCGGCCGACCGGGGGCCCGCCACGGCCGAGGGGGCGCGCGAGCCGTCTCCCGTACGCCATTGAGCGCGGCCTCGCGGCCTCATCGCGTGACGGAAGCAGACCTGGGACCTTCAGCGACGCGCCCGCGCGAGCAAGGCGGCGTGCGGCAACGTCAGCAGACCGTCCTCGTCGGCGAACTCCGAACTGAACAGGTCGAAGTGGCGTTTGATCTCGGCGCGGATCCGGGAGGTCTGGCTCCGCACCAGCTGCCCACCGAACGCCACTCCGCTCGCGGGGCCGCTCCACCACTCGTCGGCACTCGCGCGGTGATCCCACCGCAAGGTCTCACACACGGCCTCGCGCAACCCTGCCGCGCCCATCAGCGCCGTAAGACCGCTCTCGTCACGGGGAAAGTCATCCTCAGGGGCCAGTCCCGCGGGCAGATGTGACGGACGCACCGCTCCCGCGGCCTGGATCGCGCGCCCGATCAAGGTCTGCCCCGCGGCCGGCGGCACCGCCCATATCGTCAACGCGATCCGACCGTGGGGCCCCACGACACGGCGCAACTCGGTCAGGGCCGCCTGGGGCCGACCGACGTGGTTCAGCACGAAGTTGGCCACGACGGCGTCGAACTCTCCGTCGTTGAAGGGGAGCTCGGGAAGAGCGGCCACACGCACGTCGGCCCCGGGTGCGGCCCGCATCGCCAACTCGGCCATGGTCGGCTCCGCGTCCACGGCCGTCACCTTCGCACCCCGGGCGCACGCTGCGGCAGCGACCGTCCCCGGCCCGGTGCCCACGTCCAGCACCCGCGTGCCCGGCCCCACCTCCGCGGCATCGAGCAACCGCGGCACCGGATAGGCGCACAGCTTGGCGAAGCTTCCGGCATAGGCGGAACCCTGGCCCGCCCATATGCGCCGCTCACTCCTGTCGAACGCCGTCATCGACACCGCGTCCCCTCCCCACCTCAGTCATGACCGACGTGATGTCGCGACCCTAACCCGCCCGGTCGACCTCACTCTGACGGGGCTCAGCTCGGCGTCACTCAACCCGCCAGGACGACCGACACCGCCGCCACGACGATCGTGACGGCGGTCAGAGCGACCATCACCGTCCTCGCCGCCCTCACCTGTCGGCCTGCGCCGGGCGCGGGGGCAGTCCCAGTGGCACCATCCAGGGCGCGGGCCGGCGTTTCGCGGCTGTCGGCGCCCGTCCGGCCAGGGCGTCGGCGTCCCTCAGCCGCACGCACCAGGCGCAGGTGTCCTCCGCAAGGCCGGCGAGCCGCTCATCGGGACCCAGGTCGGGGCTGTCACCGAAGACGTTCATGACCGCCTCAACGACCCAGCCGCCGCCAGGCTGTCACAGGTCACCCGATTGCCGCACCGCTCCGTCACCGCCGCGGCCGACCGCCCGTGCCGTCTTCGGGCGCCGAGCGCGGCTGCCGTTCCCCCCGGATGGTCCACCCGCGGATGCCGATCACGGCTGGGGCGGAGACGATACCGCTACGTGATCGCAGTGGGCTCGGCCGACCGGGCTGGAGGTGCGGAACATGCCGGAATCCACGTCCAGGGCACGTCTCATCGGGGAACTCTCAGCCGAGTTCGCCGGAACCATGATCCTCATCCTCTTCGGATGCGGTGTCGTCGCGCAGGTCGTCGCCGGTGGCGCGCTGACCGATGGTGGGCTGGGTGACCACGACAGCATCGCGTGGGCCTGGGGTATCGGCGTCACCATGGGCGTCTATGTGGCGGCCCGGGTCAGCGGCGCCCACCTCAACCCGGCTGTCACCCTCTCACTCGCGGTCTTCAAGGGCTTTTCCTGGCAGAAGGTCCTGCCGTACGCCCTGGCTCAGACGGCGGGCGCTTTCGTGGCCGCCCTGCTGGTGCGTTGGAACTACACCGAAGTACTGGCCAAGGCCGACCCCGACCACACCAACGCCACGGAGATCGTCTTCTCCACGCTGCCGGGCAACGGCACCCTTCCGATCAGTCAGCTGGGCGCCTTCCGCGACCAGATCATCGGCACCGCCATTCTGGTGCTGCTGATCTTCGCGGTCACCGATCTGCTGAACACGCCGCCGGGCGCGAATCTCGCCCCGTTCATCATCGGCCTGATCGTCGTCGCCATCGGCATGGCGTGGGGAACCGACGCCGGTTACGCGATCAACCCGGCCCGTGACCTCGGGCCCCGGCTGGCGGCGTTCCTGACGGGTTACGGAGGCGCTTGGCGTGACCAGTACGGCGACCTCTACTTCTGGGTGCCGATCGTCGGCCCCCTGATCGGTGGCCCGCTCGGTGCGTTGCTCTACCGCCTGCTGATCAGCCGCTACCTGCCGGTCGCCGAGCAGGAGCCCGGCCGGGTGCCCGCGCCGGACGAGTGAAAGGGGCTGCCATGCCCGAGTTTGTCGGTGCGGTGGACCAAGGCACCACCAGCACCCGTTTCATGATCTTCGACCACGACGGCAACGAGGTCGCACGCCACCAGCTCGAACACGAGCAGATCTTCCCGCGCTCCGGATGGGTCGAGCACGACCCCGTGGAGATCTGGGAACGTACGAACTCCACGATGCAGAACGCTCTCCGCCAGGGCGAGTTGTCCGCCGAGGACCTGGCGGCCATCGGGATCACCAACCAGCGGGAGACCACGGTCGTCTGGGACCCCAGCACCGGTCGGCCGTACTACAACGCGATCGTCTGGCAGGACACCCGCACCGACTCCATCGCGGCGGCGCTGGAGCGGGAGCACGGCGACCTCATCCGGCGCAAGACGGGGCTGCCGCCGGCGACGTACTTCTCCGGCGGCAAGATCAAGTGGATCCTGGAGAACGTCGACGGTGTCCGGGAGGCCGCCGAGAACGGACGGGCCGTCTTCGGGAACACGGACGCCTGGGTCCTGTGGAACCTCACCGGCGGTCCGAGCGGCGGCATCCACGCCACGGATGTCACCAACGCCAGCCGCACCATGCTGATGAACCTCGAGACCCTCGACTGGGACGACGAACTGCTCGACGTCTTCGACATTCCGCGCGCCATGCTCCCGGCCATCAAGCCGTCCTCGCACCCGGAGGCGTTCGGAACCACCCGCACCAGCCGTCCGCTACGCACCGCGGTTCCCATCACCGGTGTCCTCGGGGACCAGCAGGCAGCCACGGTCGGCCAGGTCTGCTTCCGTCCCGGCGAGGCCAAGAACACCTACGGCACCGGTAACTTCCTGGTCCTGAACACGGGCACCGAGATCGTCCGGTCCAGCAGTGGTCTGCTGACCACGTTGGCATACCAGTTCGGGGACGCCCCGGCGGTGTACGCGCTGGAGGGGTCCATGGCGGTCACCGGGTCCGCCGTGCAGTGGCTCCGCGACCAGATGCGGATCATCTCCTCCTCGTCCGAGGTCGAGACGCTGGCCCGGCAGGTGGAGGACAGTGGCGGCATCTACTTCGTGCCGGCCTTCTCCGGCCTGTTCGCACCCTACTGGCGCTCCGACGCCCGGGGCGCGATCGTCGGCCTCGCCCGTTACCACACCAACGGACACCTCGCCCGGGCGACCCTGGAGGCCATCTGCTACCAGAGCCGCGACGTCGCCGAGGCGATGGAGCAGGACGCCGGGGTGGCGCTCGACGTGCTGCGGGTCGATGGCGGCGTCACCGCCAACGACCTGTGCATGCAGATCCAGGCCGATGTCCTCGGGGTGCCGGTCAGCCGCCCGGTCGTCGCGGAAACGACGGCGCTCGGCGCGGCGTACGCGGCGGGGCTCGCGACCGGCTTCTGGCAGAACACCGACGAACTCCGCTCGCACTGGCACGAGTCGAAACGGTGGGAGCCCCAGTGGAACGCCGATGAGCGCGAGAAGGGCTACGCGGGCTGGAAGAAGGCCGTGGAACGCAGCCTCAACTGGGTCGACGTCGAATAGAGGTCACGAAAAGGGTGGCGGGACACAGCATCTGCTG
>NZ_VJZC01000276.1 GCF_009377185.1 Streptomyces spongiae
GGGCTGTGGGGGCGTCATGTGCTCGGTGGCGGACGCCGGCCGCTGCGGGCGGACACCTCCCGGCACACCCCCTGCCGTGCGTACGCGGCTGCCAGTGCGTGGTGGGTGACGGCGCGGGGTGGGCGACGGTGCGTGCGGGGCCGGTGCGTCACGATGCCGGGCGCGCCCAGGCTTTTCAGGGGCGCGGGGAACTGCGCGACCAGCCACAACCAACCCGCAGCCGCCCACCGAACAGGAACCCGGCAGATGAGACGAACCCGCTAGTCCCCCGGAGGGAGTCCCTCGAACTGGGCCGTGAGGCCGTCCAGCAGGGCGGTGAGGCCCGTGTCGAAGGCGCGGTCGTCGATCTTGTCCTGCTGGTCGGCTAGGAGGTGGGCCTGGCCGAGGTGCGGGTAGGCGGCGGGGTCGTACGCCGCCTCGTCGTCGACGAAACCGCCGGCGAAGGACCCGAGGGCGGAGCCCATGATGAAGTAGCGCATGAGGGCGCCGATGGACGTGGCCTGAGCCGGAGGCCAGCCCGCCTTGACCATCGCGCCGAAGACCGCGTCCGCCAGCCGGAGGCCGGCCGGGCGCCGGCCGGGGCCGCGGGCGAGGACCGGCACGATGTTCGGGTGGTCGCGCAGGGCGGCCCGGTAGGAGACGGCCCAGTCGTGGAGCGCGGTGCGCCAGTCACGCTCGTCCTCGAACATCGACAGGTCGACCTGGGCGCTCACCGAGTCCGCCACGGCTTCGAGGATCTGGTCCTTCGTGCGGAAGTGGTTGTAGAGGGACGGGCCGCTCACGCCCAGCTCGGCGGCGAGGCGGCGGGTGGACAGCGCCGCCAGCCCTTCCGTGTCCACCAGTGTCCGGGCCGTGGTGACGATCCGGTCGGTGCTCAGGAGGGGCTTGCGCGGTCGGGCCATGGCGCACATAGTAGGGCTGGGTCATTAAACTAGCAGTGGTAATTTAAAGGGTGAGTAGTCGGTCTTCCCGAGGGGTGACGCGTGGTGCATCTGGAGCTCAGTGAGGAGCAGGTCGCCGTCCAGCAGCTCGCCAGGGACTTCGTGGCGGGCGAGATCGCTCCGTACGTCGCCGAGTGGGACCGCGCCGAGGCCGTCGACCGGGGGATCGTGAAGCGGCTGGGCGAGGTGGGGTTCCTCGGGCTCACGATTGGCGAGGAGTACGGGGGCTCCGGCGGTGATCACCTCGCGTACTGCCTGGTCACCGAGGAGCTGGGACGCGGTGACTCCTCCGTGCGCGGGATCGTCTCCGTCTCGCTGGGGCTCGTCGCCAAGACCGTCGCGCACTGGGGGAACGAGGAGCAGAAGCGGCGCTGGCTGCCGGGGCTCACATCGGGGGAGTACCTGAGCTGTTTCGGTCTCACCGAGCCCGGTACGGGGTCGGACGCGGGGAACCTCGCGACCCGGGCCGTGCGGGACGGCGACGACTACGTCATCAGCGGCTCCAAGATGTTCATCACCAACGGGACCTGGGCGGATGTGGTGCTGCTGTTCGCGCGGTCCACCGACGCCCCCGGGCACAAGGGTGTCTCCGCCTTCCTCGTGCCCACGGACGCGGCGGGGCTGAGCCGCCGTGAGATTCACGGCAAGCTCGGTCTGCGCGGGCAGGCCACCGCCGAGCTGGTGCTCGACGGCGTGCGGGTGCCCGCGAGCGCCATGCTGGGGCCCGAGGGCAAGGGGTTCGCCGTCGCCATGTCGGCGTTGGCCAAGGGGCGGATGTCGGTGGCCGCGGGGTGCGTCGGGATCGCCCAGGCCGCGCTGGACGCCGCTGTCTCGTATGCGACCGAGCGTGAGCAGTTCGGGAAGGCCATCGCCCACCATCAGTTGGTGCAGGAGCTGATCAGCGACATCGCCGTGGACGTCGACGCGGCACGGCTGCTCACCTGGCGCGTCGCCGACCTCGTCGACCGCGGGCTGCCCTTCGCCACGGAGTCGAGCAAGGCCAAGCTCTTCGCCTCCGAGGCCGCCGTACGAGCCGCCAACAACGCCCTTCAGGTCTTCGGCGGGTACGGCTACATCGACGAGTACCCGGTCGGCAAGCTGCTGCGGGACGCCCGCGTGATGACCCTGTACGAGGGCACCAGTCAGATACAGAAGCTGGTCATCGGGCGGGCGTTGACCGGGGTTTCGGCCTTCTGAGCGCACCCTCCGGGCAGGCTCGTCTGAGTACGCGGGTGAGTATTCCGACGGATGTGGTGCCGGCCACGGCCGCCGATCCTTGTCCGCATGAGTGAGACACCGGTCAAGCAGCAGTCCACCGCCGCCTACTTCGGTCAGGCCGTCGCCTCGTTCGCCGTCGCCATGGTGGCCACGGCGATCGGCATCTTCCAGTTGGAGGCCGACGCCTGGGTGCGTGCCTTCCTCGCCATCGCCGTTCTGTATCTGGTGACCTCCGCCTTCACCCTCGCCAAGGTGATCCGGGACAAGCAGGAAGCCGGGCAGATCGTCAGCCGCGTCGACCAGGCCAGACTGGAGAAGCTGCTCGCCGAGCACGATCCGCTCGCCAAGCTCTGACCGCGTTTCGTACGGCCCTGAACGGGCACTCTAAGCGAGCGCTCACCTTCGGAGGTATGGTGTTGACCCTGCCACGGGAAGGGGCGAGCGAGCGATGAGTACGGCGGAGGAGACGGCCGACGGCGAGGTCCAGCCGTGGGACGAGGTCACCCCGGACGCGGCCCGGCGGCTGCTCGTCGCCGCGGTGGAGGCATTCGCCGAGCGCGGCTACCACGCGACGACGACCCGTGACATCGCGGGCCGCGCGGGCATGAGCCCGGCCGCGCTCTACATCCACTACAAGACCAAGGAAGAGCTGCTCCACCGGATCAGCCGCATCGGGCACGAGAAGGCGCTCGACGTGCTGCGGACGGCCGGTGAGAGCGAGGGCGGCCCGGCCGAGCGGCTCGCCGAGGCCGTACGGTCCTTCGTGCGCTGGCACGCCGGGCAGCACACCGTCGCCCGGGTCGTGCAGTACGAGCTGGACGCCCTCGGTCCGGACGCGCGCGCCGAGATCGTGGCCCTGCGGCGACAGAACGACGCGGCCGTGCGCGGCATCATCGAGGACGGCGTCGCCGCGGGCGACTTCGACGTCCCCGACGTCAAGGGCACCACCATCGCCATCCTGTCGTTGTGCATCGACGTGGCCCGCTGGTTCAACGTCAACGGCCCCAGGACGCCGGACGAGGTCGGCGCCCTGTACGCCGACCTCGTGCTGAGGATGGTGGGGGCGAAGGGGTAGGGCCGTGCCCCTGAAAGGGGCGCGGGGCTGCGACATATGCGGCTCCGCCGCGTGGGCGCGACCAGCCACAGCGAATCCGCGGCCGACATAAGGGCCGCAGCCACCCACCCCCTTGAAACCTCAGAAGTAGTACCGCGACACCGACTCCGCCACACACACCGGCTTGTCCCCGCCCTCACGCTCAACCGTGACCGCGGCCGAGACCTGCACGCCACCGCCCGCCTCGGTGACCTCCTTGAGGACCGCCGTGGCGCGCAGCCGCGAACCCACGGGGACGGGTGCGGGGAACCGCACTTTGTTCGTGCCGTAGTTGACGCCCATCTTGACGTTGTCGACCTTCATCACCTGCGGCACCAGCAGCGGCAGCAGCGACAGGGTCAGGTACCCGTGCGCGATGGTCGTCCCGAAGGGTCCGGCTGCCGCCTTCTCCGGGTCCACATGGATCCACTGGTGGTCACCCGTGGCGTCCGCGAACAGGTCGATCCGCTTCTGGTCGATCTCCAGCCAGTCGCTGTACCCCAGCTGCTCGCCCACCGCCGCCTTGAGCTCGTCGGCGGACGTGAACGTCCTCGGCTCTGCCATGCTCCGGCCTCCCGCAATCCTGTATGTCTAAGCAACTGCTTAGCATGGTCGGGTGTCGGGGTGCCTGTCAACGGCCCGGTCGGGTGACGGGCTGGGTAGGCTCTGAGGGGTGCCCCAGATCCCCGAGAAGATCCACGAGTTGACCGTCGGCCAGCTGTCGGCCCGCAGTGGCGCCGCCGTGTCCGCCCTGCACTTCTACGAGTCCAAGGGGCTGATCGTCAGCCGCCGCACCTCCGGCAACCAGCGCCGCTACAGCCGTGACACGCTGCGCCGGGTGGCCTTCGTCCGGGCCGCGCAGCGCGTCGGTATCCCGCTCGCCACGATCCGCGAGGCCCTCGCCGAACTCCCCGAGGAGCGCACGCCCACCCGCGAGGACTGGGCGCACCTCTCCGAGACGTGGCGGTCCGAGCTGGACGAGCGGATCAACCAGCTCAACCGGCTGCGCGACCACCTGACCGACTGCATCGGCTGCGGCTGTCTGTCCCTGGACGGCTGCGTACTGTCCAACCCGGACGACGTCGTCGGCGAGCGGCAGAGCGGTTCCCGGCTCATGGTCGAGCGCAGGGCCGCCGGCGTACGGCAGCGGGCGTCCGAGCCGGAGGAAGTGCCCGGCAACCGCTGCTGAGCGGTCGCGGGCTCACCGGCCCCACGGGTCCCGACGAACGACGCCTACGGCCTCGCCACCCGTGCGGGTGCGCTCCCGCTGCCCTGCCCGGAACGCTGGGACCGTCTGTACTGAGCCAGCCCCTCCGCCACCAACTGAGCGTTCGACCCCGCTCGGTCCCCGTCCGGCAGGACCAGCGTGTCCTCCACGCCTATTCGGGTCGCGAGGCCGAGTCGCCCCGCCAGTCGCAGCACCGGCCAGGCGCCGTCCTCCTCCCCGTGCAGGAGGACGGGCCGGCCGTGGGCGGTGCCCAGCTCCGTGAGCAGGGCGCGGGCCGACTCCTCCGCAGTGTCCGCCGAGGTGTCCGTCACCTCGGCGAGCACGCGCAGGACACGCGGGCCGAGCGGGGACGCGGCGAACCGCGCGGCCCCGTCCGTGCCGGACCAGATGCCGGCGTCCACGCCCACGCCGCGCTCCAGGAGCGCCGCCGCGACCTCCTCTGCGCCTGGTTCATGCCAGTTGACTGAGGCGTGGTCCGGCAGGACGGTCCAGGAGAGGACGCGTTTCACGCGGGCGGCCGGGTCGGACTCGGCCCAGGCGCCGGTGGTCACTCCGACCGGCACACGCACTCTCGACCGTATCTCCACAACCGTCGCCGCAACCGCTCTCGCCGACAACGTGTCATGTCCACAAGGGGATTTGGGATGGACGTGCACGTCAGACGCCCCGACCGCCACGGCCTCGGCCGCGGAGTCGGCCATCGCCCCCGGAGACAGAGGCACCACCGCACCATCGCCCGAACCCCGGGCACCGTTCAGACAGACCTGCACCATGCCCCGATGGTGCCAGTCGTCACTGACAACGAGCCGAGGTCCGAGGAGACCCCGGTCGAGAACAGGAGTACCGATGAGCGTCGTCGTCAGCTCGTTGAAGTGGGATGCCGCACAGTCGGGGGCACAGAAGATCACGTACGACAAGGACGGCTACCACCTCGTGCGCTTCCCGTTCGACGGGAAGGGCGAGTCGTACGACCCCTGGAAGATGCACGACCCGGCGCACGGCGGCACGAAGCCGTCGGCGTACCCCGACCAGCGCTCCGGGCTGATCTGGCCCAGCCACGACGGCTGGGGTGTGGTCTCCGCGATGGTCTTCTGGGAGGCGGACCCCAGAGCCATCGAGTACCGGGCGCGGTTCGTCCGCGACCCACTGAACTCGACGAAGGACGGGTACGACTCCACGGCCACCAATGACAGCACGATCACCCGGGGCGGCCAGTTCCGCACCTACCTGTGGCAGATGTTCGTGCACAAGGGGACACCCCTCGGACTGAAGGTGTCGGCGCGCGGGTTGAAGGACGCGAGGATAAAGACGGCGATCACACTCGCGGAGTTCAAGCTCGCGATCCACACGGACGTCGCGACCCCGTGATCGGTGATCCGTGACAGGCCATCGGTGATCAGCGATCTGTATTCGGTGAACCGTGCTCGGTATTCGGTGATCGGTCGTCGCCGTGCGCTCATCGCACGGGGGTGCGGCATCCCCGGCACACCCCCGCCGCGCACGGATTCACTGCGGCGCCTCCTGGCGCCCAAGCCCTTCGGCTCAGGCTGACACGAGCAGCCGTGCCCGTACGCGCCTGGCGTCCGCCAGGGCCTCGCGTGTCAGCACGGGCCGCGGTACCACGATGCCGCATTCCGTGCAGACCGGGCCCGATGACGGTTCATGGGCCAGGTCGTACTTCCACGTGAGGTGTCCGCCCTCGCACACCGGGCACACCGAGCCCGGTTCGCGCTCCAGCGCGGCGATCAAGCGGCGCAGCACCTCGGCCAGTGGTTCATGGGGGTGGACGCGTGGGTCGTCGCACCACGCCACGCCGAATCCACCCCAGGTCAGCCGGTGCCAGTCGTCCACACTGCCCGGCCTGCGCAGCCCGTCGTGCTTCTCCTTCTTGCGGCGCTGCGCGAACTCCCCCTCATAGGCGAGCCAGACGGAGCGGGCCTCCTCCAGCTCGTCCAGTGCGGCCACGAGCCGCGCTGGATCCGGGGAACGGTCCTCGGGACCGAACCCGGCCCGGGAGCACAGATGGTCCCAGGTCGCCCGATGCCCGTACGGTGCGAACCTCTCAAGGCACTTGCGCAGCGAATAACGCCGCAGTGCCAAATCGCACCTCGGATCGCGCACCTGTCTCGCCAGACTCCTGAAGCCGGCCATCGCCCTGCACCTCCGTCACACCTGCACCTGTACTTCGGTCACTTCGGCGTCGTCCGTTCGGACGTCGCCGAATAGACGTATCGACACGCGATTTGGCTCCATCCAATTTTTGGATGGCCCCCATAAGCCATCCGCCGAGCGGTTCTCGGCCCGCTTCCTCGTGTCGTCGGCCCGTGTCGGCGGCCGACTGTCGTGGCGGTTAGCAAAAAGTTGACGCATGCTCATCTTCAAACTCGGGGATACCGGCGGTAACCTCTGGCCCCACCCCCGTCAGGAGGAGTTGCCATGCCCTGGCGCATCCCACGCACCACGCTCGACGAAGTGAGAACTCCCCGCCGATTCACGGAGTTCCTCAAGGGCGCATCCATATGCATCCTCGTTGCCGGTCTGTTGTCGCCGCTTTCCCCGGCGGTCGCCGCGGAAACAGCCACGGTTGACGCGGCCGCCGCCGCCAACGACTACTGCGGCGGCCAGTGCTCCGACATCCTTCCGCCCGGTCAGAACGGCAACGCCACCCTCGCCCAGATCCTTCTCAACCAGGCATTCGGCACCCAGCCCGAGAACGCCGACAACCAACTCGGGCCGTACGCCAACCTGGCCACCGGCTACTCCTCGCTGACGAACGACAAGATCAACACCTTCTTCAACGACGCCTCCTTCGGTGTCCCCTCCGACCAGGTCGCCTCCACTCTCAAGCCCGCCGGCCGCACGGACGTGACGATCGTCCGCGACAAGAAGACGGGCGTGCCGCACATCACCGGTACCACTCGATACGGCACCGAGTTCGGAGCGGGCTATGCGGCCGCCCAGGACCGACTGTGGCTGATGGACGTCTTCCGCCACGTCGGCCGCGGCCAGCTGACCCCGTTCGCCGGCGGAGACCCCTCCAACCAGGGCCTGGAGCAGGAGTTCTGGCGCCACGCGCCGTACACCGAGGCCGATCTGCAGGCCCAGATCGACAACGCGGTCGCGACGAACGGCGAGCGCGGCAAGCTGGCCCTCGCCGACGCGAACGCCTACCTCGATGGCATCAACTCCTACATCGACGCCTCCGACAGCGGACGGTACTTCCCCGGTGAGTACGTCCTGACGGGCCACAAGGACTCAATCACCAACGCAGGTACCATCGAAAAGTTCAAGATCACCGACCTGGTCGCGCTGGGTTCCGTGATCGGCGCCCTGTTCGGCTCCGGAGGCGGCGGCGAGGTCAACAACGCGATCTCCCTGCTCGCCGCGCAGGAGAAGTACGGCGTGGCCGAAGGCACCAAGGCGTGGGAGTCCTTCCGCGAGCGCAACGACCCCGAGGCCGTGCTCACCGTCCACGACGGCAGCTTCCCGTACGCCACGAAGCCTGACAACCCGCAGGGCGTCGCCCTGCCCGACGCCGGCTCGGTGACCGAGGAACCGCTGGTCTACGACCGCACCGGCAGCGCGGCCACGTCCACCGCCACCAGCACCTCGGCCACGGCCGCCGCGAACGCCCTCACCTCGGCCAGACGCGGCATGTCCAACGCCCTCGTGGTGAGCGGCAAGCACACCGCCAGTGGGAACCCCATCGCCGTGTTCGGTCCCCAGACCGGCTACTTCGCCCCGCAACTGCTCCTGCTGCAGGAGATCCAGGGCCCGGGCATCAGCGCCCGCGGCGCCTCCTTCGCGGGCCTCAGCATGTACGTGGAACTCGGCCGCGGCCAGGACTACGCCTGGAGCGCCACGACCTCCGGCCAGGACATCATCGACACATACGCCGTCGAGCTGTGCCAGGACGACTACCACTACCTCTACCGCGGCACCTGCACCGCCATGGACAAGGTCGAGAAGACCAACGCCTGGAAGCCGACCACGGCCGACGACACCCCGGCGGGCTCCTACCGCATGCAGGTCTGGCGCACCAAGTACGGCCCGGTCACGCACCGCGCGACGGTCGGCGGCAAGAAGGTCGCGTACACCACCCTGCGCTCCTCCTACATGCACGAGGCCGACTCGATCGTCGGCTTCCAGATGCTGAACGACCCGGACTACGTCAAGGGCCCGCAGGACTTCCAGAAGGCCGCGCAGCACATCAACTACACCTTCAACTGGTTCTACGCCGACTCCCAGCACACCGCTTACTACAACAGCGGCGACAACCCGGTGCGCGCGAGCGGGGTCGACGCGGAGTTCCCGGTGTGGGCGCGGCAGGCGTACGAGTGGCAGGGCTGGGACCCGTCGACGAACACCGCCGACTACACGCCCCCTTCGGCCCACCCGAACTCCATCGACCAGGACTACTACATCTCCTGGAACAACAAGCAGGCCAAGGACTACACCACGGCCCCCTGGGGCAACGGCTCCGTCCACCGCGGCAACCTGCTCGACGACCGCGTGAAGAAGCTGGTGGCGGCGGGCGGTGTGACCAGGGCGCAGCTCGTGAAGGCGATGGCCGACGCCGCTCTCGCCGACCTGCGCGCCGAGGACGTGCTGCCGAAGCTGCTGAGGGTCGTCAACTCCTCGACGGTCACGGACTCCACGGCCAAGGCCGCGGTCGACAAACTGCAGGCGTGGGTGTCGGCGGGTGCCAAGCGCACGGAGACCTCGGCCGGTTCGAAGGCGTACGCCAACGCCGAAGCGATCCGCATCCTGGACGCCTGGTGGCCCCTGCTGGTCAAGGCCGAGTTCGAACCGGGCCTCGGCAGCGGCCTGTACGCCGCCATGAACGCCAACCTGCCCATCGACGAGTCCCCGTCGGCCGCGCACGGGCCCACCGGCTCACACGCGGGCAGCTCCTTCCAGTACGGCTGGTGGTCCTACGTCGACAAGGACATCCGGGCCGTGCTCGGTGAGTCGGTGCAGGGCGGCCTGGACCGGAAGTACTGCGGCGGCGGCACCCTCAGCGGCTGCCGGGACGTCCTCATCAGCACCCTCAAGACCGCGGCCGGCAAGACCGCGGCCCAGGTCTACCCTGGCGACGCGAACTGCTCGGCCGGCGACCAGTGGTGCGCCGACTCGATCATCCAGCGCCCGCTCGGCGGCATCAACCACGGCAGGATCAGCTGGCAGAACCGGCCGACCTTCCAGCAGGTGGTGGAGTTCCCGTCCCACCGGTAGTTCCCGTCCCACCGGTAGTCCACGTCCCACTGGTGGTTCCGTTCGCACGGCTGGTGCGCGGCGGCGGGTCAGGTGACACGGCCCGCCGCCAGCACCACCCGCGCCAGCTCCTTGTGGCAGATGTCGCTGTGGGCGCCGGACGGCGCGCCGCCACGCTTCACCACCGCCGCCGCGTCGATGTTCACACAGCCGGACGTGGGCAGCTGGGCCTTGAGCGCGTCGGCGAGCTTGAAGGAGCGGGTGCCCTTCACCGCCTGCACCCCGTCGTAGCCCAGCGCGCCCCACTTCGTACCCAGGACGCTACCGATGCCGAAGCCCGCGATCGAGCGGGAGTCGCCCGCCATGCGGGAGGCCAGCGGGTAGATCGTGCCGAGGGCCGAGTCGTGGCGGGAGTGGCAGCACACCAGCGGGCCGTCGATGCGCTTCTGCTGGCCGTGCAGGACCCCGCTCGCCCGGGTGTCGTGCGGGAGCCGGGCCGCGAACGCGTAGTGCGAGAAGGCCCCCTGGAGCAGCGTCACCGACTTCACCGTGCGCACGCCCTCGGGCAGCCCCCGCAGCGCGAACGACACCAGTCGCGCCCCGAAGCTGTGCCCCACGAGGTGCACCCGCACTTCGGGAGCCGTCCGCGCCAGCTGCCCGATCGCCCGCCCCAGCCCGCGCTCGCCGACCGTGCCCGCGCGCCGCTTCATCGCGAAGTAGGTGGCCTGGCGCAGCAGTTCCTTGCCGCCGTCCCACAACCGCGGCTGTACGGGGACGGCCTGGGCGCCGGACGCCGACTCCACCTCCGCCAGTGCCGCCGCGAACTCCCCGCACACCGCCACCGTGTCCCCGAAGAGCATCTCGGGGTCGCTCTCCGGCACTCCCTCGGCCAGGGTGTCCGCCGCGAACGACGCCTGCGGACCCTGCGGCCGCACCTCCACCAGCAGCCGTACGAGCCGTCCGAACTCCTCCAACGCGGCGGTCTCGTCCGGCTGTTGGTCCAGCAGCCGCGCCAGCTGCTCCACGACCGTCGCCCGTCCCGGGAACACCTCCAGGAGCGCGTGCCGGGTGCCCTTGTCGAGTACGGGACGCGCGGACGCCGGAACGCCGGACACGCCGTCGGAGACCCCCTCGGTCACCGATCGCGGCAGGTCGGGGATCGGCTCGTCGGAGAACCGCATCGAGGGCCACAGCACGCCCACGTAGCCGAGGCGTGCCCGGGGTGCCAGCGCGGGGAACGGCTCGAAGAAGCGGCTGTAGAGCCGCGTCGCGCCCGAGCGGTCGTTGTTCCAGCCGTGCGCGAACACGACCAGGTCCCGCACCCCGCGCTGCCCGGCCTCCGCCAGGAGCCGGTCCCGCTGCCGGCCGTCGACGTCACCGTCCGCGTCGAAGGTCAGCTCCCAGTAAGGAGTCACGCCGATCTCCGGATCCGCCATGCCGAGCCCCCTTCGGCCCCCGTCGGTCGTGCGGTCTGCGCGCATTGTGCGCATCGTCCCGCTGGTGGCGTCGGTTGGCCATACGTCACGCAGGACCCGGACGCACCGAACTGATGTGCTGGGGTGGGCGGGTGAGGCGGGGCGCTGTGCCGGCGACCGGATCACGGCCGGACAGCGGCCGGATCAGCGATACAGGAGGTACTCCCGGCGCACCCTCCGGAACGCCGCCAGCTCGTCCTGCCAGCCCGCCACGACCTCGTCCGTGTCCGCCCCCGCGTCGATCATCGTGCGCACCCGCGCGGAGCCCGTCAGCTTGTCGATCCAGTTGTCGGGCCGCCAGGCGAAGCCGCTCCAGACCTTCTTCGCGGTCACGAGGAGGGCGATACCGGTGCGCACGGGGTCGTACGCGGCCCGGTCGTGGACGTGGATCTGCACGCCCCCGACGGTCTTGCCCTGGAACTTGGAGAACGTGGGCGTGAAGTACGCCTCCCTGAAGTGCGCACCGGGCAGCCGGAGTTCGTTCACGGCCTCGGCCCAGCGCCGGTCGATCCCCTCCGCGCCGAGCAGTTCGAACGGCCGGGTGCTGCCCCGTCCCTCCGACAGGTTCGTCCCCTCGAAGAGGCACGTCCCCGCGTACACGAGGGCGGTGTCGGGCGTCGGCATGTTCGGGCTCGGCGGCACCCAGGGAAGCGCGGAGGCGTCGTAGAACTGAGACCGTCTCCACCCCGACATCAGGACGGTGTCCAGCGGCACCGGCGCGGTCAGGAATTCCTTGTTGAACAGCCGCGCCAGCTCCGCCACCGTCATCCCGTGCGCCTGTGAGATCGGCTGCCGGCCGACGAACGTCGCGAACTCCTTGTGCAGCACGGGCCCTTGGGCGGAGCGCCCGGTCACGGGGTTCGGCCGGTCGAGGACCACGAACCGCTTGCCCGCGAGCTGGGCCGCCTCCATGCAGTCGTACAGCGTCCAGATGTACGTGTAGAAGCGCGCGCCCACGTCCTGGATGTCGAACACGACCGTGTCGACGCCGGAGGCGGTGAAGATGTCGGCGAGCGGCCGACCGCTCTTCTGGTACGTGTCGTAGACGGGCAGTCCGGTCGCCGGGTCGTCGTAGCGGCCCTCCGAGCCGCCCGCCTGGGCCGTGCCACGGAAACCGTGCTCGGGGCCGAAGACGGCGATCAGGTCCACGCGGTCGTCGGCGTGCATCACGTCGACGATGTGCCGCACCTCGCGGGTGACGCCTGTCGGGTTGGTGACGACGCCGACGCGTTCGCCGTCGAGGAGGGCGTATCCGTCGGCGGCGAGCCGCTCGAAGCCGGTGCGGAGCGGGTGGCTGCCTGCCGGTCCCGCCGGAGCCGCCTGGGCCGGGCCCACCGTCAGTGCGGCGGTGGCTGTGGTGGCGGCGAGCAGTCGGCGTCTGGACACCCGCATGGTGGGGACCTCCGTGATCGACGGAATTGTCGTGACTGTCGTGCCCACGGTATGTGCTCCGCGAGGGAGCTGGAATGGGTTCGGTGGTCTGTTGGGTGCGGGTCGGCTGTGGCTGGTCGCGCCCACGCGGCGGAGCCGCACATCGATGCAGCCCCGCGCCCCTGATGGGGCTCGTGCAGTCACCCTTTCCCTGGCACATACCGACCGGTTAGTCTGAGTGCTTCAGTCGTTCCGTCGCGTCGAAGGAGCCGATGGTGGGAGCCGTGCAGGGTGCTGGAGTGGTGGTCACCGGGGCGGGGGGCGGC
>NZ_VJZC01000277.1 GCF_009377185.1 Streptomyces spongiae
CCCGAGGGCTGCCCGAACCCCCTGAAGGCCCCCGAACGCCCCTAAGGAGACCCGGATGACTCCGCCCCTCGGAGACATCGCCCACCTCGGGCACGTCGAACTGCTCACCCCGGAACCGGACCGCAGTCTGGCGTTCTTCACCGACTACCTCGGCCTGACGGTCAACGGCCGGCGCGGCGACTCGGTCTACCTGCGGACCTGGGACGACTACGAGCACCACAGCCTGGTCCTCACCGCGCACGAGACCTCCGGCATCGGCCGCACCGCGCTCCGGGCAGCCGGCGAGGAGGCCCTGCGACGCCGGGTCAAGGAGCTGGAGTCCGCGGGCCACCAGGGCCGCTGGACCGAGGACGAGCCGGGCCTCGGCCCGCTGTACGTCACCACGGACCCGGACGGCCACGAGATAGCCCTGTACTGGGAGTCCGAGTGGTACCGGGCCCCGGACGAGCTCAGGCCGGGCCTGAAGAACCAGCCCCAGGCCAAGCCCGGCCACGGCGTGGGCGTACGCCGTCTCGACCACGTCAACTACCTCGCCGCGGACGTCGCCGCCAACGCCGACTTCCACCAGCACGTCCTCGGCGCCCGGCCGACCGAGCAGATCCAGCTGAACTCCGGCCGGATCGCCGCGAAGTGGCTGACGTTCACCAACAAGTCGTACGACGTCGTCCACACCGAGGACTGGACCGGCTCACGCGGCAGGCTGCACCACATCGCGTTCGCCACCGACACCCGCGAGGACATCCTGCGCGCCGCCGATCTCGCCCTGGACACCGGTGTGTTCATCGAGACGGGACCGCACAAGCACGCCATCCAGCAGACGTTCTTCCTCTACGTCTACGAGCCGGGCGGGAACCGTGTCGAGCTGTGCAACCCGCTCACGCGGCTGGTCCTCGCCCCCGACTGGCCGCT
The DNA here is from genome assembly GCF_009377185.1 of Streptomyces spongiae. Lineage (GTDB taxonomy): Bacteria > Actinomycetota > Actinomycetes > Streptomycetales > Streptomycetaceae > Streptomyces > Streptomyces spongiae. Next base: position 910 of record NZ_VJZC01000277.1, read on the forward strand.
GATCACCTGGACCGAGGAAGAGCGGAAGAAGGGGCAGGCCTGGGGCCTGAAGACCATCGAGTCCTTCCACACGCACGGCACGCCACCGGTCGCCTGACGGTCCCCACCTCTGGACGAGAGGAAGACAACGATGTCCCCCGCTCCCGCCCCCTCCCTCTCCGCTCGCGGCGGCCGACTGGCCGTTCTGGTCGTCGGCCTGTGCTGGCTGGCCGTGCTCTTCGACGGCCTCGACATGTTCATCTACGGTTCGGTCCTGCCCCACATGCTGGAGCAGAAGATCCTCGGGATCACCCCGGACCAGGCCGGCGACCTCGGCAGCTACGCCACCTTCGGCATGCTGGTCGGCGCCCTGACCGCGGGGACGGTCGCCGACCGGATCGGCCGCAAGACGCTGATGGTCGCCTCCGTCACGCTCTTCTCGCTGGCCTCCGGACTGTGCGCCGTCTCGGGCAGCGTCGCGGTCTTCGGTCTCGGCCGTACCCTCGCCGGTGTCGGACTCGGCGGCCTGCTGCCCACCGCGATCAGCATGGTCTCCGACTACGCCCCGCGCGGCCGAGGAGCGCTCACCATCGGCGCGCTGATGACCGCCCACCCACGCCGGTGGCATCCTCTCCGCCTACGTGGCCCTGTGGGTCGTCGAACCCCTAGGCTGGCGCGCCGCCTTCTGGATCTGCGTGCTCCCGCTGCTGTTCGTCCCCGTGCTCGCCAGGCTCATGCCCGAGTCGTTGAGCTTCCTGGTCGCCAAGGGCCGAACCGAGGAGGCCCGCGAACTGGCCCGCCGCTACGAGGTCGAGCTCCCAGCCGCCGCGTCCGGCAGGCAGGCCGCCGCCGACCGCTGGAACTCCCCCGCAAACCTGTTCCGCGGCGGTGAGTGGGCCCAGACACTGCTGTACTGGCTGGCCTCCTTCGGTGGTCTGCTGCTCGTCTACGGCGTCGCCACCTGGCTGCCCACCCTGATGCGCAGTGAGGGCTACGAGCTCGGCTCCGCCCTGACCTTCGTCGTGCTGTTCAACCTCGGCGGCATCGTGGGCATGCTCGTCGCCGGCCGCGCCTCCGACTGCTTCGGCGCCCCGCGCATCTCGGCGGTCTGGTTCGCGCTGACCGCCGCGGGCGTTTTCCTGCTCAGCGTCCACATGCCGCTGGCGCTGACTTTCACGGTGGTCTTCCTCACCGGCGTGTTCCTCAACAGCGCCCAGACCATGATCTACGCGACGGTCTCCATCCGGTCCACCCCCGACAACCGCGCCACCGCCGTCGGCTGGACCTCCGGCATGGGCCGCTTCGGTGCCGTCTTCGGCCCCTGGCTCGGCGGCCAGCTGCTCGCCGCGAACAAGAGCGACTGGGGCTTCACGGCCTTCGCACTGGCCGGACTGTCCTCCATGCTCTTCATCGGCCTCGCCGCCCTGCGCGGCACGCGACTAACAGCGCGGACGGGCACGCCGGAAAACCTGATCACCACCGGCTGAGCGCCACGGGCCGGCCTACTCCTGGACGGCCCTTCGCACGTGGTCCGCGATCAGCGCGTAGACCGGCCGGGCGGCCTCCGCGTCCTGGAGGTCGTAGCCGTGGTCGACCTTGGGGACGTCGTGGTGCTCGGCCAGTGCGCCGGCCTTGGCGAGCCGCTCGGCGTAGCGCCTGCCCTCCGCGCGGAGGAGGTCGTACTCGGCCGTGATGACGAGTGCCGGGGCGATCCCCGTGAGGTCGGTGGTGTCGGCCGTGTTGGCCGGAGAGACCAGGCGATCGGAACGCCGACGCGGATCCGGCACGTACGCGCTGTCGAAGACGTCCGCCATCCAGGGGCGCAGCATCGGCCTGGCGATGGCGGCGCGTTTGTCCCGGGCGTTGGTGGCGAGGTCGAGCGGCGGGTAGTGGAGCACCTGGAGCGCGATCGAGGGGCCGCCCTCCTCCAGGGCCTGGCGGGCCACCGCCGCCGCCAGGCCGCCTCCGGCGCTCTGGCCGCCCACGGTGAGCCGGTCGCCGTCCCAGCCGTGCTCGGCGCCGTGCTCCGCGACCCAACGGACGACCTCGTACGCCTGGCGGGTCGGTGCCGGGAACGGGTGCTGCGGGGCGACGACGTAGTCCACGTTGATCACGACCACACCGGCCTCCGCGGCGAGGCAGCGGCACAGGGCGTCGTCCATCTCCGCGCCCGGCATGACGTACCCGCCGCCGTGGAAGTTGACGTGGACGGGTGGCAGCACGCCCTTGGGGGAGTCGGGCAGGTGGGCCACGGCCGGGGCCGGGGCGACGGAGGTCGGGATCGTCAGCTCGCGGGTGTCGCGCGGGAACTCGGGGAGGCGCGCGAGCCAGGAGGCCGTGGAGCCGGGCCCGCTGGACCGTCGGCCGGCCAGGGCGAGGGCACGCTGCATCGTCCTGGCGGCGAAGGAGGCCACCGCGGGCCGGGCGAGGACGGACATGCGGCTGCTCCTTCGGTCGGGCTGACCCCCAGGCCGCACGAGCGTCGCGATACCCGGCCGCCTCCTTGACGTTGGCAATCATTCTTGTGGTCAGTGATTGTCAACGTCAAGGATGGATGGCCGGGCCATCACCTCGGGCGGCCCACAGGCAGCCCACCTCAGGCGGCCACAGGCAGCCCCGGAGTACGGAACACCTGACGCTCGGAGTCCACGGCGAACACCTCGCAGCCCTCGCGGGAGGCGGCCCACTCGATGCCCTCCGCGCCCATCGCGAAGGCCGCCGTCGCGACCGAGTCCGCCTCGGTCAGTGACGGCGCCACAACGGTCATGCTGAGCAGGCCGGTGGCCGGACGGCCGGTGCGTCCGTCGACGATGTGGTCGCCGCGTTCGTACCGCGCGGAGGTCGCCACCGCGCCGTCGGTGATCTCCAGCACCGTGCACAGCCGGTCGGCCCGCTCGGGGTGGCGTACGCCGACCCGCCACGGGCCGTCGGTCGCGACCACGTCACCGCCGGCGTTGAGGCAGAACCGCTCCGCGCCCGCCGCCGTCAGCAGCTCCGCGGCGCGCTGCACCGACCAGCCCTTCACCACCGCGCACGGATCGAGACCGCGACCCGGCAACCGCACGTCGAACGCGCCGCTGGTCGCCACCCGGTAGTGCTCGCACAGGTCGAGCACCTCCCGCAGGTCCGCGCTGAGGCCGTCGCCCGACAGCTCGCCCCGGTCCAGCCGGGACACCTCGCTGTCGGGCTTGAAGGGGCTGAACCGGGCGTCGACCTCGTGCAGCCAGGCGAACACCGCGTCCACCGCCTCCTCGGGAACGTCCTCGTCGTCGACCCGCAGCGACACCGGGAACCCCATGACGTGTTCGACGCGCCGCACGTCAGGCGCCCTTGGCGTCGATGGCGGCCTGGAGGGACTCCTTGTAGCCGTCGCTGGTGATGGTGGCGCCGGAGACGTTGTCGATGTCGGCGCTCTGCGCCGTCAGCGTCTCCTTGATCAGCTTGGGCACGGCGGCCGTGGTCTGCGGGTGGTTCGGCTGCTGCAGCATCCGCACCGAGCTGATCTCGTCCCCCGCGAAGGTCACCTCGACCTGCACGGCGCCCTTCTCGGTGTTCACGGTCGAGCCTGCGACGACCTCGGACGACGAGCCCGACGAGGACGAGTCGGAAGCCGAACCGGACGCCGAGTCCGAGTCCGACGCCGATTCCGCGTTCTCGTCGATGGCCGCCTGGAGCGACTCCTTGTAGCCGTCGCTGGTGATCGTGGCGCCGGACACGGTGTCGATGTCGGCGCTCTGGGCCGTCAGCGTCTCCTTGACCAGCTTCGGCACCGCGGCGGTGGTCTGCGGGTGGTTCGGCTGCTTGAGCATCTTGACGGCGGTGATCTTCTCGCCGTCGAAGGTCACCTGGACCTGTACGTCGCCCTTCTCGGTGTTCACGGTGGAGCCCGAGACCACCTGGGTCGAGGATCCCGAGGAGGAGGACGAGGAGGACGAGGAGGGCGTCGAGGCCGGCGCGGCGGCCTCGGTGGACGTCGTGCCGGTCGACGGCGCGTAACGCCACACCGGGACGAGGCCCGCGATGGTCAGGGCCAGGACAGGAAGTGCTCGCTTCACGGTGTTTTCCTCGTCTCCCTCATCCCGCCAGGCTGAAGCGCTCGAAGTGGATCTGCTGCTTGGGTACGCCCAGCTCGCGCAGGCTGCCGAGGACGGCGTTCATCATCGGGGGCGGTCCGCACAGGAACACGTCCCGGTCCGCGACGTCCGGCACGAGCTTCACGAGCTCCTCCGGCGCCAGCTTGTCGGGGCTGACCGGCCCGGTCACCAGGTACAGCTCGGCGCCCTTGGCGTGGGCGAGGTCCCGCAGCTCGTCGTAGAGGACCGCGTCCCGGTCCGTGGCCACCCGGTAGATGACCACGGCGTGCCCGTGCAGCTCCTCCAGCAGCGCCCGGATGGGGGTGACACCCACACCGCCGGCGATGAGCAGGGACTCCGGCCGGGTGCGGTGCATCGCGGTGAAGGCGCCGTAGGGGCCCTCGGCGAAGACACGTGTACCGACCTTCACGTGCCGCAGGGCGGCGCTGCCGTCCCCGGCCGCCTTGGCGGTGAGCCGCAGCGTGCGGCCGTCGGGCGCGGCCGACAGGGAGAACGGGTTGGCCTGCCACCAGCGGTCCCGGGTCAGGAAGCGCCACAGGAAGAACTGGCCTGCCTGGGCGGGCATACGGTCGAGGTCCTTGCCGGTCATGTGGATCGAGACCACGTTGTCGGCCTCGGGCACGACGGCCGTGACGCGCAGCTGGTGACGCCAGTTCCGCCACAGCGGGAGTACAAGTCGGCCCACGAACACCGAGGCGAGGGCCACGCCCCACACGCCGTACCAGTACGTCTTCGCCACGGACGACGAGGTGAAGGTCGTACCGGCCGCGACCTGGTGCGTGAAGGCCAGCACCACGGCGACGTACGTGTACAGGTGGATGAAGTGCCACGTCTCGTAGGCCAGCCGGCGCCGGGCGAAACGGCCCGAGACGGCGCCCACGACGAGGATGATCCCCAGCGCGACGACCGCGCGCAGCACGCCCTCGACGGTCTCGGCGAGGTCGACCAGCTGGTTCACCGGGTCCAGGGAGGAGGACTCGGCGTAGCCGAAGGTGATGAAGACGGCGTGCGAGAGCAGCGTCCACAGGATGCCGAAGCCGGTCCAGCGGTGCCAGGAGGTCAGCCGGTCCATGCCGATACGGCGGTCGAGCCACGGCAGCCGGGCCACCAGCAGCAGCTGGAAGGCCATCAGGAGCGCGCCGTACAGACCGGTCAGCCGGCCCAGCACGATGAGGGTGTTCGAGGCGAACCCTGCCTGGGTGAAGAAGAAGCCCACCACGGCCACGTTGGCGGCCAGCACGGCGTACAGGCCCGTGCGGGCCACCACCCGGGGGCGCATCGCCGTTGGGGGCGGCTGAACGCTTTGGACAGTCGTCACGGACACAAACTCCTCGCTCGGATCCTGGGACATCGAGCCTGCCTGGTGACAGCTGTCGTTTTGCTGTCGGTTAACTTTCAAGTTCTTAGCGATCTACTCCCGACCGGTCCAACAGGGGGGCCGCCATGGCCTCATATAGGACGTGAAGCACTATGAGCACGTGGAAAGAGTGCGACTGCTCGTTGTGGACGACGACCCGCCCATAGCCGACCTCGTCGCGACCGTCGCCCGCTATGAGGGCTGGGACGCGGTCACGGCGAACTCCGGCGAGGAGGCGCTGCGCCGTGCCGGCGAGTTCGATCCGGACATCGTGGTGCTCGACCTGATGCTCCCGGACCTGGACGGCTTCGGAGTGCTCGACCGGCTGCGCGCGTCCGGAACCATGGTGCCCGTGGTGTTCCTCACCGCGCGCGACGGAGTGGCCGATCGGGTGGCGGGCCTCACCCGGGGCGGCGACGACTACCTGGTCAAGCCGTTCGCCGTGGAGGAGCTCATGGCCCGGCTGCGCACCGTGCTGCGCCGCAGCGCGGGCCCCGCCTTCCAGCGGTCCGTGCTCCAGGTCGCCGACCTGACGATGGACGAGGACACCCGCGAGGTCCGGCGCGGCGACAAGCTGCTCACACTCACCCCCACCGAGTACGAGGTGCTCCGCTATCTGATGCGCAAGTCACCGACCGTGCTCACCAAGGCGCAGATCCTCGACCACGTCTGGGAGTACGGCTTCGGCGGGCGCTCCAACGTGGTGGAACTGGTCGTCAGCCGGCTGCGCCGCAAGCTCGACGGCATCGACGACGGCAGCGTGCCCCTCATCCACACCGTGCGCGGCGTCGGCTACGTGGTGCGGCAGGTCACCGAGTGATCGGCCGGCTGAAGCGGATCCACCGCCGCATGCCCCTGGGCACCCGTCTGGCCCTGGGCATCGGGGGGCTCTCGCTGGTGGCGTTCGCCGTCGTCGGCACGGCCCTCACGACGTACATGCGGGACTACCTGTCGGCCCAGCTCAACGACCAGCTGAAGCTCGCCCAGGTGGCCCAGTCCAAGAGCATCGCGGAGTACGGCACACTCGAGGGGAAGAAGTACTACCGCTGGTACTACGCCGTGTACGACGTCTCGGACGGCACCCCCACCCTGCGCAAGCCCGAGGACCCCGACGACGTACCGAAGGACGTCGACGACCTCACGTCCCTGGCCCGGGCCCAGGCCGCCGCGGACACGGAGATCATCCGCACCGAGCACCTCAAGGGCGACGGCCTGTACCGGCTGCGCGCCTGTGAGGTGAAGCCCGGGGTGGTCCTCGTCAGCGGCGCGCCCATGGAGGACATGGACGACACCGTCGGGCAGCTGATCACGGTCCAGGTGGTCGCCTTCGTCCTGGCGCTGCTCGCGCTCGTGGTGTTCGGGCGGGGGCTGCTGCGGCGCGGCCTGAAACCGATCGGCGACATGGCGCACACGGCCCGCGGCATCACCTCGCACGACCTGACGACGGACTCGGCGCGGCTGCCGGTCCGCGCCGACGGCGGGAACGGCGCCCCCGAGGTGGAGGAACTGCGCACCGCGTTCAACACGATGCTGGAGCACATCGACGACGCGCTCGCCGTCCGCACCGAGGCCGAGCAGCGGCTGCGCCGTTTCGTCGCGGACGCCTCGCACGAACTGCGCACGCCTTTGATGTCGGTGCGCGGCTACGCCGACCTGTTCCAGTACGCCGCGGCCAACGCCCCTGAGGAGCGGGAGAAGCATCTGGCGCGGCTGCGCGCCGAGGCCGCCCGGATGGGTGTCCTCCTGGACGACCTGCTGCTGCTCGCCCGGCTCGACGCCGCCGACGTCGAGACACCGCTGCGGCCGGAGCAGGAGGACCTGGCCGAGCTGGTCCGTCAGGCCGCGGACGCGTTCCGTGCGGCCCACCCGGACCACCCGCTCACCGTGACCGCCGGTCCCGGCCCCGTACGGCTGCGCATCGACCCCCTGCGTATCCGGCAGGTGCTGGACAACCTGCTCACCAACGCCGCCGTGCACACCCCGGCCGGTACGAAGGTGGCGGTCGAGGTGGCCATGGAAGAGACGGTGGTCATGGAGGAGACGGTGGCCATGGAGGAGACGGGCCCGGACGGCGCGCCCGGTACGGCCGTGATCAGGGTCACCGACTACGGGCCGGGAATCCCGGCCGCCGACCGGGCACGGGTGTTCGACCGCTTCTACCGGGTCGACAAGGCCCGCAGCCGTGACCGCGGCGGCAGCGGCCTGGGCCTCGCGGTCGCCCGCTCCCTGGTCGCGGCGCACGGCGGCACGATCGACCTGGCAGGCGAGCCCGGCTCGACGACCTTCGTCCTCAGGCTGCCGAAGCGCGCCTGAACGGCGACCAGAGAATTTACTTGAGTTAGGCAACAAGATGGTAAAGTGGGTCGTATGTCCACACCACCGCTCCCCAACGTCCCCGCTTCGCCGGAAGTGATCGAGATCGAGCGCGCGCTCACCCGCATCACCTATCTGAGCACGCGTACCCGGCAGCACGAACGCCTGATGGCCCTGGCCGGAGTCCCGCTCGACCGGGCCGCCGTGGCGCTGCTGCGCCAGATGGCCGACTCCGAGCCGCTGCGCCCTGGGGAGCTGGCCAACCGGCTGGGCGTGGAGGCCTCGCACGTCACCCGCCAGGTGCAGCAGCTGCAGCGGTCCGGCTATGTGGACCGTATCCCCGACCCCGACGACCGCCGCGCCCAGCGCATCAAACTCACCAAGGTCGGTCAGGAAGCCGTCGACCGCGTCCGCGAGGCCGGCGCCCGGGGCATGCAACTGGCCCTGGACGACTGGTCTCCCGAAGAGCTCCGCCAGCTCGCCTCCCTCTTCCACCGGATGGTCGACGACTTCCTGCGCCAGGGCGAAGAGCTCACCGAGCAGGAGAAGGCCGCCTCGGCGAACACGGCCTGAACCGCGGCGGCCGGCTTCGACGCCGTCCGCTACCAGGAGGCCAGCGAGCCGTCGGCGTTGCGCCACACCGGGTTGCGCCAGCGGTGGCCGCGTTCGGCGGCGGTACGGACCGCGTCCTCGTCGATGGTGATGCCCAGACCGGGCGCGGTCAGCAGGTCGACATAGCCGTCGCGGAACGTGAACGGCTCGATGTCGACGAGGTAGTCGAGCAGTCCGCCGCTGTCGCCGTAGCCGATGCCGAGCGCCTGTTCCTGGATGAGGAAGTTCGGTGTGGCGAAGTCGAGTTGGAGGCTGGCGGCCAGCGCGATCGGGCCGAGCGGGCAGTGCGGCGCCACCAGGACGTCGTACGCCTCCGCCATCGACGCGATCCGCCGGCTCTCGGAGATGCCGCCGGCGTGGCTGACGTCCGGCTGGGCCACGGCGATCCCGTCCGACAGGACGGAGCGGAAGTCCCAGCGGGAGTAGAGGCGTTCACCGGTCGCGATGGGGATCGACGTGGAGCGCACCACCGCGCCGAGGTCCCGGGAGAACTCCGGCAGCACCGGCTCCTCCACGAACATCGGCAACAGCGGCTCCAGCAGCGGCAGTACGCGCCGGGACATCGCCCCGCTGAAGCGGCCGTGGAAGTCCAGCGCCAGATCACGCCCCGGGCCGATGGCTTCGCGCACCGCGGTCACCCGCTCCACCATGGCGTGGATCGAGGCGGGCGTGTCGAGCGGCTCCAACTGCCCGCAGGGGTTCAGCTTGACCGCGGTCAGGCCCTTGGCGACCTGCTCGGCCGCCGACTCCGCCATCTCCTCGGGGGTCGCCCCGCCCACCCAGCCGTAGATCCGCACCCGGTCGCGTACATGGCCGCCGAGCAACTGGTGCACCGGGACGCCGTGGGTCTTGCCCGCGATGTCCCACAGGGCCTGGTCGATGCCGGCCAGGGCGCTGTTGAGCACGACGCCGCCGCGGTAGAAGCCGCCTTTGGCGAGCACCTGCCAGTGCTCCTCGATGCGGGCCGGGTCCTGGCCCACCAGATGGTCGAACATCTCCTTCACGCACTGGGCGACGGTGTGCGCCCTGCCCTCGACGATGGGTTCTCCCCAGCCGGAGACGCCCTCGTCGGTGTCGACGCGCAGGAAGAGCCAGCGCGGTTCGACGAGGAAGAGTTCGTATCCAGTGATCTTCACGGTGAGGACCTCCGGGTCCTGTGCGCGGCTCTACGGCCGGTGGGTACGGGTGGGGAGGGGGAGCTGGTCGTGAGGGCGGTTCACGCGACGGCGCGCACCGGCCCTGTCCTACTCCTCGGAGGTGATGCTGCGGCCGCCGTCCACGAGCAGGTTCTGGCCCGTGACGAAGGCGGCGTCGTCGGAGGCGAAGAAGGCCACGGCGGCCGCGACGTCCTCGGGGGTGCCGAGGCGGCCGACCGGTGTGCGTGCGGCGGTCCGTGCCCGGTACTCCTCCGGCGTCTGAGCCCACAGGGCCGTGACCACCGAGCCGGGGAGGACCGAGTTGAACCTGATCCGCCCGCCGTACTCCACGGCGAGCTGGCGTACCAGGGCGCCGATGCCGCCCTTGGCCGCCGCGTACGCGGGGAAGCCCTTGAAGCCGATGGCCGCGTGGATGGAGGAGGTGATCACCACCGCGCCGTGGCCGGTACGGAGCAGGGGGACCGTCGCCCGAACGCCGTAGAACACCGAGTCGAGGCAGAGCCGCAGCTGGTCGTGCCAGGCGGCGTCGTCCAACTCGTGAGCCGCTCCGCGCAGGTTCCGGCCGGCGTTGAGGTGCAGGACGTCGAGGCGACCGGTCCACGACGTCACGGCGTCCACGGCCTCGGCCCACGCGTCGACCGAGGTGACGTCGAGCGCGCGGTGCCGGGCCCGCCCGCCCTTGGCGCCGATCTCCTCGGCCACCCGGCGGGCGCCCTCGGCGTCCACGTCGGTCACGAGGACCGACGCCCCCTCGGCGGCGAGACGACGGGCGGTGGCCTCACCGATGCCGGAGGCGGCCGCGGTGAGCAGGGCGGTACGGCCCGTGAAGCGTGTGAGACCGGTACGGCTCATGGCGTCTGCACGGGACTTTCTCTTGGCATCTGTACCGGACTTGCTCATGGCGTCTCTCCCGGACCTGCCGTGGAGCCGCGCAGCACGAGGCGCGGCTCGGTGGGTACGACGACGTCCCCCATGGGCTGCCCCTGGATCGCGGCCACCAGGGCCTCCACGGCAGCGGTGCCCAGCTCGTACAGGGGCATCGCCACCGTGGTCAGCGGGGGCGAGAGGTGGCCGGCGACCGGCAGGTCGTCGTTCCCGACGACGGAGACGTCCTCCGGGATACGCAGGCCGAGGTCCCGGACCGCGGCCATGGCGCCGATCGCCTGGGCGAGGGAGCTGGTGTAGAGGGCGGTGACCGGCGGCCGCGTACCGCCGTCGGCCGGACGCAGCAGCTCCAGGGCCGCGGAGACACCGCCGTCCTCGGTGAAGTCCCCGGACGCCACCGGCGCGGCGGACAGGCCGAGTTCGCGGGCGTGCCGCAGGAACGCCTCCTTGCGGACCTCACTGGGGGTGATGCCCGGCGGGCCCGCGATGTGGCCGACCGCGCGGTGACCGAGGTCGTGCAGATGGTCGAGGGCGGTGATGCTCGAACGGGCCACGTCCATGGTGACGTTGCGGCCGGAGCCCGCCACCGAACGGTTCAGGAAGACATGCGGGACCCGGCTGCGGCTGAGGGCGTCCAGCAGGGGGTGACCCGGGCGTGCGGAGGCGATGAGCAGTCCGTCGACCCGGCCGTCCTGCACCAGGTCGTTAAAGGACTCGTCGGCTTCCTGACCGTCGAAGTCCTCGGCGAGCAGGGAGAGATAGCCCAGCTCACGGGCGCGCTGGTAGGCGCCGCGGGCGATGGTGACGTACGTGGGGTTGGCGAGAGCGGGGACCAGCAGGGCCAGGGCGTGGGTGCTCGCGCCGGCCAGGGCCCGGGCTCCGGAGTGGGGACGGTAACCCAGCTCCTCGGCGGCCTCGTGGACGCGGCGCCGGGTCTCCGGGCGGACGGAGAGGTCCTGCCGGCCGTTGAGCACCTTGGACACGGTGGCCTTGGAGACTCCGGCCCGCTCGGCCACGTCCACCAGCTTTGCCCTGACGGGCTGTTCCGGCACGTGTCCCCCCTCTCTCCGCTGCGCGCCAGGGGCCGTTCGTCGTGTTCGGCACTGGCGTGTTCCAACCTCTTGACACCTTCTGGCGCCGCAACTTAACGTTCGCCGAAGTTTCAGTCAACCGGTTTCCTCAGACGGAAAAAAGCGATACGTCTGGGCAGAGCCCAATAAACCGGTCACATCACGCGCAGTAGTAAGTCGGCCAGAACCGGCCATGGTTGGGGCGCGCCCCGAAGCGCCCCCGCGACACTCACCGCGAACGCGACCACCGTCGCCGTCGCGGTGGTCGACCCCGGTGCCCGCACGCGTACGACGAACGCGTGCCCACCCGACCCGTTCAACGCGACCAAGGCCCTCACCTGGCTGTCCGGCTCCACCTACGGGCGGACCATGCCCGACATCGCCCCGCTCGCGGCCGTCCTCGCCCTGGGCGTGACCGT
>NZ_VJZC01000278.1 GCF_009377185.1 Streptomyces spongiae
GCCCCGGCCACCCCCGTCCACGACCGGCTGACCGGCCCGGTCTGTGACGTCCCGGCGCACTCCTTCACCGTTCTGCGTACGGACGCCCGGCTTAGCATGCGAGTGGGTTCCGAGACCGCAGACCAGGGGCGAGCGTGGTAACGATTCAGGATGTGGCGAAGGCGGCCGGGGTCTCTCCGATGACCGTGTCGAACGTCATCAACGACCATCCGAACGTCCGCCCGTCGACGCGGGAGAAGGTCCTGGAGGCGATGGCCCGGCTCGACTATCGGGTCAACGTCGCGGCCCGCAACCTGCGCAAGGGCCGCACCGGCGTCATCGGGCTCGCCGTCCCCGAGGTCAACAGCCCCTACTACGGGCGGCTGGCCGCCGGCATCATCACCGCGGCCGAGCGACGGGGCCTGCGGGTGAGCATCGAGCAGACCGCCTCCCGGGAGAACGAGCTGGACGCGCTGTCCCTGTCGCGCAACCATCAGTACGACGGGCTCATCCTCAGCGCCGCCGGCATGAGCCAGGCCGACGCCGAGCGACTCAAGGTGGACCACCCCGTGGTCGTCCTCGGCGACCGGATCTTCGGCGGTCCCGTGGACCACGTCGCCATGCCCAACCTGGAAGCGGCCCGGGCGGCCACCCGCCATCTGATCGAGCGGGGCTGCCGCCGCGTCGCGATCCTGTGCGGGGCGGTGGAGGAGGTCGACACCTCCAGCCTCAGGCTCACGGGCTACCGGCAGGCGCTGGAGGGCGCGGGCCTTCCCACGGACCCCGCCCTGATCCAGCAGGTGGACAGGCTCGGCATGCGCGAAGGCGCGCGGCGCGCCCGGGAGATGGCGGAGGGCGGGCTCGACTTCGACGGAGTGTTCTGTGTGACCGACTCCCTGGCCATGGGCGTGCTACGGGGTCTGACCGACACCGGGATCCGGGTGCCCGACCAGGCCAGGGTGATCGGCTTCGACAACGTCTCGGAGAGCGAGTTCTTCATCCCTTCCCTCTCCACCGTGGACCCGGACCACGACGGCATGGCCGAGCGCGCGGTCGACCTCCTGATCAGGCGCATCGAGCAGACCGAGCCCTCCACGCGGCACCACGACTTCGTCGGCGACTTCTCGCTGGTGATCCGGGAGTCGACGGGCGGCTGAACCGCCGCGGGACCCGAGCACGAACAAAGGGAGACCCCTGTGAACTCCGTGGCCGATGCGAACTCCGTGGCCGACGCGCCACTCTTCCGCGACCCGACGCACGACGGCGCCGCCGACCCCGTAGCCATCTGGAACCGCCGGACCAGTGAATGGTGGCTCGTCTACACCAACCGCCGCACCACCGCCCCCGGCCCGGGTGTCTCCTGGGTCTACGGCACCGACCTGGGCGTGGCCGCGTCGGCGGACGGCGGCCGTACCTGGACCTACCGGGGCACCCTCCCCGGCCTGGAGACCGAATGGGGCCGCAACACCTTCTGGGCACCGGAGATCATCTGGCACGACGGGCTCTACCACATGTACGTCAGCTACATCCGCGGCATCCGCGACGACTGGAACGGCGCCGCCTCCATCCGCCACTACACCAGCCCCGACCTGCTGGACTGGACCCACCACGGCGCCCTCGACCTCGGCTCCGACCGGGTCATCGACGCCTGTGTGTTCCCGCTGCCGGGCGGCGGCTGGCGCATGTGGTTCAAGGACGACTCCCACGGCTCGCTCACCTGCGCCGCCGACAGCCCCGACCTGTACCACTGGCGGACCACCGGCCTGGCGGTCGGCCATCGCCCGCACGAGGGCCCCAACGTCTTCGAACTCGGCGGCCACTACTGGATGCTCGTCGACGAGTGGCGCGGCCAGGGCGTGTTGCGCTCGGACGACCTCACCACCTGGGAACACCGGGGACTGATCCTGGACAGGCCCGGCAGCCGCCCCGACGACGCGACCATCGGCCTGCACGCCGATGTGGTCGTCCAGGGCGAGACGGCGTACGTCTTCTACTTCACCCACCCCGGCCGCGTCGGCCCCGCCACCGACGACGACACCTACGCCACCCGCCGCTCCTCCCTCCAGGTCGCCGCGGCCCGGGTGACCGACGGCACCCTGCACTGCGACCGCGACGAGCCCGTACATCTCGATCTGGCTCCCGCGCCCTGACCCGGGCGGGGGCTTCCGCGCGCGGCGGGTCGCTCGCGCAGCCACGTCGCTTCCGGGAGAAGGAGCGCGCGCTCAGCGCCCGGGTGCGCGGCGGGCCGAACTCCCGCCGGTACTCCGCCGCGGTCATCCCGTGCGCCCGCACGTATGCCCCGAGCGAACGGAGGGCACGGAGAAGGAGCGGTGTGTACCCGGCACGGGTGCGCAGGTCACCGCCCAGTAGAGTGCGCCCCTGTTGTCCCCGTTGTCCCCGAGAGCCGCCCCCGAACCCCGAGGTACCGAGCAGTGACCCCCGCACGACCAGGACCGTCCCCTGCCGTCACCGTCGTCGGGATCGGAGCCGACGGATGGCAGGGCCTCCCGGCCCCCTCCCGCGCGGCCCTGCGCGACGCCGAGGTCCTGATCGGGGGCCCGCGCCAACTGGACCTGCTCCCACCCGAGTGCGCCGGGGAGCGGATCGCCTGGCCCTCACCCCTGCGCCCCGCGGTCCCCGGCCTGCTCGCCGCACATGCCGGGCGCCGGATCGCCGTGCCGGCCAGCGGGGACCCGATGTTCTACGGCATCGGCCGCGCCCTCGCCGAGGAAGCCGACACCCTGCGGGTCCTGCCGCACCCCTCCTCCGTGTCCTACGCCGCCGCCCGTCTGGGCTGGCCGCTGGAGGACGTCGAGGTCGTCACCGTCGTGGGGCGGCCGGCCGCCCGCCTCGCCGCCGCCCTGCACGACGGCCGACGGCTCCTCGTGCTCAGTGCCGGCGCCGACACCCCCGGGCAGGTCGCCGCCCTGCTGCGGGACCGCGGCTTCGGGCCGAGCCGGATGCGGGTCCTGGAACAACTCGGCGGGGACAGGGAACGTACGGGCGCCGAGACCACCGCCGCCGAATGGTCGCCACCGCACCCACCCGGTGACCCCCTCAACATCGTCGCCGTCGAATGCCGCCGGGACCCGGACGCGCTCCGGCTCGGTGCCGTACCGGGACTCCCGGACGAGGCGTACGAGCACGACGGGCAGCTCACCAAACGCCATGTGCGCGCCGCCACGCTCGGCGCGCTCGCGCCCGCGCCCGGTGAGGTGCTGTGGGACATCGGCGGCGGCTCCGGCTCGATCGCGGTCGAATGGATGCGCGTCCACCCCTCGTGCCGGGCGGTCACCGTCGAGCGCGACCCCGTGCGGGCCGAGCGCATCACCCGCAACGCCGACCGGCTCGGCGTACCCGGGCTGCACGTCGTCACCGGTACCGCACCCGCCGTCCTGTCCGAACTCCCGCCGCCCGACGCCGTGTTCGTCGGCGGCGGACTCACCGCACCCGGCCTCCTCGACGCCTGCTGGGAAGCACTGCCCGTGGGCGGGCGGCTGGTCGCCAACACCGTGACGCTGGAGTCCGAGGCGCTGCTCGCCGACGCGTACCGCCGTCACGGCGGCGAGCTGGTGCGACTCGCCGTGGCGCACGCCGTGCCCGTGGGCGGCTTCACGGGGTGGCGGCAGGCGATGCCGGTGACCCAGTGGGCCGTACAGAAGACTCCCAACCCCCTTCCAGGAGCAGACAGATGACCGTGTACTTCATCGGGGCCGGTCCCGGTGCCGCCGACCTGATCACGGTGCGCGGCGCCCGCACGCTCGCCGCCTGCCAGGTCTGCCTGTACGCGGGCAGCCTGGTCCCGCGCGAACTGCTGGCCGAATGCCCGCCGGACGCACGGCTGGTGGACACCGCACAGCTCGACCTGGACGAGATCACCGCGGAGTTGGTGCGCGCCCACGAGGAAGGGCACGACGTGGCCCGGCTGCACTCCGGGGACCCGTCCGTGTTCAGTGCGGTGGCCGAGCAGATGCGGCGCCTGGACGCGGCCGGCGTGCCGTACGAGGTCGTTCCGGGCGTCCCGGCCTTCGCCGCCGCGGCGGCTTCCCTGAAGCGGGAGCTGACCGTGCCGACCGTCGGCCAGACCGTCATCCTCACCCGCGTCGCCCACCGCGCCACCGCCATGCCCGAGGGCGAGGACCTGGCCACCCTCGGCCGCAGTGGCGCCCTGATCGTGCTGCACCTGGCCGCCAGGTACGTGGACCGCGTGGTCGACGAACTGCTCCCGCACTACGGCGCCGACTGCCCGGCCGCGGTCGTCGCGTACGCCTCCCGCCCCGACGAGCTCGTCATCCGGGGCACGCTCGACGAGATCGCCGGAAAGGTGAAGGAGGCCGGGGTGCTCCGTACCGCCGTGATCATGGTGGGGCGGACGTTGGGGGCGGAGCAGTTCCGGGACAGCCACCTGTACTCGCCGGAGCGTGAGCGGCACGTGTGCTGAGCGCAGAGGTCTCAGGCCACCGTGCTGCGCCCCACCACCGCCCCCGCCCGGTCGATGCAGATCACGTCCACCGCGACCGGCGCTCCGCGCAGCACGGCCAGCGCCTCGTCGCGGGCCGCCGTCGCGACCAGGTCACCGAGCGGCACCCCGGCCGCCATGCACAGCTGGAGCGCGGCGAGCCCGGTGTTGGCGTCGGCCACCTCGGCGGCCAGCGCCTCGTCCGCGCCGCCGCGGCGGGCCAGTTCGGCGAGGAAGCCCTTGTCGACCTGGGAGCGGGCGGAGTGCAGGTCGAGATGGCCGGCGGCGAGCTTGGAGAGCTTGGCGAAGCCACCGCAGACGGTCAGGCGGTCGACGGGATGGCGGCGGACGTACTTCAACACCGCGCCCGCGAAGTCGCCCATGTCGAGCAGGGCGTCCTCGGGGAGCCGGTACTCGGCGACGACCGTCTTCTCCGACGTCGAGCCGGTGCACCCGGCGACGTGCGTACGCCCCGCCGCCCGCGCCACGTCCACGCCCCGCCGGATGGAGTCGATCCAGGCGGAGCAGGAGTACGGGACCACGATCCCGGTGGTGCCGAGGATCGACAGGCCGCCCAGGATGCCGAGGCGCGGGTTCCAGGTGGAGCGGGCGATCTCCTCGCCGTGGTCGACGGAGACGGTGACCTCGACGTCTCCGGTGCCGCCGTGGCGGGCGGCGACCTCGGCGATGTGCTCCCGCATCATCTGGCGGGGGACGGGGTTCACGGCCGGTTCGCCGACGGGCAGGGGCAGGCCGGGGCGCGTGATCGTCCCCACCCCGGGGCCCGCCTTGAAGACCACCCCGGCTCCGGCCGGCAGCCGCCGTACCGTGGCCCGGACCAGCGCGCCGTGGGTGACGTCGGGGTCGTCGCCCGCGTCCTTCACTATCCCCGCCATCGCGCTCGCGCCGGTCAGCTCCTCGGCCGCGAGGGCGAACGACGGGGTCTGCCCCTTCGGCAGCGTGATCGTCACCGGGTCGGGAAAGCCGCCGGTCAGCAGGGCGGTGTACGCGGCTGTCGTGGCCGCTGTGGCACACGCACCGGTCGTCCAGCCGGGGCGCAGGCCGGTGTGCTTGAGTTGGGCGCCGCGGCCCCCCTTCGCCTCGCCGGCACCCTGCACTTCGCTGCTCATGAACGGACCTGGACTCTCATGCACGTACTGATACTCGGCGGGACCTCGGAGGCCCGCCGCCTCGCGGAACTGCTCCACGGCACTCCCGGACTGACCCTGACCAACTCCCTCGCGGGCCGCGTGGCCAGCCCCCGGCTGCCTCCGGGCGAGGTCCGGATCGGCGGCTTCGGCGGAGTGGAGGGGCTGACCGCGTGGCTGGGCGAGCACCGGGTGGACGCGCTCATCGACGCCACCCACCCTTTCGCCGGGACCATCAGTTTCCACGCGGCGCGTGCCGCCGCCACGGCCCATGTTCCCCTGCTCGCACTGCGGCGCCCCGGGTGGGTCCCGGTCGCGGGTGACGATTGGCACGAGGCCGCCTCCCTGGAGGAGGCCGCCGAGCTGCTGCCCGCCCTCGGCCGACGTGTGTTCCTCACCACCGGACGCATGGGCCTGGCCGCCTTCGCGGGTCTGGACGAGCTGTGGTTCCTCGTACGGTCCGTCGACGCCCCCGAGGCCCCGCACCCGGCCCACATGGAGGTGCTGCTCGACCGCGGCCCCTTCACCCTCGACGGAGAGCGAGAGCTGCTGCGCCGCCACCGCGTCGATGCCGTCGTGACGAAGGACAGCGGCGGAGCCGCCACCGCACCGAAGCTGGCGGCCGCGCGGGAGGCCGGGCTGCCCGTGGTCGTGGTCCGCCGGCCGCCGGTGCCTGAGGACGTGCCCGTAGTGGCCGGCCCGGAGGAAGCGGCCCGGTGGATCGAAGAGCTCCGGCGCACTTTCCCAACAGCTGGCTGAAACCTGACAGGGGCTTTGCCGCTCGCGGCTTGTACCTGCAAAGAGTACGCAGAAGCCTGGACGGTGCGGCTGAGAACAGTCGTTCGCCGAAACGTGAGGTCCGTTCCCCCATGCCCCCCGCTCCCGGTTCCACCCGGCACCGCATCCGTACGTCGATGACCCGCAAGGAGTGGACGAGCCTCGGCGGGATGGCCGCGTTCATCCTGGCGCTGCACGTCATCGGCTGGTTCACGCTGGTGGTGATCGTCGCCCCCGAGCACTACAGCCTGGGGACCAAGACCTTCGGTATCGGCATCGGTGTCACCGCGTACACCCTCGGCATGCGGCACGCCTTCGACGCCGACCACATCGCCGCCATCGACAACACCACCCGCAAGCTGATGAGCGAGGGGCAGCGCCCCCTGTCGGTCGGCTTCTGGTTCTCGCTCGGTCACTCCACCATCGTCTTCGCCCTCGCCTTCCTGCTCTCGCTCGGCGTCAAGGCGCTGGCAGGACCGGTCCAGAGCGACGACTCGGGTCTGCACGACGTCACCGGCTGGATCGGCACCACCGTCTCCGGGACCTTCCTCTACGTCATCGCGATCATCAACCTGGTGATCATGGTGGGCATCTGGAAGGTCTTCCGGCAGATGCGCTCGGGCCGGTTCGACGAGGCCGCCCTGGAGGAACAGCTCAACAACCGGGGCTTCATGAACCGCGTCCTCGGCCGTCTGATGAAGTCGATCACCAAGCCGTGGCAGATGTACCCGCTGGGGATGCTCTTCGGCCTCGGCTTCGACACGGCCACGGAGATCGCGCTCCTCGTCCTGGCCGGCTCGGGCGCGGCCTCCGGACTGCCCTGGTACGCGATCCTGTGCCTGCCGGTCCTCTTCGCGGCCGGCATGTCCCTGCTGGACACGATCGACGGCTCGTTCATGAACTTCGCGTACGGCTGGGCCTTCTCCAAGCCGGTCCGCAAGGTCTACTACAACCTCACCATCACCGGCCTGTCCGTCGCCGTCGCCCTCATCATCGGCACGGTCGAACTGCTCGGCCTGATCGCCGAACAGGCGGACCTCCACGGCCCGTTCTGGGACTGGGTCTCCGGGCTCGACCTCAACATCATCGGCTACGTCATCGTCGGGCTGTTCTTCGCCACCTGGGCCGTCGCCCTGCTGGTGTGGAAGGTGGGCCGGATCGAGGAGAAGTGGACGGCGGGCCTGGCCGAAGCCGAGCGGAGCTGACCGCGGCGCCGCCGTCCGGGCGGCGCCGCCCACGCTCACGCCTCCGGATAGCGGCGCGGAGTCCAGACGATCTCACCGTCCCCGCGCCGTACCGCCCGCGTCCGCGAGGAGCCGACCAGCAGGATCGTGCGCATGTCGACCTCGGACGGGTCCAGGTCGGCCAGCCGTACGATCCGGACGCGCTCCCCGGAGCCCCCCACATCCCGGGCGACCACGACCGGGGTGTCCGGCGCCCGGTGCTCCAGCAGCAGCTCACGGGCCTTGCCCACCTGCCAGGTGCGGCTGCGTGACCCGGGGTTGTACAGGGCGAGCACCAGGTCCGCCGAGGCCGCTGCCCGCAGCCGCTCGGCGATGACCTCCCAGGGCTTCAGCCGGTCGGAGAGGGAGAGGGTGGCGTAGTCGTGCCCGAGGGGGGCGCCCACGCGGGCCGCCGCCGCGTTGGCCGCGGTCACCCCCGGCAGCACCCGCACCGGGACGTCCGCGTACTCCTTCTGGGAGGCGACCTCCAGGACGGCCGTCGCCATGGCGAAGACGCCAGGGTCGCCGCCGGAGACGACCGCGACCCGACGCCCGCGCCGGGCCAGGTCGAGGGCGAACTCGGCACGTTCCGACTCCACCCGGTTGTCCGAACCGTGGCGGACCTGGCCCGCACGGACAGGCACCCGGTCCAGGTAGGTGGTGTAGCCGACCAGATCGTCGGCGGAGGCCAGCGCACCCCGCGTCTCGGGTGTCAGCCACAGCGGACCGGCGGGCCCGGTCCCGACCACGACGACCTCGCCCCGCTCCCGGGCCTCGGGCCGCTCGGCGTCGACCTGGCTGGGCAGCACGGCCACCGAGAAGTACGGCACCGACCCGGCCTCCACGTCCGCCAGTTCGGCGACCCGCTCCCCGGCCATGGTGGCCCGCTCGACGTACCGGGCCTCGCCGAGGCGCCCCGATTCCTCCAGCGCGCTCCGCACCTTGGTGAAGGTCCGTCCCAGCTTCATCACCACGGCCGCGTCCGTCGAGGCGAGCCGTGCGGTCAGCTCCTCCTCGGGCAGGGTGCCCGGCAGGATGGTCAGCACCTCCTCGCCCTCGGCGAGCGGGGTGCCGAGGCGTGCCGCGGCGGCGGACACGGACGTGACACCGGGGATGACCTCGGTGTCGTAGCGGTCGGCGAGCCGCTTGTGCATGTGCATGTAGGAGCCGTAGAACAGCGGATCGCCCTCGGCGAGGACCGCGACCGTCCGCCCCGCGTCGAGGTGCGCGGCCAGCCGGGCCGCAGCCTCCTCGTAGAACTCCTCGATGGCGCCCTTGTAGCCGCCGGGGTGGTCGGTGGTCTCCGTCGTCACCGGGTAGACCAGCCGCTCCTCGACATGGTCGGCGCGGATGTGCTTCGCCGCGATCGAGCGGGCGATGGAACGGCCGTGGCGGGCGCTGTGGTACGCGATCACGTCCGCCTCGGCGATGACCTCGACGGCCCGTACGGTCATCAACGACGGGTCTCCCGGGCCGAGTCCGACCCCGTACAGCCGGCCCGCGGTGGGCTGCTCGCCGCTCACTCCTCCTCGCTCGCGATCGCGTTGAGCGCGGCGGCGGCGAGGGCACTGCCACCCCGACGGCCGCGTACGACGATGTGCTCCAGGCCCGACGGATGCGCGGCCAGGGCGTCCTTGGACTCGGCGGCGCCGACGAAGCCGACCGGGACGCCGATGACGGCGGCCGGCCGGGGCGCGCCCTCCTCGATCATCTCCAGGAGGCGGAACAGGGCGGTGGGCGCGTTGCCGACGGCGACGACCGAGCCTTCCAGCCGGTCCCGCCACAGCTCCAGCGCGGCGGCGCTGCGCGTGGTGCCCAGCTTCGCCGCCAGTTCGGGCACGGACGGGTCGGAGAGCGTGCAGAGCACGTCGTTGCCGGCGGGCAGCCGCTTGCGGGTCACACCGCTGGCCACCATCTGCACGTCGCAGAAGATCGGCGCGCCCGCCCGCAGGGCCTCGCGGGCACGGGCCACCACGTCCGGCGTGTAGTCCAGGTCGCGAACGAGGTCGACCATTCCGCAGGCGTGGATCATCCGGACCGCGACCCGGCTGACGTCGGCGGGCAACCCCGCGAGGTCCGCCTCCGCGCGGATGGTGGCGAAGGACTGGCGGTAGATGGCCGGACCGTCCTTCTCGTAGTCGTACGTGGTCACGGTGTTCGTCTCGCTGCTCTCGGTGGTCGTCGTACGGCTCATGAGGTGATCGCCGCCAGTGCGGTGGCGAGGTGGGAGGTGTGGGAGGGGTCGGCCGACAGCCGGTAGCCGCCGCCCGGAGTCGCGATCACGTCGATCCGCTCACCCTGGGGGTGTCCACAGCGGCGTTCGCAGCCGGACCAGTACAGGGGGAGGGAGACGGCGTCGGCCGCGTCGAGGGCCCGGGTCGCGTCGGCCCGGACGTCGGCGTGGGACTTGGCGCATCCTGGACGTCCGATGCAGGCGCCGACGCGCGTCCAGGGCGAGTCGGGGTCGGTGACGAGTCCGGCGGCACTCAGCCGGGAGAGTGGCCCGGCGGTTCCGTCCGGCACCGCGACGACGACCCCGCGCCACGGGGTCAGTCGCAGTTCGCCGTCGGCCACATCCGTCAACTCCCGCCACTGGCGGGCCGAGAGCCGTCCCAGCGGGACGTGGACCGACACGGCGCCGCCGACGGCTCCGAGAGGCGGTCTGTCCGTATGAGTCGTCGGGATCGGCGTGTTGCGGTGGGCTATGCCCTCGTCGGTCAGGCGACGGTGGACCGTCCGGGCCAACACGTCGTCGGGCACGGTGAGTTCGGCGATCCGCCAAGCCTGGGTGCTGCTCGCGGCCACCGCTTCCAGAAACGCCTCGGCGGCCACCAGCGCGGCCCGAGGGGCGTCCGACGGGGACACGCGGACCGCGCCCGGCGTGAGCGACGCGCCTCCGTCCTCCGCCGCCCGTACCGTCACATCGGCGCCGAGTCCGGCCACGTCCCCGCGCCCGTCGTCCAGCGCGAACAGGAAGCGCCCCGACAGCCCTCGGGCCGCCCCGCTCGCGCACAGCTCCGCGTCGAGGGCCGTCAGCCAGGGCCGTACGTCCGTGAGGCCGCGTCCGTCGATACCCGACAGCGGTGAGGCGACGATGTTGCGCACCCGCTCGTGCTCGGGTGAGGGGAGCAGTCCGGCGGAGTCCAGCAGCGCGGCCAGTTCCGAGCCGCAGCCGTCTCCCAGCCCGCGCAGCTGCACATTGCCGCGCGAGGTCAGATGCAGCGCGCCGTCGCCCAGGCGCCGAGCCGCCGCCCCCAGCGCCTCGGCCTGTCGGACGGTCAGCACACCGCCGGGCAGCCGGACACGGGCCAGCGCACCGTCGTCCGCCGCGTGCAGCCGCAGCGACCCCGGGCAGGCGTCACCCCGGTCCCGCGAGGCCGCTGTGGCCTGGGAGGATGAACGAAGGTCAGCCGTGGACATGGCGGCGAGCATACCTACCGTCCCGCGGGCGGTATGCCCCGCCCTCTTCCCGTGACCCTTACTATGCTCCTCGGTGGATCATCCGGTCCGCCGACGCCACGACGGCGACAGGGGAGGAAGCCCGGTGCGAGTCCGGCGCGGTCCCGCCACTGTGAGCCCACCCCTGCGGGGACTGGGCGAGCCAGGAACTCCCTTCCCCAACTCTCGACTTCGCTCGAGCCGGGGAGACCCCAACCCGACACCGCCCGGGGCGCGGACCCCGAGGAAGGCCCGACGCCGCATGATCCTCCTGCTGTCGACGTCCGACACCGACCTGCTCAGCGCCCGCGCGGCCGCCGGCCCGGTCCCGTACCGCTTCGCCAACCCCTCCCGCCTCGCGCTCGACGAGCTTCCGGCGCTCCTCGACGGCGTCCAGCTGGTCGTCGTACGCCTCCTCGGCGGCATCCGGGCCTGGCAGGACGGTCTCGACCTGCTGCTCGCCGACGGCCGCCCGGTCGTCGTCCTCACCGGAGAACAGGCCCCGGACGCCCAGCTGATGGCCACCTCCACGGTCCCGGTCGGCATCGCCGCCGAAGCCCACGCCTACCTCGCGCACGGCGGCCCCGCCAACCTGGAGCAGCTCGCCCGCTTCCTCTCCGACACGGTCCTGCTCACCGGCCACGGCTTCGAGGCACCGGCGGCGGCCCCCACCTGGGGTCCGCTGCCCCGGGAGGCCAGGGAGACGGACGGCCCGACCGTCGCCGTGCTCTACTACCGCGCCCACCACATGAGCGGCAACACCGCCTTCGTCGGCGCCCTGTGCGACGCCATCGAGGACGCGGGCGGACGGCCGCTCCCCCTGTACGTCGCGTCCCTGCGCACCCCCGAGCCCGACCTCGTCGAGGAACTCCGCGCCGCCGACGCCATCGTCACCACCGTCCTGGCCGCGGGCGGCACGAAGCCCGCGGAGGCGTCGGCCGGCGGTGACGACGAGTCCTGGGACGCGGGCGCCCTGACCGGCCTCGACGTCCCCATCCTCCAGGCGCTCTGCCTCACCTCCTCCCGGTCCGACTGGGACGCGAGCGACGAGGGTGTCTCCCCGCTCGACGCGGCCAGCCAGATCGCCGTACCGGAGTTCGACGGCCGCCTGATCAGCGTCCCGTTCTCCTTCAAGGAGATCGACGCCGACGGACTCCCGGCCTACGTCGCCGACCCCGAGCGCGCGGCCCGTGTCGCCGGAACCGCCGTACGCCACGCACGGCTTCGCCACATCCGGCCCGCCGACAAGCGCCTCGCGCTCGTGCTGTCCGCCTACCCGACGAAGCACTCCCGCATCGGCAACGCGGTCGGTCTGGACACCCCCGCCAGTGCGGTGGCGCTGCTGAGGCGTCTTGAGCGGGAGGGGTACGACTTCGGGGACAGCGACATCCCCGGTCTGGCCTCCGGCGACGGAGACGAGCTGATCCGCGCCCTCATCGAGGCGGGCGGCCACGACCAGGACTGGCTCACCGAGGAGCAGCTGGCCCGCAACCCGGTCCGCATCCCGGCGGCCGACTACCGCCGCTGGTACGCCACGCTCCCCGAGGACCTGCGCACGGCGGTGGAGGAGCACTGGGGCCCGGCGCCCGGCGAGATGTTCGTCGACCGCAGCCGCGACAAGGAGGGCGACATCGTCCTCGCCGCCCTGCGCTTCGGCAATCTGCTGATCCTCATCCAGCCCCCGCGCGGCTTCGGCGAGAACCCGATCGCGATCTACCACGACCCGGACCTCCCGCC
>NZ_VJZC01000279.1 GCF_009377185.1 Streptomyces spongiae
CCCCCCGGGGGTCAGCCCGGACCCGTACCCGCCACCGTGCCCCCGCCGCCCGAGAAGATGACGCCGGGATCGGACGGGGTCTGGTTGAGGACCCACAGACCGATCAGGGTGGCGAGGGTGAAGACGACGGCGATCAGTACGGCGAGGACGAGCCGGCGACGGCGTTCGCGGCGCAACCAGTCGCCGCGGGCGGTGCGGTACGCGTCGGGCGCGGGCGTCACCCCGCCCGCCAGCGCCTCCAGGGCGGCGCGCAGTTCCTGCTCGGTGCGGTTCTCGGCCGTACGGTCCGAAGAGGCACCCGAAGCACCCGAAATGGCACCCGAAGAAGCACCCGAAGAAGCACCCGAAGTGGCACCCGAAGTGGTGTCCGGTGAGGTGTCGTTCATCGCCGGGCCTCCATCGCCTGGGTCAGCGCGGCGAGGCCGCGGGCCGTGTGGGTCTTGACCGAGCCGCAGGAGATGCCCATCGCGGCGGCGATCTCGCTCTCCTTCAGCCCGAGCCAGTGGCGCAGGACGAGCGCCTCGCGCTGCCGGGCGGGCAACTGCTGCAACGCGTCGATCAGCACGCGCTGGTCGTCGTGGAGCAACGCGGTGCTCTCCGCGGAGGCGACGAGCTCGTCCGGCGGGTTCTCCACGTGCCTTCGGGCGACCTGGAGGTGCCGTATCCGCATCCGCGTCAGATTGCAGACGGTGGAGCGCAGATACGCCTCGGCGGCCTCGACGTCCCGCAGCCGCCGCCACTTCCGGTAGATCTGGTAGTACGCCTCGGCCACCACGTTCTCCGGATCGTCCGCGCCGAGCAGCACGGCGAGGCGGAGCATCGACGAGTAGTGCAGCTCGAACAGCCGGGCAAGGCCCGCCTCGCGTTCCAGCTCGTCCGGATCGCTCACCGCGGGGGCGAGCGGTTCGGCGGCGGGCCGCGGGACGAGCGGCTCGTCCACGGGAGCGAGGGATACAGGGGGCACGGGTATAGGAGGTCTGCGTCTCACGGGTTGTTCGCTCCCGTCTCGGGGCGCCGCCTGACGGCCAGGCGGGACGGTAGGTCGGTCAGATCGGCGCCGCGCGGGACGCCGAGCCGTTCGAGGGCCGCGGTGCCCACCACGGCCACGATCAGGTTGAGGGCGAGGGCGGCCAGGCCCGCGTAGATCTCCAGCGGCTGGTCGGCGGGGCCGAACGGGACGATCGACGAGAACCCCTCCCGCACCACCAGGAACGTCCCGCCCACCATGCCCACGGCCCACCCGGCCAGCAGCGCCCGCGGATGCAGCCACCGGGTGAAGAGCCCCACGGCCACCGCCGGGAAGATCTGCAGGATCCAGACCCCGCCGAGCAGCTGGAGGTTGATGGCGTCCTGGTCGCGCAGTCCGAACACGAACGCCACCGCGCCCACCTTGGCCGTCAGCGACACCGCCTTGGCGATGCGCACCTGCCGCTTGGGCGTGGCCGTCGGGTGGACGTACTCGACGTACACGTTCCGTACGAAGCTCGTGGCGGCCGCGATCGACATCACGGCGGCCGGGACCAGCGCGCCCACGGTGATCGCGCCGAACACCAGCCCGGCCAGCGGCCCCGGCATGAGCCGGTCCACCAGCATCGGCACGGCGGCCTCGGCCCCGCCCTCGGGCGCCCGCACCCCCGTGGCGAGGGCCGCTATGCCGAGGAAGCCGAAGAGCGCGAGCAGCCCCGTCCAGGCGGGCAGCGCCACCGTGGCCTTGCGCAGGGTGCGCGGACCGTCGGCGGCGAACCCGGCCGTGAGGACGTGCGGGTACATCAGCAGTGCCAGCGCCGAACCCAGGGCGAGTGTGGCGTAGGCGGGCTGCTGCTCGGGGGACAGCAGGAGCGCGGAGTCGCCCGCGTCCGTCCCGCCGAGCCGCCGCGCCGCCCCCTCGAACACCGCGCCCGGCCCGCCGAGCCGCTCCAGGACCAGCCAGCACACGGCGGTCAGCGACACGAACACGGCCACCGCCTTGAGCGCCGAGATCACGGTCGGCGCCCGCAGTCCGTGCCGGTACGTGGCCACGGCGAGCCCGGCGAAGAGGGCCACCATCACCAGGTCCCCGGCCGCGCCCTTCGGGTACACGCCTCCGGCCGTCAGCACCGCCCGTATGCCGAGCAGCTGCAGCGCCAGGTACGGCATCGTCGCGAGGATCCCGGTCAGGGCCACCACCAGCGCCAGCGGCGGTGAACCGTACCGTCCGCGCACGAAGTCGGCCGCCGTGACGTACCCGTGGCGGCGGGCCACCGTCCACAGACGGCTCAGCAGCACGAAGGCGAGCGGACAGACGATCACCGTGTACGGCACCGCGAAGAAGGCGGGCGCGCCGTTGCCGTACGCGAGGCCCGGGACGGCGGTGAACGTGTACGCGGTGAAGATCGTGCCGCCCAGCAGCAGCCAGGTCCACACAGGGCCGAGACTCCGGTCGGCGAGCGCCCAGCCTTCCAGAGAGGGCAGCCGGTCGACGGGCCGCAGACGGCGCGCGGTGACGGCGAGCAGCGACGCTCCGCCGATCACGGCGAGGAACGTCGCGGTCATGGCGCCATCCGCCATGGGTCACCGTCCTTGGTGTGCCTGGGCCCTCGCGTGTTGGTTGCGCGGACGGCCGGTTCGGAGGACACGGAACCGGCGGGAAATGTTCTGGAAATTCGCTGTCAACCAGTTCCAGCGGGTGGGCAACTCTTGCACAGACCGACAGCGATCGGGAGAGGAGAGCAGCTCATGGGACGGATCGGGCATCACCGGCTACGGCGCGTACACCGCATACGGCGGGTACGGCACGTCGCCGTCGCGCTGCTGCTCCTCGCTCCCGCGGCAGGGCTGCTGTGGGTCCCCTGGTACGCCGGTGCGAGCCCGCGGCTGGCCGGGACGCCGTTCTTCTACTGGTACCAGCTCGCCTGGGTGCCGGGGTGCGGCCTCTGCCTGCTCGCCGCGTACGTGCTGACCAGGCACGACCGCCGTCACGATCCCTGACCCGCGTATCCCCTTACCCGCGCTTTCCCGCACGTCCCGTACCGCCGTACGGCCGTACACCCAACACCACCGCTCAGGTGAGGAGCCGCCATGCCCACATCAGTCATGCCCGAATCCGGTCGCCCGGCGCCGGAGGGCCCACCCTCCGCGAGGTCGCGGATGACCCCGCGCTCGATCGTCCTGTGGTCCGCCGTCGCCCTGCTGGGCGCCGTCGGCTGGGGTGTCCTCGCGCTCTCGCGGGGCGAGGAGATCTCGGCCGTCTGGCTGGTGATGGCCGCCCTCGGCTCGTACGCCATCGCCTACCGCTTCTACTCGCGCTTCATCGCCCGGCGGGTCCTCCAGGTCGACGACACCCGTGCCACCCCGGCCGAACGCCTTGAGGACGGCGTCGACTACCACCCCACCGACAAGCGGGTTCTCTTCGGCCACCACTTCGCGGCCATCGCCGGGGCGGGCCCGCTGGTGGGTCCGGTGCTGGCCGCGCAGATGGGCTATCTGCCGGGCACGATCTGGATCATCGCGGGCGTGATCTTCGGCGGCGCGGTGCAGGACATGGTCGTCCTGTTCCTCTCCATGCGCCGGGACGGCAAGAGCCTCGGGCAGATGGCCCGTGACGAGATCGGCCGTGTGGGCGGTGTCGCCGCGCTGATCGGTGTCTTCGCCATCATGATCATCCTGCTCGCGGTCCTCGCGATGGTCGTCGTCAACGCGCTCGCCGAGTCCGCCTGGGGCACCTTCTCGGTCACCATGACCATCCCGATCGCCCTCTTCATGGGCTTCTACCTGCGCTACCTGCGGCCGGGCCGGGTCGTGGAGACCAGCTTCATCGGCGTGGCCCTGCTGCTGCTCGCCATCCTCGGCGGCGGCTGGATCCAGGACTCCTCGCTCGCCGAGTACTTCGTCTGGAGCCCCGAGACGCTCGTCTTCTGCCTGGTCGGCTACGGCTTCGTCGCCTCCGTGCTCCCGGTGTGGATGCTGCTGGCGCCCCGTGACTACCTGTCGACCTTCATGAAGGTCGGCACCATCGCCCTGATGGCCGTCGGTGTCGTGATCGCCGCTCCGACGCTGAAGGCCGAGTCGGTGACCGAGTTCGCCTCCACCGGCGCCGGGCCGGTCTTCGCCGGGGGCCTCTTCCCCTTCCTGTTCATCACCATCGCCTGCGGCGCCCTGTCCGGCTTCCACGCCCTCGTCTCCTCCGGCACCACCCCGAAGCTGATCCAGAAGGAGTCCCAGGTCCGGCTGATCGGCTACGGCTCCATGCTCACGGAGTCCTTCGTCGCCGTCATGGCGCTGATCGCCGCCTGTGTCCTCGAACCGGGCCTGTACTACGCGATGAACTCCCCGGCCGCGCTGCTCGGCCCGACCGTGGAGACCGCGTCGGCGGCCGTGAAGGGCCTCGGCTTCACCATCACCCCTGACCAGCTGACCGCCGCGGCCAAGGCCGTCGAGGAGCAGACGCTGGTGGGCCGCTCCGGGGGCGCGCCCACTCTGGCCGTGGGCATGTCGGAGATCTTCGCCGGGGTGTTCGGCGGCGCCGGGATGAAGGCGTTCTGGTACCACTTCGCCATCATGTTCGAGGCCCTGTTCATCCTGACCACGGTGGACGCGGGCACCCGCGTGGGCCGCTTCATGCTGCAGGACATGCTCGGCAACGTCTGGAAGCCGATCGGCCGCGTCACCTGGAAGCCCGGCATCTGGATCACCAGCGCCCTGGTCGTGGGCGCCTGGGGCTACTTCCTCTACGCCGGTGTCACCGACCCGCTCGGCGGTATCAAGCAGCTGTTCCCGCTGTTCGGCATCGCCAACCAGCTGCTCGCCGCGGTCGCCCTCGCCGTCACCACGACCATGCTCATCAAGGCGGGCAAGCTGCGCTGGGCCTGGGTGACCGGCATCCCGCTGGCCTGGGACGTGGCCGTCACCTTCACCGCCGGCTGGCAGAAGATCTTCTCGGACGACCCGAAGATCGGCTTCTTCGCCGCGCGGAACCTCTACGCGGACGCCATCGACGCCGGGAAGCTGCTGCCGGGCGCCACGAACGCGGACGACATGCACACCATCGTCCTCAACAACACCGTCGACGGCGTGCTCATGGCGATCTTCCTGGTGCTGGTCCTCACGGTCCTGGTCAACTGCGCGATGGTGTGCGTCCGCGCTCTGCGGTCCGCCGAGCCGCTGCCGACGACCGAGGCGCCGTACGTCGAATCCCGTATCGACCTGCCGGAGCAGCGCGGCTCCGAGCCGCTGGTGGGGGCGGGCTCATGAGCACCGTCCGGAAGGTGCTCGGCGCCGTCCTCTGGTACGCCCGGGAACTGACCGGCGAGGCCGAGTACGACCGCTACCGCGCACGGCACCGCCGCCACCACCCGCACGCGCCGGTGCCGACCCGCGGGGAGTACGAGCGGTTGCGCACCCTGCGGCGCGAGTGCGAGGCCCCTGGCCGCTGCTGCTGAGCCAGGTTCTCCGAGGCGGGCGTGCCTCCCCAGCCGTGCAGGCACGCCCGCCCCACCGACGCCACCCGACCGCCCTTGGCGAAACCGAGATGCTCGAACGAGATGCTCAGACGCCGCCCCTCCCTGCTGATCCGCCCCGAACTCGACGACGAGCCCCTGCACACGACCCTGACCGAACTCCGGCCCGCCCAGCAGCTCCACGGTCTCGGCGCGGGCCGCACCCGTCCCCTCTGGGAGCCGGTGGCCGACCTGCTGCGTGCCACGGGGCGCGACTGGGACCGCCGCGTCCACCGGGTCTCCGTCCTGGCGCAGAGCCTTCCGGCCGTGGTCTCGCAGCGATGGGCCGCCGACCGGCCCGGCGACGGGGACGCCCTGGTCCTGAGGGCCTTCGTGGAGGCGACCCGGGCACCGGCCGAGGGACACGCCGCCGTTCGCCGCGCCGAACAGACGTGTCTGCTCGCCGCCGGTGCCTGCCCGGAGGACCCGGCCCCCTGGCTGGCGCTGCTCACCCTGATGTACTCCTGCGCCGTACCGGTCAAGGACGCCGTGCCCGTGTGGACCGAGGCCGTCAACCGTGCGCCATGGCACCGGACGGCCTACCACCGGCTGCTGAGGTACCTGTCCCCGCGCGCACACGGGACGGTCCCCGACATGATGGACTTCGCCTGGCAGGCCGCCGCCCGCGCACCGCACGGATCGCCGGTCGCCCTGCTCCCCGTGGCGGCCCGCGTCGAGCTGACGGCCCACCGCCAGGGGGAGTCGCCTCTCGCCGCCGCCCTCGGCGCGAGCGGCACCTGGAACGAGCCCCGGGCGCGCCAGGAGATCGACGTGGCCCTGAACGGCTGGTTCCACGCCGCCGCCGCATCCCACGCCGAAGCCGTCACCGACCTCAACGTCCTCGCCTTCGCGCTGACCCGCGCGCACCTCCCGGACGAGGCCGCCCCCGTCTTCCGGCGCATCGGCCGGCACATGACACGCCATCCGTGGGACCTGCTGCCCGAGCCGGAACGCACGTTCGTCTACTGGCGGGACCGGCTGACCGAACGCCGTCGCACGTGAGGGGCACTCACGCGGGGGCCGGCGCCGTCTCCTTCTCCTGCGCGGTGGCGGAGGCCGCCGCCGCGCGGTCACGGCGCTCACGACGGACCAGGATGACCCAGCCCACCGGGACACCGGCCGCGAACAGCCACCACTGGATGGCGTACGCGTAGTTCAGCGCCGCGTTCTCGTCGCCGGGCCTGCCGATCAGCTCCGGGGTGTCGCCCTTGGGCTCGGGTGCCGTCTGCGCGATGTAGCCGCCGAGTACCTGGGCGTCGAGGCGGCGGGCCTCCTGCTCGCTGTTGATCAGCATGATCTGCCGGTCGGGCAGCCCCTTGAGGTTTTTGATGCCGCTCGCCGCGGTCGTCTCGTCGGGCATGAGCCGCCCGGTGACGGTGATCTCGCCGCGGGGCGGTGCGGGGATCTTCGGGAACGCGGTCTGGCTCGGCCCGTCCGAGGGGATCCAGCCCCGGTTGACGAGCAGGACCTTGCCGTCGTCGAGGACGAACGGGGTCAGGACGTGGTAGCCGACCTCGTCGTCGGAGTTGGTGCGGCGGCGGACGACGACCTCGTCGTCGGTGTCGAAGCGGCCCTTCGCGGTCACACGGTGGTACCGCTCGCCGGTGGCGACGGCGTGTCCGGGGGAGGTCATCTCCTCCACGGGCACCGGCTTGGCGCCCAGCGCGTCGGCGACCAGCTGGTTCCGTGCGGTGCGCTCCTCGTAGCGGTGCATCTGCCAGATGCCCAGCCTGATCATCGTGGGGATGAGAAGGAGGGCGACCAGCGTGAGGATCACCCACTGCCGGGACAACAGGAAGCGGTACACGCAAAGACCGTACAACTCGGTCATGGGGCGCATGCCGGTGGGGGCCGCTTCAGACCTTGTCCACGATCCCCACCCTCCCCTCCGCACGGGCGCAGTGGGCGCCGCAGTACCAGTGGCCGTCGGCCTCGACGCCCTGGCCGATGATCTGGACGCGACAGTGCTCACAGATGGGCGCCATGCGGTGGATCGCGCAGGCGAAGCAGTCGAAGACGTGCACCGCGCCCTGGGCGTGCACCTCGAAGGTCATGCCGTAGTCGTTTCCGCAGACTTCGCAACGTGTCATGCGCCACAGGGTGCGGCGCCGATGCGGCAGGGGCGAGTGGGCGCGGGGCGAGTCGGCGGCCAATCACCCGTACGCCCGGAACGCCCGTACGCTCCGGTCACCCCTCCGCCGCCTCAGCCGCCCCGGTCATCCCTCCGCCGGCTCGACGTCCCGCAGCAGCTGCCCGAACGCCGCCTCGTCGATCACCGGCGTCCCGTACTGCCGGGCCTTCGCCGCCTTCGACGTGCCCGAGTCCGGGTCGTTGGTGACGAGGAGGCTGGTCACCCGGGACAGGCTCGTCGCGACGTGCAGTCCGGCCTCGACGGCACGGTCCTCCAGCAGCTCGCGGTCCACCGACGTGTCCCCCGAGAAGGCGACGCGCATGCCCTGCTTGAGCGGTTTGCCCTCTTCGTAGCGCCCTGGGTTGGGGTACGGGCACGGGGGACGCTTGCGCGACGGGCGCCAACTCCCGGGTCCGTAGCTCCGGGTGGACTGCCGCCCGATGTGCGCGGAGCCGGACCACTCGGTCAGCGGCCGGCACTCCAGCAGCGGCAGCCGCACGCCCCGGCTCACCGCGGTGTGCAGGCTCGGCCGGAACGCCTCGGCCAGCACGCGCGCGTCGTCCAGCGCGTGGTGCGCCCGCTGCTGTACGACGCCGAAGTGGGCGGCCAGCGACTCCAGCTTGTGGTTGGGCAGGGGCAGGCCCAACTCCTTGGAGAGCGTGATGGTGCACAGCCGCTGCCGCACCGGCGCCTCGCACTCCGCGCGCGCGTACTCCCGCGCGATCATCGACCAGTCGAAGACCGCGTTGTGCGCGACGAGCACGCGGTCGGCCAGGCGGGCGGAGAACTCCTCGGCGATGTCCTGGAAAACCGGGGCCCCTTCGAGCACGTCGCTCGTCAGACCATGGATCCACACCGGCCCGGGGTCACGCTCCGGGTTGACCATCGTGTACCAGTGGTCCTCGACCTCGCCGCGCGCGTCCAGCCGGTAGACGGCCGCCGAGATGATGCGGTCGTCCCGGGCCAGGCCCGTGGTCTCCACGTCGACGACCGCGTACCCCGGCGGGTACGCGGTCGGCCAAGGGGCGTCGGACGGCGCGGTCGTAAGGTCTTCGAGCATGGTCATTGAGGATACGGGCCGCGACTGACAGTCCTGACGGCCACCGTCATGAGCGTCAGTCTGTTTGGGGGTCTGTTTGGGGGTTGAGGCGTTCGGGCGGGAAGTGTTCGGTGCCGGTCACTGCGTCAAGAGGCGCGTACACGCTGAGGTTCGGCAGATCCGCGAGCGGGGTGAGGTCGATGGGCTCGGGGCAGGTGCTGAGGGTGAGGCGGGTCAGCCGGGGAAGGTCCTTGAGCGGTGCGAGATCCCGGGTCAACCGTGAGCGACTGAGCATCAGGCTCTCCAGCCGCTGATGCCGTACCAACGTCGCCGGATCGAGTGCGCTCTGGCCGTACATCTGCAGGCCGGTCAGTCGGGTCTCGTCGTGCCGGCCGGCCAACTGCGCCCCCTGTGAGTCCCCTTCGATCCCCAGGGTCTCCAGATCGGGCCAGCGTTCGAGTCCATGCAGGTTGATGCGCGCCGCGTCGCGCATGAGGACGAGACCGGTGAGCGCGGTCTCGACGGGGATGTCCGCGACGTCCGTCACGCCCGCGGCGAAGCCGAGCGTCAGATGGTTCAGCGCCGCGAGCCCGTCGAGCCCGGCGAGAGACGTGCCCTCGGCCAGGTCGAGCACGGAGAGCCACTCGATTCCCAAACCGCGTAAGGGGACGAGATCGGTCACCGAGGG
Organism: Streptomyces spongiae; assembly: GCF_009377185.1. Taxonomy (GTDB): domain Bacteria; phylum Actinomycetota; class Actinomycetes; order Streptomycetales; family Streptomycetaceae; genus Streptomyces; species Streptomyces spongiae. The sequence continues at coordinate 9,333 of NZ_VJZC01000279.1, forward strand.
ACAGCGACTGAGGACGAACGTGGTGAGGTGAGGCAATGCGGCAAGCGGTGACAAGTCGCGCAGAGTCGGGTCGTCGTTGCGGAACAGGTACTCCAGACACGTGTGCTCGAGGATTTCCGAGGGGAATCCGTGGGGGCCCACGAGAGTGATCCGCTTGATGTGCCGCAACCGTGGCAACTCCGCCAGCTGCGCGGGCGTGGACACGCTCACATACGCCTCGGGCGTCGCGGCGGAAAGCACGGTCCTCGCGTACTGCCCGGGGTCGAAAGAAGACCAGCAATGTGAGAACTGCGCGACCACGGACAACCGCGTGTCCTCCCGAAATCGCGCGATCACCGCCATCCCCGCGTCACCCCCCACCTGCGCGGCGGTCCGCACGACCGCGGTCGCGGTCATCGTGTCCAGGCCCTCCGGCCCCGGCAGCAGCTCCAGCACGAGCTCGCCCACCTTCGCGAGCTCGTCCGCCTCGTTCAGGGTCCTGGGCGGTAACAGGTCCTGGGTCCGGGCCTCGACATCCGCCCGCACACCCGGATCGAGCTCGGGTGCGTGCTCGAGACAGGCCGCGGCCAGCAGGACCAGCCGTTGGCGGTGCTTGCGCACCTTGTCCGCTCGCCGCAGCAACTGCCGCAGCAGCCGCCCCCGTTCGTCGACCCGCGCGTGGCCCACCGCCATGCGGACCACGTCGTCCCACTGGTCGTCGTGCGCGTTCCTCACCAGCACGCCGAAGTCACGTGACTCGACGGCCGCCTTCGCCCCCAGGTAGTCCTGGAAGGTGCGGTGCACGAAGTCGACGTACCCCGGGACCGGCTCGCGCAGCAGTCCGCTGCGGATGAGCAGGTGTGAGAAGACCTGGGCGGCATCGCCCTGGTCGCGCACCTGTGGCATCGTCGCCAGCCACTCGTCCAGCATCTCGACCGCGTCGTCGCGGGACGCCTCCACCTGGCCGTTGCGGATCAGCCAGTACGCCAGTCGCTGCAGCAACGCCGTCTGTTCGTCGCGGGAGAGGGTGACCCCCTCGACGGACGCCACCTCCCGCTCCGTGTCACGGCGGATCAGCAGCATGTCGAGTGCCGCGTCGTACAACTCCTTGCGGGCGCGGGGGAGTTGCATTCGCCGGTCGCGGTTCAGTGCGCAGAGTACGGCGCACATCAGGGGGTTCGTCGCCAGCCGGCCCAGGTCGCGGCGCGTGGCCACGGCCTCCTTCAGGCCCGCCTCGTACGTGTCCAGGAGCTCCCGCTCCGAGCCGGCCGCGCACTCCCGGCGTGCCGAGTCGTGCCAGTGATCGATGAACGAGCGGATGTCGTCCCGCTCCATGGGCAGGAGCGAGTGCGCCGTGAAGCCCTGACCGGTGAGCCAGCCCTCGGGCACCGCCGACGGCCTGGTCGTCACCACGTAACGTGCCTTCGGGAACGCGGCGATCAGGGACTTCAACCAGGTCTCCGTACGGCTCCGCAGCCGCGCCGGGACTTCGTCGACCCCGTCGACCAGCACCAACGCCCGTCCTCCGTCGAGGAGTTCGGTCACCCAGTCGGTCGGCGGCCGCAGCGGCACCCCCGAGGCCGCCAGGAAGTCCTCCGGCATCGGCAAGCGGTCCAGGGAGTTGAACGACCTCAGCCGCAGCACGAACGGCACACAGCGGTTCCAGTCCGCCAGCTCCGCGCCGAAGCTCCGCCGCGCCGCGTTCAGCGCGAGCCACTGTACGAGCGTCGACTTGCCCGAGCCCGCCGGGCCCCGCAGCATCAGGCGATCGCAGTCCGCCAGAGCCCGTTCCACCTTGACGACGCTCTGCCCGGTGCGCGGCAGACCGACTTCCTCACCATGGGCCTGCTCAAGCCGCTCATCGGTGACCGCGAGACTGATGTACGCGGTGTCCAGCGGCCATTCGGCGCGCGTCCTGGTGCCGAGCGTGAGCCCGAAGAGTTCCACTCGGGAGTGCGTCCCGGCGACGAACTGGGCGTACCGCTCCTCGAACTCCAACGCCACCGCCTCCGGGCGGGGGCCACGCAGATCGTGCAGGAGTTCCTCCGTGCGGCCCGACCTCCTCGTCTGCTCGACCGCCGCCCGTGCCGCGAACGACGGGTGCGCGGTGAGCTGCTCCACGAGATGCGTACAGCACAGCTCCAGCAACTCCCCGTACAGGTCGCCTGCCCGTGGGGCCAGGTCCCGCACCGGCCGGCGCAGCTCCGCGGCCAGCCGCCCGGGATCCAGGTCCACCGCGAACAACCGCTCCGCGTCGAGCGGGCCCGCCGCCGCGAACGTGTCCTGAACCGCCGCCACGGCCGCCAGCCGCTCGTGCTCCGGCAACGACCCGTACGCCGAGGCGACGCGCCCGGAGAGCACACGCGCCAGCTTCTCCGGCGTCGCCGGCTTCGGCAGCGGCCGTACCGGATCGCTCACCAGCCCCGCCCCGGGCTTCGGTGTCAGCGCCGACTTCACGAGCGCGGAGGCCACCGTCGACGCCAACCGGACGAGCACAACTTCGAGCCCCTGCACGCTGTCCCTCCCCGTTCCAACAGCCGGCATGGTAGGCCGCGCAGGGCCGCGCATTGGTGGAGATCGCCAAGAAGCAAGCGCGTACCGCCGGTCATACTTGTGGGTAACAACGTCTAGCCGCCACTGACCGGCGGTTCTACGGTGCCCACATGCCGAACCTGCCCGATGTCGTGCTGTGGTCCATACCCGCTTTCGTGCTGCTCACCGTGGTCGAGATGGTGAGCGTGCGGATCCATCCCGATGAGGATGCGGCGGGGTACGAGGCGAAGGACGCCGCGACGAGCGTTGGCATGGGGCTCGGGAGCCTGGTCTTCGACTTCCTGTGGAAGATCCCGATCGTGGCGGTCTACACGGCGATCCACGAGCTGACGCCCCTGCGCGTGCCCGTGCTGTGGTGGACGATTCCGCTGATGCTGCTGGCTCAGGACTTCTTCTACTACTGGTCGCACCGCGGCCACCACGTCGTCCGCGTCCTGTGGGCCTGCCACGTCGTGCACCACTCCAGCCGGAAGTTCAACCTGACCACCGCCCTGCGGCAGCCGTGGACGACATGGACCGTCTGGCCGTTCTACGTTCCGCTCATCGCCCTCGGGGTGCATCCCGCCGCGCTCGCGTTCTGCTCCTCGGCCAACCTCGTGTACCAGTTCTGGATCCACACCGAACGGATCGGCAAGCTGCACCGGGCCTTCGAGTTCGTCTTCAACACGCCCTCGCACCACCGGGTCCACCACGCCTCCCAGGGCGGCTACCTGGACCGGAACTTCGGCGGCATCCTCATCGTCTGGGACCGGCTCTTCGGGTCGTTCGTCGCGGAGACCGAACGGCCGGTGTACGGGCTGACCAAGAACATCGACACGTACAACCCGCTGAGGGTCGCCACCCACGAGTACGCCGCCATCGCCAGGGACCTGAAGGCGGCCGGGAGTTGGGG
>NZ_VJZC01000280.1 GCF_009377185.1 Streptomyces spongiae
CCACCGCCACCCTCACCGGACGCTGGCTGGCGCTGCTGCCCGGGAACCCCGGGAACCCCGGGAACCCTGAGAACGCGGACGACACGTGGGCCGAGGACACCCTCGCCGCCCTCGGTACCGCCGTCGAACGCGTCATCGTCACCGGCGACCGCGCGCGAACCGCCGACCGGCTCCGGGACCTCGACGGACCGTTCACCGGGGTGCTGTCGCTACTCGCGCTCGCCGGCGAGGACGCCGCCGCGCTCACCGCCGCCGCCTGCCAGGCACTCGGCGACGCCGGACTCGACGCACCCCTGTGGTGCGTGACCCGTGGCGCCGTCTCCGTCCTGGGAGCGGGTGAGCCGGTGCGCGACCCCGCCCAGGCCGGTGTATGGGGACTGGGCCGGGTCGTCGCCCTCGAACACCCCGGCCGCCTGGGCGGACTGGTGGACCTGCCCGGCCACGTCGACGGCGCCGCCGCGCGCCGGCTGCGGGCCGTCCTCGCGGGCGACGACACCGAGACCGCCGTCCGGGACTCCGGTGTGTACGTCCGCAGGCTCGTCCGGTCTCGGCGCCGCGACACCCCCGCGGCGGTCCACGAACTCGTCGGCCCCCACGGCACCGTCCTCATCACGGGCGGCACCGGCGCCCTCGGCGCGCACGCCGCTCGCCGTCTCGCCCGCGAGGGCGCCGGACACCTGCTGCTGCTCAGCCGCCGCGGCCCCGACGCCCCCGGCGCCGCCGAACTGCGCGACGAACTGACAGCCCTCGGCGCCCGCGTCACCCTGGCCGCCTGCGACGCGGCCAACCGGGACCAGCTCGCCGCAGTCCTGGCCGACGTACCCGCCGACGCGCCGCTGACCGCCGTCCTGCACACGGCCGGCGTCGTTGAGGACCGTGTCGTCGACGACCTCACGCCGGACGACTTCACGGCCGTCCTGCGCGCCAAGGTCACCGCCGCGGAGAACCTCGACGAGCTCACCCGCGACCTGCCGGTCACCGCGTTCGTGCTGTACTCCTCGACCGCCGGTGTCCTCGGCGCCGCAGGACAGGGCAACTACGCGGCCGCCAACGCCCGGCTCGACGCGCTGGCCGCCCGCCGTCGCGCCGACGGCCTGCCCGCCACCGCGATCGCCTGGGGACCCTGGGCCGGATCCGGCATGGCCGCCGGGCAGGACATCGACCGCCGGCTGCGGCGCGCCGGACTCACCCCGCTCGACCCCGAACTCGGCGTCGACGCCCTGCTGGACGCGGTCGCCCACGGCGACACCGCCGTCACCGTCGCCGACGTCGACTGGCCGCGCCTTGCCGCGCTGCAGCCCGCATCCGCCGCGCTCCTCACCGAACTCGCCGGGCCCGCACCGGCGGACGAGCTGACGGCCGGGCACGGCGGGGACGATCTGCGGTCCCGGCTGGCCGAGCTGCCCCCCGCCGAGCGCGGCCGGACGCTGCTCGACCTGCTGCGCACCCGGATCGCCGCCGTCCTCGGTCACGCCGACCAGCGGACCGTCGAGGCCGACTGGACCTTCCGCGACCTCGGCTTCGACTCGCTGACCACCCTCGAACTGCGCAACGCCATCGCCGCCGCCACGGGCCTCACCCTGCCCGCGTCCCTGGTCTACGACCACCCCACCCCGCAGCACCTGGCCGACTTCCTGCTCGGGGAACTCCTCGGCGACACCGAGGAGTCCACACCCGCGGCCGGGGTGCCGCAGACCCGCGCGGCCGCCGACGACCCGATCGCCGTCGTCGGCATCGGCTGCCGCTTCCCCGGCGGCGTCACCGGCCCCGACGACCTGTGGCGGCTCCTCGCCGACGGTCGCGACGCCATCGGCCCGTTCCCCGACGACCGCGGCTGGGACCTCGCCGGGCTCGCCGACGGCGCCTCCGCCACCCACGAGGGCGGATTCCTCGACGGCGTCGCCGACTTCGACGCCGGCTTCTTCGGCATCAGCCCGCGCGAAGCCCTCGCCATGGACCCGCAGCAGAGGCTCCTGCTCGAAACCGCCTGGGAGGCCCTGGAACGCGCCGGCATCGACCCGACCGGCCTGCGCGCCACGCCTACCGGCGTGTTCGTCGGCACCAACGGCCAGGACTACGCCACCGTGCTGCGCCGCGGCACCGCCGACGTCCAGGGCTACGCCGCCACCGGCAACACGGCCAGCGTGCTCTCCGGCCGCCTGTCCTACGTCCTCGGTCTGGAGGGACCGGCCGTCACCGTCGACACCGCCTGCTCCGCCTCGCTCGTCGCCCTGCACTGGGCCGTGCGGGCACTGCGCGACGGCGACTGCGGCCTCGCCCTGGCCGGCGGCGTGTCGGTGATGTCGGCGCCGGATGCCTTCGTCGAGTTCAGCGCCCAGGGCGGACTCGCCTCCGACGGCCGCTGCAAGGCGTTCTCGGCCGCCGCGGACGGCACGTCCTGGTCGGAGGGCGTCGGCGTGCTCGTCCTCGAACGGCTCTCCGACGCCCGGCGCAACGGGCACCGTGTGCTCGGTCTGATCCGCGGCTCCGCCGTCAACCAGGACGGCGCCTCCAACGGGCTCACCGCGCCCAACGGGCCGTCCCAGCAGCGCGTCATCCGCCACGCCCTCGCCGACGCCGGGCTTCGGCCCGCCGACGTTCAGGCCGTCGAGGCGCACGGCACCGGCACGACGCTCGGCGACCCGATCGAGGCCGAGGCCCTGCTCGCCGCCTACGGACGCGACCGCGAACGGTCCTTGCTGCTCGGCACGGTGAAGTCCAACCTCGGCCACACCCAGGCAGCGGCCGGCGTCGCCGGCGTCATCAAGATGCTCCTCGCCATGCGCCACGGCGTCCTGCCCCGCACCCTGCACGCCGAGGAACCCTCCCCGCACATCGGCTGGACGCCCGGCGGCCTCGCCCTGCTCACCGACGCCACCGAGTGGCCCGCCGGGCACGCGCCGCGCCGCGCCGGCGTCTCGGCGTTCGGCATGAGCGGCACCAACGCGCACGTCATCGTGGAACAGGCGCCCGAGGAACCCGCCGTCGCACAGCCGACCGAGGGCGGGCGGGCGGACGGCACGGAAACGGGTCCCGAGCTCGCGGCCCCGTGGCCGTGGGTCGTCTCCGCGCGCACCACAGCCGCCCTCGACGCCCAGCTCGACCGCCTGCGTGCGGCGGACAGGCCGGGAACCGTCGCCGACGTGGCCCTGACCCTGGCCACCGCGCGCGCCGCCCTCCCGCACCGCGCCGTGCTGCTCGCCGGCACCGACGGCGTGACGGAGGCCGCGCGCGGCCGGGCCCGGGGCAGCCGCGGCCCGCTCGCCGTCCTGTTCTCCGGACAGGGCAGCCAGCGTCTCGGCATGGGACGCGAACTGCACGCCCGCTTTCCGGTGTTCGCCGACGCGCTCGACGCCGTCCTCGCGCGGTTCGACCTGGAACCCGGTCGCCCGCTGCGCCCGGTGATGTGGGGCGACGACCCCGCCGCCCTGGACCGCACCGGCACGGCGCAGCCCGCCCTGTTCGCCGTCGAGGTCGCCCTGTTCCGGCTGCTCGAGTCCTGGGGCGTCAACCCCGAGTACGTCGCCGGCCACTCCGTCGGCGGGATCACCGCCGCCCATGTCGCGGGCATCCTCACGCTCGACGACGCCTGCGCCCTGGTGGCGGCGCGGGCCCGGCTCATGGACGCCCTGCCGCCCGGCGGCGCCATGGCCGCCGTACGCGCCCGAGAGGAGGACGTACGGCCGTTGCTCGGCGACACCGTCGCCGTCGCCGCCGTCAACGCGCCCGACGCGGTGGTGCTGTCCGGCGAGGAGAGCGCGCTGAACGCGGTCCTCGACCGGCTCGACGCCACGCAGGTCACCCGCCTGCGGGTCAGCCACGCCTTCCACTCGCCCCTCATGGAGCCGATGCTCGACGAGTTCCGGGCCGTGCTCGACCGTCTGGAGTTCCACCCGCCGGCGCTCACCGTCCTCTCCGACCTCACGGGACGGCCGGCCGCTGACGGGGAACTGGGCACTGCCGACTACTGGGTGCGGCATGTCCGTGAGACTGTGCGGTTCGCCGACTGCGTCTCCGCGTTGCGGGACGCCGGCGTCGGCGTGTTCGTCGAGGCCGGCCCCGACGCCGTGCTCTGCGGCGCCGTACGCGCCCAGGTCGAGGACGCCACGCCCGTGGTGCCGCTGCTGCGCCGCGACGGCGACGAGGCGACTGCCGCGCTGACCGCCCTCGCCCGGCTGCACGCCGACGGCGTCCCGGTGGACTGGGCCGGCTTCTTCTCGGGCACCGGCGCCCGCCTCGTCGACCTGCCCACCTATGCCTTCGAGCACCGCCGTTACTGGCCCGAAATCGCGCCCGCGCCCCAGGCCGACCCGGTGGAGGCGAAGTTCTGGCAGGCAGTGGAGGCGTCCGACCCCGCGGCGCTCTCCGCCACCCTGGGCACCGATCTCGGCTCCGAGGCGACCGCCGCCCTGGCCGGCTGGCGCCGACGGCGCCGCGCCCGGGCAGCCGCCGACGACCTCCTCTACCGCGCCGAGTGGGTGCCCCTCCCACTGCCCGACGCGTCCGGAACCGGGCGCTGGCTGCTGCTGACCGGCGCCGGGGACGAGCCATGGACCGAGGCTGCCGTCGCGGCCCTGGGAACCGACCGCCTGCTTCGGACCGGCTTGGACACGGTGGCCGACGACATCGCAGCACCGGCCACCGACCCCGACTCACCGACGGACGGCACCGCAGGACCGGTCGGCGTGCTCGCCCTGCCCGGCGTGGTGCGCGCTCATGGCCCCGACGGACTGCTGCGCCGGCTGGAGCGGGCGGGCATCACGGCACCACTGTGGTGCGTGACCCATCGGGGCGTGAAGACCGGCTCCGCCGACCCCGCGCCGGACGTGACGCCCGCCGCGGCCTGGGGCGCCGGACGCGTCGCCGCCCTGGAGAGCCCCGGCCGGTGGGGCGGACTGCTCGACCTGGACAACGCCCCCGACACGCGGCTCGACCCCCTCCTCACCCTCGCCGAGGACACCGCCCACCAGGAGGGCGCCGAACGCGAGCTGGCCCTGCGCGCCGACGGCTTGCGGGCCCGCCGCGTCGTCCGCGCCCGCCCCGGCGCCGACGGCGCCGACTGGAGGCCGCGCGGCACCGTGCTCGTCATCGGCACCGGCCCGATGGGCGTGGCAGTCGCCCGCCGGGCCGCCCTCGGCGGTGCCGAGCACGTCCTGCTCGTCGGGCGTGCGCCCGCCACGGACACCGCCGACCGCGTCCTCGCCGGCACCGGCGACAGCGCGGGAGCGGCCCGGCTCACCGTCCACGCCTGCGACATCACCGACCGCACCGCCCTGACCGCACTCCTCGGCAGCCCGGACGCCGCCGCGCTCACCGCAGTCGTCCACGCGGAGGAACCCGCCGGGTCCGCCGACGGCGGGGATGCGGGGTTCGCCGGGTCCGCGGTCGATGGATCGGCCGGGGTTACGGGTGAGGGGTTCGCCGGGGCCGCGCTCGATGGAGCCGGCGGGCTCACAGGTGAAGGGTTGGACGGAGCCGCGCTCGATGGGCTTGCCGGGGTGACGGGTGAGAGGTTTGCTGCGGCCACGCGTGACGAACCCGCCGGGACCATGCCTGACCGCTTTGCCGGTGCCGCACTCGACGAACCCTCCGGGGGTGCCGTCGACCGTGCCCTCGCCGGGGTACTGGCCCTCGACGAACTCCTCGCCGACCGGGACCTGGACGCCTTCGTGCTGTTCGGCTCCGTCGCCGCCGCCTGGGGCGCCCGCGGGCGCGCCGCCGAGGCTGCCGTCGGCGGCGCCCTGGAGGCCGTGGCCGAACGCGGCCGGGAGAGCGGCCGGGCCGCCGTGGCCATCGCCTGGAACGCCTGGACCGGAACCCTCGAACCGTCCCTCGCCGGGCACCTGCGGCTCACCGGGCTCCCCGCCCTCGACCCGGACACCGCGCTCGCCGCGCTCGACCGGGCCGTCGGCCTCGGCCTGCCCGCCGTCACCGCCGCCGACGTGGACTGGGCCACCTTCGCGCCGGCGCACACCGCGAGCGGTGCCTCCACCGCCCTGTTCGCCGCCCTGCCCGAGGCCCGCGACGCGCTCGCCGCCGCGAACGCCACCGGGCCCGGCGACGACCCGGCCGCGCGCCTGCGCGCCGACCTGCTCGCCCTGCCCGAGACGGAACGCGCCGGCTCACTCCTCGATCTCGTCCGGGAGAAGAGCGCCCTCGTCCTCGGACACGGCACGGCCGCCGCCGACGCCGTCGAACCCGACCGGCCCTTCCGCGACCTGGGCTTCGACTCGCTGGCCGCCGTCGACCTGCGCGACCAGCTGGTCCGCGCCACCGGCCTGACCGTGCCCGCCACGGCCGTGTTCGACCACCCGACGCCGGACGAACTTGCCCGCCACCTGCTCACCCGACTCCTCGGCACGACCAGGCAGTCCGAGCGGACGGACACCCCCGCGTCCGTCCCCGCGACCGACGACCCGATCGTCATCGTGGGCATGAGCTGCCGCTACCCCGGTGGAGTGCGGTCCCCGGAGGACCTGTGGGACCTCGTCGTCGCCGGTGACGACGCCACCGGCGACATGCCGCTCGACCGCGGCTGGGACTTCGACCGGCTGTTGTCCGGCGGCCCCGGCGGCAGCATCACCCGGCGCGGCGGATTCCTCGACGGCGCGGCCGACTTCGACCCCGGCTTCTTCGGTATCTCGCCCAACGAGGCTCTGGTCATGGACCCGCAGCAGCGTCTCGTCCTGGAGGCCGCCTGGGAGGCACTGGAGCGGGCCGGCATCGACCCGACCGGGCTGCGCGGCAGTGACGCGGGCGTGTTCGTCGGCGGAACCAGCGGCGACTACCGGCTCCCGGACGACCTCGGCCGCTGGGAGACCGCACAGTCCGGCAGCCTGCTCTCCGGCCGTGTCGCCTACGCCCTTGGGCTGCAGGGCCCCACGGTGTCCGTCGACACCGCCTGCTCCTCCTCCCTCGTGGCGCTGCACCTCGCCGTGCAGGCACTCCGTGCGGGGGAGTGCACGGTCGCTCTGGCCGGTGGCGTGACCGTCATGTCGACCCCGGTCGCCTTCGTCGAGTTCACCGCCCAGGGCGCGCTGTCCGCCGACGGCCGCTGCAAGGCCTTCTCCGCCGACGCGGACGGCACCGGCTGGGCGGAGGGCGTCGGCATGCTCGTCGTGGAGCGGCTCTCGGACGCGCAGCGGCACGGGCACCAGGTGCTCTCCGTGGTCCGGGGCACGGCCATCAACCAGGACGGCGCCTCCAACGGCCTCACGGCGCCCAACGGCCCCGCCCAGCAGCGCGTCATCCGCCGGGCCCTCGCCGGTGCCGGTCTGCTCGCGGCCGACGTCGACGCCGTCGAGGCGCACGGCACCGGCACCAGCCTCGGCGACCCGATCGAGGCGCAGGCCCTGCTCGCCACCTACGGCCAGGACCGCGAACGGCCGCTGCTGCTGGGATCGGTGAAGTCGAACATCGGGCACACGCAGGCCGCGTCGGGCGTCGCCGGAGTGATCAAGATGGTGCAGGCGATGAGCAGCGGTATGTTGCCGCGCACCCTGCACGTCGACAGGCCGTCCCCGCACGTCGACTGGGCCGCCGGCGCCGTGCGGCTGCTGACCGAGCCGACCGACTGGCCGGACACCGGCCGGCCGCGCCGCGCGGGCGTGTCCTCCTTCGGCGCGAGTGGAACCAACGCCCACATCGTCCTCGAACAGGCGCCCCCCGCACCGGCTGTGCCCCTCGCGGCGGCCGGACGGCCCGACTTGGACGGACGGCAGCCGCTGCCCGTCCTGCTGTCCGCCCGCACCCCCGCCGCCCTGCGGGACCAGGCCCGCCTCCTCCTCGACCGGATCACCGCCGACCCGCTCCCGGCCCTCGCCGACCTGGCGTACGCGCTGGCCACCGGCCGCGCCCTGTTCGAGCACCGCGCGGCCCTCACCGCCACCGGCCCCGACGACCTCACGGCGGGCCTCGCCGCCCTCGCCGACCCGTCCGGCACCGCCGACGCCCCCGGCGTGCTGCGCACCGACGCACCGCGCCCCGGCCGTGTCGCCTTCCTCTTCCCCGGCCAGGGGAGCCAGCGCCTCGGCATGGGCCGGGAGCTGTACGACACCCACCCGGCGTTCCGCGTCGCGCTGGACGAGGTGCTCGGCCACTTCGACCCGGCCGTGCGCGACATGATGTGGGGCGACGACGAGGCGGCCCTGGACCGTACCGGCACGGCGCAACCCGCGCTGTTCGCCGTCGAGGTCGCGCTGTTCCGGCTGCTGGAGCACTGGGGCGTCACCCCGGACTACGTCGTCGGCCACTCCGTCGGCGAGATCGCTGCCGCCCACGTGGCGGGCGCGCTCACGCTCGCCGACGCGTGCCGGCTCGTCGCCGCCCGGGCCCACCTCATGGACCGGCTGTCCGAGGGTGGCGCCATGACGGCGGTGCAGGCAACCGAGGACGAGGTCCGTCCGCTGCTCACCGACCGGGTGTCGCTGGCGGCCGTCAACGGCCCCGACGCCGTGGTCGTCTCCGGCGACGCGGACGAAGTGCAGCGCATGGCCGGGCACTTCGCCGGCCTGGGCCGCCGCACGGGCCGGCTGCGCGTCAGCCACGCCTTCCACTCCCCGCACATGGAGCCGATGCTGGACGACTTCCGCGCCCAGCTCGCCGGCCTGACCAGTACGGCGCCCGCCGTCCCCGTCGTCTCCAACCTGACCGGACGCCTCGCCGACGCCGAGTTCGGCTCGCCCGAGTACTGGGTACGGCACGTCCGCGAGGCGGTCCGGTTCGCCGACGGCATGCGCACCCTGAGGGAACGTCAGGTCTCGGTGCTCGTGGAGGTCGGACCGGGCGGTGTACTGCTCGGCATGGCCGCCGCCGGGGAAACCGCGTCGGCGCTCGCCGTACCGCTGCTGCGGCGGGACCACGCAGAGACGGAGTCGCTGACAACGGCCGTGGCCCGGCTGCGCCTCGCAGGACTCCGCGTGGACTGGGACACCTACTTCGCCGGCACCGGAGCGCGCCGCGTCGACCTGCCGACCTACCCGTTCCAACACGAGCGGTTCTGGCCCGAGCACACCGCCCGGCCCGCCGCGCAGAGCGGTGACGGCGACTTCTGGGCGGCCGTCGAGAAGGAGGACTTCGCACAGCTCGGCGCCCGCCTCGACATCGACGACGACTCCCTGGCCAAGGTGCTGCCCGCCCTGCTCGACTGGCGCCGCAGCCGCGACACCGAGACCCGCATGGACGGCTGGCGGCACCGCGTGGTGTGGCAGCCGCTGTCCGGCCTCCCGGCCCGCCGCGCCACCGGCACCTGGCTGGCGGTGCTGCCGGCGTCCGGCGCCGACGACGCCTGGACGGACGCCGTACTGGACGGGCTCGGCACGACCGTTGTGCGCATGCTCGCCGACACCACCGACCGGGCCGAACTCGCTGCCCGCATCAGGGCGTCCGGCAGCGGATTCGCCGGCGTGCTGTCGCTGCTGACCCTGGACGACCGCACCACCGGCGACGGGGCGCCCGTGGGCACGGTCGGCACCGCGGCCCTCGTCCAGGCGCTCGGCGACGCGGGTCTGACCGCCCCCCTGTGGTGTGTCACGCGCGGCGCCGTCTCGGTCGGGGCGGCGGACGCCGCGCCGGTCCCGGAGCAGTCCGCCGTGTGGGGCCTGGGCCGGGTCGCCGCGCTGGAGTACCCGGACCGCTGGGGCGGCCTGGTCGACCTCCCGCCGGCGATGCCCGGCGCCCGCGACCTCGGCGCCCTGGCCGGTGTCCTCGCCGGCCAGGGCGGCGCGGACGCCGAGGACCAGGTCGCCGTCCGCGCAGGCACCGTCTTCGCGGGTCGTATCGTCCCGGCACCTGGGCACGGACGCCGGCAGGACAGCGGCTCCGCCGACGCCGCCGCCTGGCAACCGTCCGGCACCACGCTGATCACCGGCGGCACCGGCGCGCTGGCCGCCCATGTGGCGCGGCGCCTCGCCAAGGCCGGCGCCCCGCACCTCGTGCTCGCCGGACGCCGTGGCTCCGACGCGCCGGGAGCCACCGCACTGCGCGACGAGCTCACCGCCCTCGGCACCCGCGTCACGCTCACCGCCTGCGACGTCGCCGACCGGGAGCAGCTCACCGAACTGCTCGCCGCGATCCCGGACGGCCTGCCGCTGACCGCTGTCGTGCACACCGCCGGCGTCGTCGACGACGGAGTACTGGACCGGCTCACCCCCGAGCGGTTCGGCACGGTCTTCCGCGCCAAGGCGGCCTCCGCCCTGCTCCTCGACGACCTCACCCGTGACAGCGACCTGGAGGTGTTCGCCCTGTTCTCCTCGGCGACCGCCCTTGTCGGCAACCCCGGCCAGGCCAACTACGCGGCAGCCAACGCCGTTCTCGACGCGCTCGCCGAACGGCGCCGCGCCGCGGGCCTGCCCGCCACGTCCATCTCCTGGGGTGTGTGGGGAGGCGGCGGCATGGCCGGGGGCGCCGCCGCCGAGGAGGCCATGCGACGGGTGGGCATCGAGCCGATGGACCCCGAACTCGCCGCCGAGATGCTGTGCCGGCTCGTCACGGAACCCCACCCGACCGCCCTGGTCGCCGGGTTGGCCGCGGACGCGTTCGCCGGACCGGCCGCCGGCCGCCCCCGCGCCCTGCTGCGCGGCCTGCCCGGCCACGACCGGCCGCAGGCCGCCCCCGAGCAGACCGCCGAACCGGCCGCGGCCCTGCGGGAACGGCTCGCCGAACTGCCCACCGCGCGCCGCACCGAGGCCGTCCTCGACCTGGTGCTGGCGCGGGCCGCGGCCGTCCTCGGCCACCGCGACCCGGCCGCTGTCGGCGCCGAACGGCTCTTCCGCGACCTCGGCGTCGACTCCCTCGGCGCGGTCGAGCTGCGCAACCAGCTCACGGCCGCCACCGGCCTGCCCCTCGCCGCCACCCTCGTCTTCGACCACCCCACACCGCTGGCAATCGCCCAGCACCTCATCGAACGCCTCGCGCCCGAGACGCCCGCCGCGCCCGACGAGACCCCTGAGGACACCAGGATCCGGTCGGCGCTCACCGGCCTGCCTCTGGCCCGGCTGCGCGAGGCGGGCCTGCTCGACGACCTCCTCGCCCTCGCCGCCACGACCGACAGCGCCACACCGGCGGCGGCCGGCCCGGCGGACCTCGAACCGGACCCCGAACCGGACGCCGACATCGACGCCATGGCCCTCGACGACCTCGTCCGTGCCGCACTCCAGGGCCACGGAGCGGGCCCCGGCGACCCCACCGACCCCCATGACTCGTACGACCTGACCGACGAGTCCGCCGAGTGATGGAGCCAGCATGACCACGACGCCCAGCGAGCAGGTCGTCCAGGCCTTGCGGGCCGCCATGAAGGACGTCGACCGTCTGCGCCGGAAGAACCGGCAACTGGTCGCCGCCGCCGGTGAGCCGATCGCCGTCATCGGCATCGGCTGCCGCTACCCGGGCGGCGTGCGGTCACCCGAGGACCTGTGGCGACTCGTCGCAGACGGCACCGACGCGCTGTCCGCGCTGCCCTCCGACCGCGGCTGGGACCTCACCTCGCTGCGCACCGCCGGAGCCGACGAACACGGCCACGAACTCAGCGCCCGCGGCGGCTTCCTCGACGAGGTCGCCGACTTCGACGCCGCCTTCTTCGGTATCTCCCCGCGTGAGGCGCAGCGCATGGACCCCCAGCAGCGCATCCTGCTGGAGATCGCCTGGGAGGCGATCGAACGCGGCGGCCTCGACGCCGGCGTCCTGCGCGGCAGCCGCACCGGCGTGTTCATGGGCACCAACGGCCAGGACTACGCCCACCTCGTGCTGCGCTCCCTGGCCGACGCCGACGGCGAGGTCGGCAGCGGCATCGGGGCGGGCGCCCTGTCCGGACGGCTTGCCTACACGCTGGGCCTGGAAGGCCCCGCGCTCACCGTCGACACGGCCTGCTCCTCCTCGCTGGTCGCCCTGCACCTGGCCTGCCAGTCACTGCGCGGCGGGGAGAGCACCCTGGCCCTGGCCGGCGGCGTCAACGTGATGGCGACGCCCGGACCGCTCGTCGAGTTCAGCCGTCAGGGCGGCCTCGCCCGGGACGGCCGCTGCAAGGCCTTCGGCGACGGCGCCGACGGCACCGGCTGGGCCGAGGGCGCCGGCGTGCTCCTGCTGGAGCGGCTCTCCGACGCCGAACGGCACGGTCACGACGTGCTCGCCGTCGTCCGTGGCTCCGCCGTCAACCAGGACGGCGCCTCCAACGGCTTCACCGCGCCCAACGGCCCGTCCCAGCAACGCGTCATTCGCGCCGCCCTCGACGCCGCCCGCCTCACCCCCTCCGACATCGACATCGTCGAGGCACACGGCACCGGCACCCCGCTCGGCGACCCCATCGAGGCACAGAGCCTCCTCGCCACCTACGGCCAGAACCGTGAACGGCCCCTGCTGCTCGGCTCCGTGAAGTCCAACTTCGGTCACGCACAGGCGGCCTCCGGTGTCGCCGGCGTCATCAAGACGATCATGGCGATCCGGCACGGCACCGCCCCGCGCACCCTGCACGCCGACACCCCCACCCGCCTCGTCGACTGGACGTCCGGCGCGGTGCGGGTCCTCGGCACGCAGCAGCCCTGGCCCGACACCGACCGCCCGCGCCGTGCCGGCGTCTCCTCCTTCGGTGTGACCGGCACCAACACCCACGTCATCCTCGAACAGGCCCCGCC